>NZ_JAUHIU010000005.1:0-371456 GCF_032381555.1 Bradyrhizobium sp. SZCCHNPS1003
CACGGCGGCATAAACTCCCAGCCGCCTATCAGCAGACTCGGTTTAACCGAGGACAACCTCCTGAGGCTCCACAGCTAGCCCCGTCCCACGAACGGCATCTTGGTCGCCATCACGGTGATGAACAGGACGTTGGCGTCGAGCGGCAGCGAGGCCATGTAGGCGACGGCGTCGCCGACGGCCTTCACGTCCATGCGCGGCTCCGGCATCATGCGGCCGTCGGGCTGCAGTACGCCGCCGACCATGCGCTCGGTCATCGGCGTCTCGGCGTTGCCGATGTCGATCTGGCCGACCGCGATGTCATAGGCGCGGCCGTCGAGATTCGAGGCTTTCGTCAGACCCGTGATCGCGTGCTTGGTCGAGGTGTAGGGCGAGGAGAACGGCCGCGGTGCATGCGCCGAGATCGAGCCGTTGTTGATGATGCGGCCGCCGCGCGGCGACTGATCCTTCATGATGCGGAAGGCGTGCTGCGTGCACAGGAACGGCGCGGTGAGGTTGGTCGCCACCACCGACTGCCACTGCTGCAAAGTGAGGTCCTCGAACGGCACCGGCGGCGCACCCATGCCGGCGTTGTTGAACAGCACGTCGAGTCGGCCGTAGGTCGACTTCACGGTGTCGAACAGCGCCGCGATCGAGGCGGGATCGGTCATGTCGGCGGGGACGGGCAGGCTCATGCCCGGCTCGCCGAGCTTCGCGGTCTCCTCCAGCATCTCCTTGCGGCGGCCGACCAGCACCACGGTGAAGCCGCCCTTCATCAGCGCCAGCGATGCGGCGCGGCCGACCCCCGTGCCTGCGCCCGTCACCAGGGCGATCTTCTTTGCCGCTTCAGCCATGTTTCCTCACCTTCAGTTCACGTGTCTTGCAGTGTTCTGCAGTTTCAGTGTTTCGACTCGCTCTGAGTCTTGTAGGGCGGCCTTGGAATGTTGTTGTGCGCCGCGCGCAGGGCCGCCGACCAGCGCGAGCGGAGATCGTGGAAATAGGGCTCGCCGGCCTCGATGCGGTGGTTGAGGTCGGCCTCGCAGGCCTCCGCGCGCACCACCAGCACGTCGATCGGCAGGCCGACGCCGAGATTGGAGCGCATCGTCGAGTCCATCGAGATCAGGCCCGTCTTCAGCGCCTCGTAGAGCTCGACGTCGTAATGCATGGCGCGGTCCAGCACCGGCTTGCCGTATTTGTGCTCGCCGATCTGCAGATAGGGCGTGTCGGTGGTGCATTCGATGAAGTTGCCGGCGGTGTAGACCATGAACAGCCGCATCCGCGAGCCCTTGATCTGGCCGCCGAACAGGAAGGAGACGTCGAACGAGATGTCTTCGGCCTTCAGCGCCGGGCCTTCGGTGGCGTGCACCATGCGGATCGCCTTGCCGATGCGCTGCGCGGCCTGAAACATGGTCGGCGCGTTCATCAGGGTCTCGACCTCGCCGGTCTCGGGGTCCTCCATGCCTTCGGTCAAGGTCGAGAGCACGGACTGGCTGACGGCGAGATTGCCGGCGCTGGCGACCGCCACGATGCGCTCGCCCGGATTGGAGAAGATGTGCAGCTTGCGGAAGGTCGAGACGTTGTCGAGACCGGCATTGGTTCGGGTGTCCGCGATCATGACCAGGCCGTCACGCACCAGAATTCCGCAGCAATAGGTCATCTCAGTCCCCTCGAGCAGTTGCGCGAATTACTAGCGAAAATCGCCCCTTCGTCCAACCCCGCACTTCCGTAGCCCGGATGAGCGGAGCGACATCCGGGATCTCACGCGCTGTCTCGGTGAACCCGGATGTCGCTTCCGCCTTCGCCCTTGCGGGCTTCGGCGGACAAGTCGCTCATATGGGCTACGGGAAGGCCGGCGGTTCCAGAATTCAGGACTGCCGCTGCGACTGCGATTGCGACGGACCGCCGCGGCCGACCTGCTCGACCTTCACCTTCACGGTGAGCGTCTCGGTCCCGCCGCCATAGCGGGTGCCGCGCACCGGGGCGGCGCCGAGATAATCGAGCCCGATGGCGACCCGGACATGGGCGTCGGTGGTGCAGATGCAGTTGGCGGCGTCGAAACCGACCCAGCCGAGATTCGGCACATAGGCTTCCGCCCAGGCATGGCCGGCTTCCTGGTGCACTGCACCATCAGAGCGCAGGAAGTGGCCGGACACGAAACGCGCGGGGATGCCGGCGGCGCGCGCGCAGGCGATGACGATATGCGCATAGTCCTGGCAGACGCCGCGCTTCAGCACGAAAGCTTCCGCCGCCGAGGTGCCGCTGTGGGTCGGATCCTCGTCGAAGGTCATGTGCTCGTAGACCTGCACCATCAGGGTGTGCAGAAGACCGAGCACGTCGCTGTTCGATTCCGCGCGCAGATCGCGCACGACGGCGGCCATGGCGGCATTGGCGGCCGTGAGGGGTGTCTGCCGGAGGAAGAAGCTGGGCGGGAAGCGCTCGTCCGCTCCCTTCAACACGCCGCCGGTGTCGTGCGTCTCGACTAGGCCTTCCGCCGTGATCGTGAGGTCCTCGAGTGCGCCATGGGTGATCACATGGGTGACGTTGCCGAATGCGTCTTCATGCATGTCGAGGCGGGCATCGGTCGACACGTCGATCTGCCACTCCGCCACATATTGGCCGTCATTGCTGCCGGGCGTCATGCGGATGATCTGGATGGCGCCGGTCGCCGCTGGCTCGTAGCGGTAGGTGGTGGAATGGGAGATACGCAGGCGCATGGCGGTCGACCAGTCTTCGTCAGATGTGCTGTCCGCGGTAGCTCGTTTCACCTCTCCCTGAAAGGGGGAAGGAGGACCCCTCGGGCGAAGGGGAGGGCGCCCGGCGCCGGACGTGGTCTCGCAGACACAGTCCGACGGCCGCCCATCGCTGTTTCCGCTGCGCTCCGGGCGCTCAGATCAGATACTGCTTGGTGATGATCTCTCCAAGTCGCGAATTGTCGGCGATGAACTCCTGGATGAACTCGTGCACGCCGCGCTGGAAGATGTCGTCCATGTTGGAGTGGTCGAGCCGATTGCGGACGCCGCGGGCATGGCGCTGCGCCGCCCCCTGGCGGCCATAGGCGACGCCAATCTGGTCGAGATTGCGGACGAGGTTGCCGTAGCAGCTCGCCAGCGAGCGCGGCAGCGTGTCGTTGAGGATCAGGAGGTCCGCGATCAGCCAGGGCTTCAGCGTCTCGCGATAGACCCAGTGATAGGCCGTGAGCGCCGACACCGAACGCAGGATCGAGGTCCATTGATAATAGTCCAGCGGGCCGCCGACATGCTCGTCCTCGGGCAGCAGCACGTGATATTTGACGTCGAGAATACGCGCGGTGTTGTCGGCGCGCTCCAGATGCAGGCCGAGCCGCGAGAACCAGTAGGCGTCGTTGCGCAACATCGTCCGGTAGGCCGAGCCATCGAAGCGCAGCGAGGTCTCCTGCACGAAGCGCAGAAAGCGCGCGAGATCCTCGCGGGTCTTGGTGCCCTTGCTCCAGACTTCCTGCAGCTCGATCCAGGAACCGTTGAGCGTGTCCCACATCTCCGAGGTCAGCGCCGTGCGGACCGAGCGGGCATTGAGACGGGCGGCCTCGATGCAGTTCTTGATCGAGGACGGGTTCGACGGATTGAACGAGAGATATTCGACGACGTTCTGCTCGTTGGCCTCGGAGTAGTGCTCGTAGAAGCTGACATTGACGCCGGCGGTCATCAGCGCCGACTCCCACTCGTTGGTCTTGCCGATATAGGCCGCGGGAAGGGCGGTGACGCGCAAGGTGGCGTCGATGGTGCGGGCGAGATACTCGGCGCGCTCGACGTAGCGAGCCAGCCAGTACAGGTTTTCGGCGGTGCGCGACAGCATGGGCAATCTACAAGCTGCGGAGTGATCCCGCCTCGGTGGCGGGAAAGGCAAGTATGGATCGAAGGTTTGTGAGGCGAGGCTTACTCATCCAGCACCCATGTGTCCTTGGTGCCGCCGCCCTGGCTGGAATTGACCACCAGCGAGCCTTCCTTCAGTGCCACGCGGGTGAGGCCGCCCGGCACGATGGTGGTGTGGTCGCGTCCGGTGAGCACGAACGGGCGCAGGTCGACATGGCGCGGCGCCAGCCCTGACGTGACGCAGGTCGGGCAGGTCGACAGCGCCAAGGTCGGCTGGGCAATGAAGCCCTCGGGCTCGCGCTTGAGCTTGTCGCGGAACGCCTCGATGGTCGCCTTGGTGGCGGCCGGGCCGATCAGCATGCCGTAGCCACCCGAGCCGTGCACCTCCTTGACCACGAGCTCGCCGAGATGGTCGAGCACGTAGGACAGATCCTGCGGCTCGCGGCAGCGCCAGGTCTGCACGTTCTTCAGGATCGGCTCCTCGCCGAGATAGAACTTCACGACGTCCGGCATGTAGGAGTAGATCGCCTTGTCGTCGGCGATGCCGGTGCCGACCGCGTTGGCGAGCGTGACGTTGCCGGCGACGTAGGCCGACATCAGGCCGGGCACGCCGAGCGCCGAGTCGGGGCGGAAGGTGAGGGGGTCGAGGAAGTCGTCGTCGACGCGGCGGTAGATCACGTCGACCCGCTTCAGCCCCTCGGTGGTGCGCATGAACACCTCATCGTTCTTGACGATGAGGTCGCGGCCCTCGACCAGCTCGATGCCGAGCTTGTCGGCGAGAAAGGAGTGCTCGTAATAGGCGGAGTTGTAGATGCCGGGCGTCATCAGCGCCACCGTCGGCTCGGCCGAGGCGCTGAGCGGCGCGACCGAGCGCAGCGCCGACAGCAACTCGTCCGGATAGCGCTCGACGGGAGCGACGCGGTGGCGCGCGAACAGGTCTGGAAACAGCCGCATCATGATCTCGCGGTTTTCCAGCATGTAGGACACGCCGGACGGCGTGCGCGCGTTGTCCTCGAGCACGATGAAGTCGTTGGCGTCGACGCGGACGATGTCGATGCCGGCGATGTGGACGTAGACGTCGTGCGGCACGTCCTGCCCGTTCATCTCCGGGCGGAACACGGGATTCTGAAAGATCAGGTCATCCGGCACGACGTTGGCGCGCAGGATGTCCCGGCCGTGATAGATGTCGCGCAGGAACATGTTCAGCGCCTTGACGCGCTGCTTCAGCCCCTTTTCCAGCAGCGCCCATTCCTTGCCCGAGAGGATGCGCGGAATGACGTCGAACGGGATCAGCCGCTCCTGCGCCTCCGCCTCGCCATAGACCGCGAAGGTGATGCCGATTCGCCGGAACAGCAGCTCCGCCTCGTGGCGGCGATACTCCAGCGCCTCCGGCGGCGTTTCCTTCAGCCACCGCGACAGCTCCTGATAAGCCTGACGGACCTCGCCGCCCGGCTCGTTCATTTCGTCGAACGCAACTGCCATAGATGCCCGTGTGTCCCAGCCTCGCCATACACTGCATGACTCTGCATGACGGTAGCAAGGGCCGGGCCAGCGCGATATGCATTCTCCTGCGGCATTTCGTGGGGGTTGCTGAAGCCATGCCCGAAAAACCGGCTGCGTCGTGCTCAAATCCGCGGCATAGACTGCGACGTTCCGGATGACATTGGCGCCGTGGCGGGCCAAAAGAGACGGCAGATGCGAGGAGAAACCATGAGCGAGATCGTCACCGCGGGGTTGCTGGTCATCGGCGACGAGATCCTGTCCGGCCGGACCAAGGACAAGAACATCGGCTTCATCGCCGAATACCTCACCAATCTCGGCATCGACCTCAAGGAAGTCCGGGTGGTCTCGGACGACGAGCCGGACATCATCGCGGCGCTCGACGCGCTGCGGCATCGCTACACCTATGTGTTCACCACCGGCGGCATCGGTCCGACCCATGACGATATCACCGCGGATGCGATCGCGAAGGCGTTCGGCGTCGGCATCGACCACCATCCCGAGGTGGTGGCGCGCTTCCGAGAGCGCTGGAGCGAGCAGGAGCTCAACGAGGCGCGGCTGCGCATGGCGCGCATCCCCGACGGCGCCGAGCTGATCCAGAGCGCGACCATTCTGGCGCCGGGCTTCAAGCTCGGCAACGTCATCGTCATGGCCGGCGTGCCCTCGATCATGCAGGCGATGATGGACATCGTGGCGCCGAAGCTGAAATCGGGCGTGCGGATGCTGTCCGAGACCGTCCGAGCCAACGCGCGCGAGGGCGATATCGGCGGTCCCTTGCGCGAGATCGCGAAGGCGCATCCGGACGCCATCATCGGCAGCTATCCCTTCATCGACGAGGACCAGAAGCCGAACACGCATCTCGTCGTGCGCTCGCGCGACCAGGACAAGCTGTCGGCCGCGATGGCTGCGGTGAAGGAGATGCTCGCCGGGCTCAACGTGACGCGCTAAAGCAGGTGCAGCTTTCGAGAAACTCACGGACGAGATGAGATGCCAGACAAGACTTTGAGTGCAGAGGAGCGCGCGGGCCGGGCCTTCCCGGTGTCCTGGGACCAGTTTCATCGCGATTGCCGGGCGCTGACCTGGCGGCTGAACGAGATCGGGCCGTTTCATGCCGTGGTGGCCATCACCCGCGGCGGACTGGTGCCGGCGGCGATCGTGGCGCGCGAGCTTGGCGTGCGGGTCATCGATACGATCTGCATCGCGAGCTACGACCACACCAAGCAGGGCGAGCTTCAGGTTCTGAAGGGCATCTCGCTCGACACCGCGCAACTCGGTGGCGGCACCGGCAAAGGGCTCCTCATCGTCGATGACCTCGTCGACACCGGCAAGACCGGACGCATGGTCCGCGAAATTCTCCCCGACGCGCATTTCGCCACCGTCTACGCCAAGCCGAAGGGCCGGCCGCTGGTCGACACCTTCATCACCGAGGTGTCGCAGGACACTTGGATCTTCTTCCCCTGGGACACCGCGCTGTCCTTCGCGCCGCCGCTGCGCGACGGGGCGGCGTGAGGAGGGGGCGAATGGCGAATAGGGAGTAGCGAATAGGGAATAGGGGCTGGTGGTTGCCCTATTCGCTATTCGCCACTCGCTATTCGCCTGCTCCGGAGCCGAAGGCGGAGGAGACGGATGCCTCTGCAGAACCGCGTGACGCCTACAGGCGACATCGTCGCCACGCCGCATCGCGGCCTGTTCACCGGCAATCGCGGCATCATCCATGATCCCGCGACGAAGACGCTGCTGCGGAAGCGCTGGTCGAGCTCCGCTTGGCTGGTCTGCCTGTGCGACTTCCGCGGCCGCCGCCGGGAGGTGATGGCACGGCGCAGCTGGACCGAGCTGTTCTTCCTCGACGAGGCCACGGCTTTCGCCGCCGGCCATCGCCCCTGCTTCTACTGCCGCCGCGACGACGCCAACCGGTTTCGCGCGGCGTGGCAGCGGGGGAATGGCGTTAGCGATGTTCGTGCGTCCGAGATCGACGCGGTGCTGCATCGTGAGCGGCTGGACCGCGGTAGGAAGCGGCTGCATCCGCTGCCGATGCCGTGGAGCGAGCTGCCCGACGGCGCGATGGTGCAGGTCGACGAAGAATGTTTCCTGGTCGTGCAGGGCAGGGCGCTGCCCTGGTGCTTTACCGGCTACGGTGCTGCGCGCGACGATCTCACGGCGCCGCGGCTGCTGACGCCACCGTCCACATTGCGCACGTTGGAGGCCGGCTTTCGGCCCGTGCTGCATCCGAGCGCACAAGCCTCGTAGCCTGGATGAGCGAAGCGATATCCGGGGTCTCGTGCGGTGCTGCGTTGAACCCGCATGTCGCTGCGCTCATGCGGGCTACGAATTACGCAAACCTTTGCCGTGCCAGCTTCGCTCCGGTGCCGAGCGCCATCAGCTTGGCCTCGGCGATCTCGCGCCGCATCGGCGCCATGCCGCAATTGGTCGTGGCGATGATGTTCTCCTTCGGCACCACCTTCATGACGTCCTCGATGGTCTTGCAGACATCCTCGGCGGTCTCGATCGCGTCGCTGGCGACGTCGATGACGCCGGCCTGCACGATCTTGTTCTTGAGCAGGCCGAGCAGCTCGATCGGCACCTTCGAATTGCGGCATTCGACCGCGACCTGCTGGATGGTGCTGGCGTCGATGACCGGGAACGTCTCCTCATACTGCCGCCACTCGCCGCCGAGCGTCTCCTTCCAGTCGGTGTTGGCCTTGATGCCGTAGCCGTAGCAGATGTGCACGGCCGTCGGGCAGGTCAGCCCCTCGGCGGCGCGCTCCAGCGCCTTGATGCCCCAGTCGCGCACCTCGTCCATGTAGACGTTGAAGGCGGGCTCGTCGAACTGGATCATGTCGATGCCGTCGTCGTGCAGCGCCTTCGCTTCCTGGTTCAGCAACTCGGCAAACGCGAACGCCATCTTGACGCGGTCGCCATAGTAGTTGTCGGCGATGGTGTCGATGATCGTCATCGGCCCCGGCAGAGTGAACTTCACGGCCCGCGTGGTGTGCGTGCGCGCGATCCGCGCCTCGTCACCATGGACGCGGCCCTTCAGCGACAACGGCGCCACGACCTGCGGCACCATCGCCTTGTAGCGGTCCTTGCGGATGCCCATCTCGACCTTGTGCGCGAAGTCGATGCCCTCGACCCGCTCGAGGAAGCCGTGCACGAAATGCTGCCGCGACTGCTCGCCCTCGGTGAGGATGTCGATGCCGGAATCCTCCTGCAGCTTCAGCGCGAGAATGGTCGCGTCGCGCTTGGCGCGCGCAAGCTCATCGCCCTTCGACTTCCACGGGGCCCACAGCACGTTCGGCTCGGCCAGCCATTCCGGCTTCGGCAGCGAGCCTGCGATGGTCGATGGAAACAGCATGGTCGAACTCTCCGTCGGCGTATGGGGCGGTCAGGCTTGAGCGCCTGTCTGCCATGGCTTACCCTTCAGGTACAGAAGAACGAAGCCGCCTCGCGTGTTCCGCGGCGCGGCATAATGGTCCGGGGAAGGAATCGGGGAAAGCATGATCGATCTCCATTACGCGCCGACGCCGAACGGCTGGAAGATCTCGATCATGCTCGAGGAACTCGGGCTGCCCTATAACGTCATTCCCGTCGACATTCGCGCCGGCGACCAGTTCAAGCCGGAGTTCCTGGCGATCAGCCCGAACAACCGGATTCCGGCGATCGTCGATCACGCGCCGGCCGATGGCGGCCCGCCGTTCCCGGTGTTCGAGACCGGTGCCATCCTGATCTATCTCGCCGACAAGACCGGCCGTTTCCTGCCGCAGGAGATGCGGGCGCGCTCGCGCGTGATCCAATGGGTGATGTGGCAGATGGCGGGGCTGGGGCCGATGATGGGGCAGCACGGCCATTTCGCGCTCTATGCGGCCGAGACGATCCCGTATGCGATCCAGCGCTACCGCGACGAGGTCGCACGGTTGTTCCACGTGCTCGACGTGCAGCTCGGCAAGACCGGTGCCTATGTCGCCGGCGACGACTACACGATCGCCGACATCGCCTGCTTTCCGTGGATGATGACGCACAAGGCGCAGGGGTTTTCGCTCGACGACTACCCCCACACCAAGCGCTGGTACGCGGTGTTGCGTGGCCGGCCGAAGCTGCAGGCGGGGCTTGCGATCGGCAAGTTCGTCAAGGAGCCGTTCAACGAGCAGTCGCGTCATGTGATGTTCGGCGCGCGCGCGAAGGAGATGATGGGGAGATCGTGAGCGAGCTCCGCGGCATCGCGAGGAGCATGGGGATAAGCGGGGATAAGCCATCCAGACCGTATGTTGCAGCCCCTGGATTGCTTCGTCGCTACGCTTCTCGCAATGACGGAGAGAGTGATGTGCGCCAACTGCCTCCGCCGTCATTGCGAGCGCAGCGAAGCAATCCAGGGGCGACACTAATGGTCTCAATGACTCCGTGGCGCTCTCGATGACGAACGCATCAAGACCTTGAGGAAACACACATGATCGAATTCTTCTTCGACTGCTCCAGCCCCTGGACCTATCTGGCCTTCCACAACATCCAGCCGCTCGCGAAAGAATTCGGCGTCGACATCGTCTGGCGGCCCATTCTCGTCGGCGGCATCTTCAACACCGTCAATCCCAGCGTCTATGCGCAACGCGAGAAGCCGGTGCCGGCCAAGGCGGCCTACATGCTGAAGGACCTCGGCGACTGGGCGCGCTCGGCCGGGCTCAAGATCAAGATGCCGCCGACGGTGTTTCCGGTGAACAGCGTCAAGGCGATGCGCGGCTGCATCTGGCTGGGGCAGGACATGGTGCCGTTCGCGCGGACCGTGTTCGAGATCTACTGGGGGGAGGACCAGGACATCTCGCAGGATGCCGTGCTGACGGAGGCGTGCCGGCGTGTCGGCATCGACCCGAAGGATTTCTTCGCGGGCATCGCCCAGCAGGGCATCAAGGACCAGCTGCGCATCAACACCGAGGAGGTCGTCAAGCGCGGCGGCTTCGGCTCGCCGACCATCTTCGTCAATGTAACCGACATGTATTTCGGCAACGACCGGCTGCCGCTGATCCGCGAAGCGCTGGCAAGGGCGAAGGGGCGCGCCGGCTGATGGCGCGGGCGATCGTCTGCCGCGAGCTCGGCCCGCCGGAGAAGCTGAGGCTGGAAAGCCTGCCGTCTCGTGTGTTGGCTGACGGCGAGGTGCGGGTGAGGATCCGCGCGGCCGGCATCAATTTCCCGGACATCCTGATGGCGGCGGGTGAGTATCAGCTCAAGCCGGAGCTGCCGTTCACGCCCGGCGTGGAGGCGGCCGGCGATGTCATCGCGATCGGCGCCGCCGTGACCGGCCATGCCGTCGGCGACAAGGTCATCGTCCGCATGCGCTTCGGTGCTTACGCCGAGGAGGCGGTGGTGGCGGGGAGCCAGCTCACGCCGCTGCCGTCGACCTTCGACTACGCGGAAGGCGCGACCTATCTCGCCGGCCACGGCACCGCCCATCACGCGCTGGTCGATCGCGGCCAGCTCAAGCCCGGCGAGACTCTGCTGGTGCACGGCGCCGGTGGCGGCGTCGGCCTCGCCGCCGTCGAGATCGGCAAGCTGCTCGGCGCGACGGTCATTGCAGCAGCGTCCTCGGAGGAGAAACTCGCGGTGGCACGCGCGCGTGGCGCCGATCATCTCGTGCTGTATGCGCGCGAGCCGTTCCGCGACGCCGTCAAGCGCATCACGGATGGGCGGGGCGTCGACGTCGTGTTCGACCCGGTGGGCGGCGAGGTGTTCGAGCACAGCGTCCGCTGCATCGCCTGGGGCGCGCGGCTGCTCGTGATCGGCTTCACCGGCGGCATCGGGCTCGCACGCACCAATTTGATCCTGATGAAGGGCGCCAGCGTGCTCGGCGTGCGCGCCGGCGAGGCCGTGCGCAGGGACCCTGAACTCGGAGAGCGACGCATGGCGGCGCTGCTGGCCTTCGCCGAGCAGGGCAGACTGCGGCCGAACGTGTCGCACCGTGTGCCGTTCGAGGATTACGCAGTGGCGATGCGGCTGTTGATCGAGCGCAAGGCGATCGGCCGCGTGGCGCTGGTGATGGATTAGTTTGCAGGCGCCTGCCCAAAAATGGGGCGGACGGGTCTATGTATTTTTTTACCACTGGATTCATAGAATGATCGGACAGGTTGAGGCCGATCATGTTGAAGACGTCGAAGATACTTCACCGCATTGCCCTGTCTGCATTGCTGCCCATCCTCACATTGGCTGCGTTGGCGGCCTACGAGATCTCCACGAAATGGGCGGTGCGCGTCGAGATGATGCACATGCAGCCGGTGGCGGAAGCCGTCGGCAAGCTCAGCCGTTTCGTTCATGAGCTGCAGCGTGAGCGCGGCATGTCGTCGGCGTTTCTCAGCAGCAAGGGCACGCAGATGCGCGCCGAGCTGGATCAGCAGCGCAGGCTGACCGACGGCGAGCGCGCGCATGCGGTCACCGCGCTGGACGGGCTGCGCCGGAGCGGCGCGCTGGCCGAGGCGGCGCAAGCCAGCGATCAGGCGTTGGCGCAGCTCGATCGCCATCGCGGCGATATCGACGCGCAAGCCATAACGCCGGCGGCGGCCGTCAGCGCTCTCACCGAGATTGTCGCCCGGCTGACCAGTCTGATCAGCAGCATGTCGACGCTGAGCGATGATGACGACATCTCCAAGGCGATCATCGCCTATGGCAACCTGACGGAAGGCAAGGAGCGCGCCGGCCTGGAGCGCGCCGTCGTGGCGGGAGGCCTTGCCGCCGGTCGCTTCGAGCAGGCCGCCTATGCGCGTGCAATAGGGCTGGCTGCAGCACAGGACAGTTATTTCGCGGCATTTCGCGCCGCCGTCTCGGCGAGAGCGCGCGCGGCGTTCGATGCGGCGATGACCGGGCCGGCGATCGACGGCGTCGTTGCCATGCGCAAGGTGGTGGAGCAGGGCGGCGTCAGTGGTGATTTCAAAGGGCTCGCGAGCAAAGCCTGGTTCGATGCGGCCACGCTGCGGATCGATCTCCTGAAGCAGGTCGAAGACGCTCTGGCCGTTGAGCTGTCGGAGCTGATGGCCGGCAAGCAGGCCGCGGCCACGGCCAGCCTCGCCGCCGTCGGCGTGCTGCTGCTGCTCGCCTTGGCGCTGAGCCTCGCGATCGTCGTCGCGCTGGCGCGCAGCATCACCGGGCCGATCAACGCGCTGGCCGATACGATGACGCGGCTGGCGAAGGGCGATGTGAGCACCGCGATCGATGCGGTCGATCGGCGCGACGAGGTCGGCCTGATGGCGAGGGCAGTGCAGGTCTTCAAGGAGAACATGATTCATGGCGCCGAGCTCGCCGCCAGGGATGCGGAAGCGATGAGCCAGCGCGCCGAAAAAGCCAAGCGCGTCGGCGAGCTGACCGACCGTTTCAGCGGCGATATCGCGGCCGTGATCGATAGCGTGATCTCAGCCTCGGCACAGCTTGAATCGACGGCCGCCGTGATGAACCGGACGGCGAGCAGGACCTGCAGTGAAGCGAGCAGCGTCGCGCAGGCGACCGAGGCCGCATCGAGCAACATGCAGACGATGGCCGCGGCGACGGACCAGCTGTCGAGCTCGGTCGCGGGCATCGGCGGTCAGGTGACGCAGTCGGCCGACATGGCGCAGAAGGCGGCCGCGGAAGGGCAGCGGACCAACGAGACCGTGCAGGGCCTTTCCAGCATGGCCGAACGGATCGGCGACATCGTGCGGCTGATCAGCGACATTGCCGGCCAGACCAACCTTCTCGCGCTCAATGCGACCATCGAGGCCGCGCGGGCGGGCGAAGCCGGCCGCGGCTTTGCCGTCGTCGCCGGCGAGGTGAAGCTGCTCGCCGAGCAGACCGCCAAGGCGACGGGCGAGATCCGCGCGCAGATCTCCGGAATGCAGGAGGTGTCGAGTGAGGCCGTCCGGGCCATCCGCGGCATCACCACGACCATCGGCGAGCTGAACGAGATCGCGTCGTCGATCGCGAATGCCGTCGAGGAGCAGGGCGCGGCCACGCGCGAGATGGCGCGCAACGTCCAGCACGCGGCCAAGGGGACCGACGAGATTTCGCAGAACATCCAGCAGGTCACGGCCGCCGCAAACGAGTCCGGCGTCACCGCCAGCCAAGTGCTCGGGGCGTCGGCGGAGCTGCTGCGCCAGTCCGAGAGCATGCGCCGCCATGTCGATGACTTCATTCGCGGCATCAAGGCGGCGTGAGCGATCTCACGCGATGTGACTGGCCGACGCGGGGCGCCACTCGCTGTCGTCCCGGCCTCCGCGCCGGGACCCATACCGCGTGATCCATCGTGCGGCACCCTGGACGTCGTTCTTCGCCAAACGGCATCCGGTGGCTATTGATCCCGGATCGGCGCGCGCGTGCCGCGCGCTTGTCCGGGATGACAGCGTTCTATTTATACTCGCGCTCGTCCCACCACGGGAAATAGTCCGGCATGTCGGCGGTGACGGTGTTCTTGAACTGCGCCGGGCGCTTCTCCAGGAACGACACCACGCCTTCCTTGACGTCGTCGGAGCGGCCGCGCGCGTAGATGCCGCGGCTGTCGACCTTGTGCGCCTCCATCGGATCGTCGGCGCCCATCATGCGCCACATCATCTGACGGATCAGCGCGATCGACACCGGCGCGGTCTTGTCTGCGATCTCGCGCGCCAGGGCGCGCGCGGTGGGCAATAGTTCCTCCGGCGGCACCACCTTGCTGACGAGACGGCCGGCGAGCGCTTCCTGCGCCGGAAACACGCGGCCGGTGTAGCACCATTCCAGCGCCTGCGAGATGCCGACGATGCGCGGCAGGAACCAGCTCGACGCCGCCTCCGGCACGATGCCGCGCTGGGAGAACACGAAGCCGAACCGCGCGCCCTCCGAGGCGATGCGGATGTCCATCGCGAGCTGCATGGTGACACCGATGCCGACGGCCGGGCCGTTCACCGCGGCGATGACCGGCTTCAGCGACTTGAAGATGCGCAACGTCACCTGGCCGCCGCCGTCGCGCACCTGCGGATCAGAATAGTCGACGCGGCCATCGGCGTAGCGCTTCACCGGCCCGCGCCTGGCATCGCGATCGAACGTGTCGGCGCCGGAGGAGAGGTCGGCTCCGGCGCAGAAGGCGCGGCCCGCTCCGGTGACGATGATCGCCCTGACGCCGTCATCCTTGTCGGCGCGATCGAAGGCGTCGATCAGCTCTTCCATCATGGTGCCGGTGAAGGCGTTGAGCTTCTCCGGCCGGTTCAGCGTGATGGTGAGGATCTTGTCGGCGACGTCGTAGAGAATGGTCTGATACGCCATGGGTGTTTCCTGATGTGTTATTGTTCTCGTTGTTAGAAACGTCATTCCGGACCGATGCGCAAGCATCAGGCCATGCGGCAAGTGCGTATGGTATTCCGTAGGGTGGGCAAAGGCGCGGCGCGCATCGCGCGCGGCGACGTGCCCACCATTTTCACCGATGGTCCGGCGGTGGGCACGGCGCCCGTCAGCAGCGGTGAGCGTGGATAGCGCCGTGTACGCGCCTTTGCCCATCCTACGAATCCGTCAGGGCGCCACCGGCCACGGCCGCTGCTCGCTGCGCAATCCTTCGAACGTCTTCGCCATCCCGAGCACGCCGACGTCGTCGAAGCGGCGGCCGATGATCTGCAGGCCGATCGGGAAGCCGTCGGCGTCGTAGCCGGCATTGACTGAGATCGCCGGGTTCTCCGACATGTTCCACGGCACGGTGTAGGTGATGTGCTCGAACGGCTTCTGAGGATCGTTGAGCGGCGAGGCGAACTCGGCGGGGAATTTCACGCCGGGCGAGGTCGGAGAGATGATGTAGTCATAGTCGCAGAACAGTCTTGCTGCGGCGGCGCGCAGGGTCATCGTGACGTTGAAGCCCCTGATGACCTCGACGCCCGACAGCGCGGCGCCGCGCTCGGCCCATTGCAGGATGTAGGGCAGGGTCTTGGCACGAACGTCGGGCGCGAGCCGCGCCAGATCGTCCCACAGCCGCGCACGCCAGAAATTGTCGAGACCGTCGAGCATCTCGCGGGTGAGGAAGCCCTTCACCTCGCTGATGACGGCACCTGCGGATTCGAAGGCTTTTGCGGCCGCCAGCGTCGTCGTACGCACCGGCTCCTCGAGCGCCTGGCCGACGTCGCCGAGATCGAGCATCACGCCGATGCGCAGCTTGCGCACCGGCTTCTCCGCGACCTTCCAGTGCAGGTCCGATGGCGGCAGGCTGGTGCCGTCGCGGCGGTCGGGCTTCGACAGCACGCTCATCATCAGCGCTGCGTCGTCGACGATGCGCGTCATCGGCCCGGCGACGCGGCCGACATAGGGCGGATCGATCGGCACGCGGCCGAAGCTCGGCTTGAGGCCGACGAGACCGCACCACGACGCGGGCAGCCGGATCGAGCCGCCGATGTCGGTGCCGACATGCAGCGGGCCATAGCCGGCTGCGGCCGCGGCACCCGCGCCGGCGCTGGAGCCGCCGGGGTTCATCCGCAGGTCCCACGGATTGCGCGTCAGCGGATGGAAGCTTGACAGGCCCGACGACAGCATGCCGTAGTCGGGCATCGTGGTCTTGGCGAAGATGATCGCACCGGCCTCGCGCAGCCGCGCCACCGGCGGCGCGTCGGCCGCCAGCGGCGCGCGCGTGACGCTGGCTGCGCCGAGCGGCATCGGCTGGCCCTTGGTGGCGATGTTGTCCTTCACCGTCGCCGGCACGCCGTCGAGGACGCCTGCCGGCTCGTCCTTGGCCCAACGCTCGGTCGAGGCCTTCGCTTCCGCCCGCGCCCCGTCGACATCGAGCAGATACAGCGCCTTGATATGCGGCTCCCACACTGCGACATGCGCCAGCACGTCGTCCATCACCTCGGACGGCGAGAACTGGCGCGCGCGATAGCCGGCGATCAGGTCGACGGCGGAGAGATCGTGCAGCGACGTGATGTCGTCAGAGGCGGGCTTATGCATGCTGGTGCTCCGTTGCCGAAGTTCATATCAATTCGCGCCCGCTCATTGACGTAGATCAGCGCTAAGCTGCCGGCAGACGAGTCTCGATGATGCGGGCGAACATGCTGGCGCCGATCGGCAGGATCTTGTCGTCGAGCACGTAGCCGGGATTGTGCACCGGCACCGAGCCGTCATGGCCGACCCAGAAATAGGCGCCCGGAATCGTCTGCAGCATGTCGGCGAAATCCTCGCTGCCCATCTTCGGCGTCGAGCGGGTCAGCACCTTGGACGGCTCGACCACGGTGCGCGCGACCTGCTCGACGACCTTGGACTGCTCCTCCTGGTTCACCAGCACGCTGAACGTGTCGCGGATGTCGACATCGATCTCGCAATTGAAGGCGGCCGCCATGCCGGCGCAGATCGCGCGCATGCGCTCGCGCACCAGCGCGCGCACGGGGTCCGAGAACGCGCGCACGGTGCCGCACAGCCAGGCATCGCCGGGAATGACGTTGTAGGCCGAGCCGGCATGGATCTGCGTGATCGAGACAACGGCCGCCTGCAGCGGTTCGACATTGCGGCTGACGATGGTCTGGATCGCCTGCGCCACGCTGGTCGCGATCACCACCGCGTCCTTGGAGCGCTCGGGCATCGCGCCATGGGCGCCGTAACCGGAGATGCGGATGTCGAAGAAATCGGCGCCGGCCATGGCCGGACCGGGCAGGATCGCGATCTCGCCATGCTCCAGGTCGGGCGCGTTGTGCAGGCCGTAGAGCTCGTCGCAGGGAAACTTCTGGAACAGGCCGTCCTTGATCATCGCGCGTGCGCCGCCGAGGCCTTCCTCCGCCGGCTGGAAGATGAAGTGCACGGTGCCGTCGAAGTTGCGGGTCTCGGCGAGATAGCGCGCGGTGCCGAGCAGCATCGTGGTGTGGCCGTCATGGCCGCAGCCGTGGAAACGGCCGGGGATGGTCGAGCGCCACGGCAGGTTCGTATTCTCCTCCATCGGCAGCGCATCCATGTCGGCGCGCAGGCCGATCTTCCTGCCGCTGTCGTTCTTGCCCTTGAGCACGCCGATCACCCCGGTGCCGCCGAGGCCGCGATGCACCTCGATGCCCCATTGCGCGAGCTTCTCGGCGACGATGCCGGAGGTGCGCGTCTCCTCGAAGCCGATCTCCGGATGCGCGTGCAGGTCGCGGCGGATGGCGGTGAGTTCGTCGGCGTAAGCCTGGATGCGATCGATGGTGGGCATGGGGCGTTTCCGTTGTCAGGTTAAGCTTCGAACGCTGGGCCGTTCGGCTTGAGGCGGATGCCCGGACGCAGGCTGGTCCAGGGCAGGGTGGAGGGATCGGCGGGCATCGCGCCGGGCGCGGCGCAGATCAGGAGATGCTCGGCGATCGGTTCGAAATCGGCGCGGAAATGCACCGAGCTCTTGTTGACCAGGATCGCCTGCGCGGTCGGCTCGATGCCGACGAAGCGGTACATCTCCTGGTCGGCAAGCTGGGACTTGTGCGAGGCCACGACGACGCGGACATCGCCAATGCGCAAGCACGCTGACGGTCCCATTTCCATCTTGCGGCCGCCGTAGAACGGGCCGGGTGCGACGAAGCGGCCGTCGGAGATTTTCTCGACGATGAAGCTCTCCTCGAACGGCGCATCGCCGGGAATGCCGCTCTTGCCGCCGAGCGACAGCGTCACGGTGGCCCCTTCGCCGGCCGCATGCGCGGCGATCGCCGCTTGCGGATCGTAGATCATGCCGATCGCGGCGCGGCTGGCGCGATTGCGCACCAGCGCGCGCAGCATGCCGGTCGTATCGGAATCGCCGCCCGCGCCGGGATTGTCCTGGGTGTCGGCGATCACGATCGGACGCGTCGCCGTCTGCGCCAGCGTCATGGCATGACGCACGCCGTCATCGGGCGTGTAGATGCGGCCGTCGAAATCATCCTCGTGGCCCGCGACGATCGCCGCGATCGCATCCGCCGCGGCGTCCGCGTCGGCCTGCGTCCGGCCATAGGCGAACACGCTCGGGCCGCAATGCGCGAAATCGGCGGCGGGAAAGCCGGGCGCGAACGACAGCGTCGGCACGGCCTCGCTCTGCAGCGCCGCAAGCTTCTCGTAGATGCCTTTGGTGGGCTGGTCGTTGGTGCATTGCCAGCTGATCGGGATCAGGAACGGCAATTGCCGGAAGGCTTTCGCCAGCGGCGCCTTTGCGCGCAGCAGCAGGGAGAGATGCTCGGCGCTGGCGCGGCCGGTGTCGGCCATGTCGGTGTGCGGATATTTCCGGTAGGCGATCAGCGCATCGGCATGTGCCATCATCTCGGGCGTGACGTTGGCATGCAGATCGAGGCTCGCGACCAGCGGCACGTTCGGGCCGATGACCTTGCGCACGCGCGCCAGGATCTCGCCTTCGCCGTCGTCAAGATGCTCGGCCACCATCGCGCCGTGCAGATCGAGATAGACGCCGTCGAGCGGGCCGGCGGCCTTGATGCGCTCGACCATCACGGTCGTGATGCGCTCGAACGCGTCCCTGGTGACATGCGCCGAGGGACTCGCCGCGCAGGCGATGGTGGGCACGACGTCCCAGCCGTTGGCTTCCGCGACCGCCATGAAGCCGGCCTGGCCGGCATTGATGCCGCGCATCGTCGTGAGCACGGAGGCCGCATCGGCGATCGATGCGCGGCCGCCGCCATGCATGAACGCGTCGTAGTCCGCTTTCGTCGGTGCGAATGTATTGGTCTCGTGCAGAAAGCCGCCGATCGCGACGCGCGTCATCACTCCGCCTCAGGCTGTTGGTGGTGCGATGACGTTAGACCGCGTATCGCGGCCCACGCAAGCGATCGAGCGATGCCGTTTTGCATGCGGGCCACGATGACGGCGCGTTGGCGCGGTGGCGTCTCGTCGTGGGTCCTTGCCGGCTCAGCGACGCAGTTCAGAGTCCCCGGGCCGCCTGGATTGCTTCGCTGCGAAGCAAGCCAGGATCCGTCTAGATATCCAGTCTGGATTGCTTCACCGCTTGCCGCGACGGCGGTGGGTGGCGTTGCTACGCCACTGCTTCCGACACCGGCCGGAAGTTGGCGAAGTCCCAGTTCCGTCCCGGCGCCGCTTCGAGCAGCGCGCGCGTGTAGGCTTCCTTCGGATGCGTCAGGATCTCGCCGGCCGGACCCTGTTCGACTATGCGCCCTTTCTGCATCACGACGACGTCGTCGCAGATCTGCGCGGCAACGCGCAGGTCATGCGTGATGAACAGGATGGCGATGCCGAGCCGGCGCTGGATCTCGTCGAGCAGCTCCAGCACCTGCGCCTGTACCGAGACGTCGAGCGCAGACACCGCTTCATCCGCGACCAGCACGTCGGGATCGAGCGCGAGCGCGCGGGCGATAGCGATGCGCTGGCGCTGGCCGCCGGAGAACTGGTGCGGGTAGCGTGAGATCGCGTCCGCGGGCAGGCCGACCAGCTCGAGCAGCTCGCGCGCCCGCGCCATCGCCTTGTCATGCGAGGTGCCGTAGTTGACCGGTCCCTCGGCGATGCTTTCACCGACGGTCAGCCGCGGGTTGAGCGAGCGGTAGGGATCCTGGAACACGATCTGGATCCGCTTGCGATGCGGCTGCAGCAGCCGGCGGGTCAGGATCGAGATCTCATGGCCGGCGAGGCGGACGCCGCCGGAGGTCGGATCGATCAGCCGGACGATGCAGCGGGCCACCGTCGACTTGCCGGAGCCGCTTTCGCCGACGATGCCGAGCGTGCGGCCCTTGCGCAGGGTGAGCGTGACGTTCTGCGCGGCGACGACTTCGCGCGCTTTGCCGAGGAACGAACGCTCGCGATAGACCTTGCCGAGCTCGTTGGTCTCCAGCACCACCGGCTCGGTGCTGTCCGGCCGCGGCGGACGCGGGATCAGGCTGGGCACGGAAGCGAGCAGGTTGCGCGTGTAGTCCATCTCGGGCGCCCGCAGGATCTTGTCGAGCGCGCCGGTCTCGACCAAGCGTCCCTGGCGCATCACCGAGACGCGATCGGCGATCTCGGCGACCACGCCCATGTCGTGGGTGATGAACAGCACGGCGGTGCCGTGATCGCGCTGCAACTCGCGGATCAGCGAGAGGATCTGCTTCTGCGTGGTGACGTCGAGTGCGGTGGTCGGCTCGTCGGCGATCAGGAGTTTCGGCTCGAGCACCAGCGCCATCGCGATCATGATGCGCTGGCGCTGGCCGCCGGACAGGCGATGGGGATAGGAGCCGAAAATGCGCTCGACGTCGGGCAGGTGGACCTGCTCCATCATGTCGAGGATGCGCTTGCGCCGCGTGCGCGCATCGAGGGACGTATGCGCGCGCAGCACCTCGTCGATCTGGCGGCCCACCGGCACGACCGGATTGAGCGCGGTCATCGGCTCCTGGAAGATCATCGCCATCCGGGTGGCGCGCAGCTCGCGCAGCCGGCGATCGCTCGCGGTGAGCAGCTCTTCGCCGACCAGCTTGACGCTGCCGCCGACGGCATGCAGCGCGTTCTTCGGCAACAGGCCCATGGTGGTCAGCGACGTCACCGATTTGCCGGAGCCGCTTTCGCCGACGACGCAGAGCGTCTCGCCCTTTTCGACCTTGATCGAGACGCCGTCGATGATGCGCGGGCCGTTCGGGTTCTTCGTCTTGCCGACGGTGACGACGAGATTGTCGATGTCGAGGATGGTGTCGGTCATGTGTTCATTTCTCCACCGTCATTGCGAGGAGCGATAGCGACGAAGCAATCCAGAGCTCCGGGTGCGGCCCCTGGATCGCGTCGCTTCGCTCGCGATGACGAAAAACCATTGTCACTTGCCGGCCTCGCGCTGCTTCATGCGCGGGTCGAGCGCGTCGCGCGCAGCGTCGCCGATCAGGTTGATCGAGAGGATGGCGATCGACAGCAACAGGCCGGGCCAGAAGATCAGCGATGGCTTGATCTGGAAGTAGGAGCGGCCCTCGGCCATGATGTTGCCCCAGGTCGGCGTCTCCGGGCTGATGCCGGCGCCGAGAAACGACAGGATCGCCTCGGTGAGAATGGCGGCGGCGCAGATGTAGGTGCCCTGGACGATCAGCGGCGCGATCGTGTTCGGCATCAGATGCCGCCACATGATCTTGGGCATCGACGTGCCCAATGAAATCGCAGCTTCGACATAGGGCTCCTCGCGTGCCGTCAGCACGACCGAGCGAACCAGGCGCGCGACGCGCGGGATCTCGACGATGGTGATCGCGATCATCACGGTGCCGACGCTGGCGCCCGACAGCGAGACGACGGCGATGGCGAGCAGGATGCTCGGGATCGCCATCAGGCCGTCCATCACGCGCATCAGGATGGCGTCCACCCAGCGGAAGAAGCCGGAGACGAGGCCGATCACGAGCCCGATCGCGATCGAGATGATCGCGGCGCCGACGCCGACCAGAAGCGAGATGCGGCCGCCATAGATCGTGCGCGACAACAGGTCGCGGCCATAGGCGTCGGTGCCGAGGAGGTGTTGCGCGCTCGACGGCTTGAGCCGCTGCGCCGGAGCGAGCAGCACGGGATCGTGCGGCGCCAGCAGCGGTGCCAGGATCGAGATCAGCACGATGAGCGACAGGCAGACGGTCGCCACGGCGATGATCGGGGTCGAGGTGAGAAAGCCGAACCGGGGACCCAGTCGCGTGGTGACCGGGATCGACGGCTCAGGGGTGGTAACGATCGCCATCGGATGAGGGCCTCAGTAGCGGATGCGTGGATCGAGCAGGGTGTAGGCGAGGTCGATCAGGAGATTGACCGCGAGATAGATGAACGAGGTGAGAAGGATCATGCCCTGGATGACCGGATAGTCGCGCGCCAGCACGGCGTCGACGGTGAGGCGGCCGATGCCGGGCAGGTTGAACACGCTCTCGGTGACCACGACGCCGGAGATCAACAGCGCGAAGCCGGAGCCGATCACGGTGATGACGGGCACGGCCGCATTTCGCAACGCGTGGCGCAACAGCACCGCGATCTCGCTGACGCCCTTGGCGCGCGCGGTGCGCACGAAGTCCTCGCCGAGCACGTCGAGCATCGCGGCGCGCGTCATGCGCGCGATCAGCGCGACGTAGATGAAGGACAATGCGCAGGTCGGCAGGATGATGCGCTCGAAGAACGGGCCGAAGCCGGCGCTGAGACTCTTGAAGCCCTGGACAGGGACCCAGCGCAGGTTGATCGCGAACAACTGGATCAGGATGTAGCCGATGACGAATACCGGCACCGAGAAGCCGATCACCGAAAGCGCCATCACGAAACGGTCGATCCAGGTGCCGTGCTTCCAGGCCGCGATGACGCCGAGCGGGACGGCGACGAGGATCGACAGGATGATGGTCGAGATCGCGACCGAGATCGACGGCTCGATGCGCTGGCCGATCATCTGCAGCACCGGCACCTTGGAGATCAGCGATACGCCGAGATCGCCATGCAGCAGCTGATTGATCCAGGTGATGAACTGGATGTAGAGCGGCTCGTTCAGTCCGAGCGTGGTGCGGATGCGCTCGAGCTGCTCAGGGGTCGCGTTGTCGCCGGCGAGAATCGCGGCGGGATCGCCCGGCGTCAGCCGCAGCAGGAGAAAGACGAACAGCGCCACCACGCCCATCACGGGGATGGATGCGAGGATGCGGCGAAGCAGATAACCGATCATCTCGAGAGAACCGCCTTTATGGTGCTGGGGCGACGCGCGCAACGTCGTGAGAGAGTGTGCATGTCACCGATATCCATCGCTTTCAAGGTCTCCGGTGTTCGCTCATCTGCTCGTGCACACGGGACGACACGGTGTTCGTGATCTGCGCGAACCATCGCATATGCGAACAATGTCGCAGCACTTTTGCGGCGAACCTTGCGCGAAACTTTGCAAGCCGCATGCCATCATGCGCGCGCTGCGGAGTGATTGTCCACTCGCCCCGCGCAGGTCCCGGAAAATGAAACCGTGCTGCTGCGCAGCGTAGCCCGGGCGAGCGGAGCGACCGCGCGGACGAGCGGGACCCGCATCTCGCTTGCGCTCATGCGGGCTACGCGCCGTCGTGTGTCGCGATCTAGTCGAGCGTCGCGAGCAGCCCCGCCATCAGGCGGCCACGCTCGGCAAGGCTGTCGATCTCGATGTGCTCGTTCAGGGTGTGCATGTCGGTGCCGCGCACCCCGAGGCCATCGAGGGTCGGAATGCCGAGCGCGCCGGTGAAGTTGCCGTCCGAGCCGCCGCCTGCCGAGCCGTGCGGCAGCGACAGGCCGAGCTGCTCAGCGATGCCGCGCGCCTTCTCGTACAGCGCCATGGTTCCGGAATCCGGCTCCCACACCGGCCGCGTCACGCCGCGCGTCACCTTGAAGGTCACGTCGTCGGTGGTGCCGGACAGGGACAGCATGCGCTCCACGCCGCGATCGAGGTCGGCCTGCCGTTTCGCCATGCTGAGCGCTTCGCCGGTGGCGGTGGTGGCGACGCAGTTGACCCACTGGCCGCCATGAACGATGCCGACGGAGAAGGTGCAGTCCTCCGTTGTCATGCCGTCGATGGCGAGGATCTGTCGCGCCATTTCCCGGATGGCGGAACGACCCGCGCCGAGCCGAGCGCCGGCATGGCTCGGGCGCCCGATCGCCTCGAGATTGAAGCGGGCGATGGCGTAGCGGCCGGTCACCACGCCATTATCCTGACGGCCCGGCTCGGGCACCAGCACGTATTTGTTGCGCTGCGCCTCGGCTTCGATGATGTCGCGGGTCGAAGGCGTGCCGACCTCCTCGTCCGGCGTGAACAGGATGGTGATCGGCAGCGGCGTCGCAATGGAGGCCTTGATCAGCTGGCGGATCGCTTCCAGCGTGAGATAGTTGCCGCCCTTCATGTCGCAGATGCCGGGCCCATAGCATTTGTTGCCCTCGCGGCGCCAAGGCAGCTTGGTCAGCGTGCCGACGGGGTGAACGGTATCCATGTGGCCGGCGATCAGGATGCCCGGCTCACCCTGCCGCGGGTGCGGGAAGCGGGCGCGCACGCAGCCGGCGAAGCCCTGGCGCCCGGCGATGCGCTCGATCGTCGCACCCAGGGTCGCCATGTCGCGCGCGGCAAGATCCAGCATGCGCTCCACCGCGGCGGCGTCCCAGGTCGGACTTTCGCACTCGACCCAGCCGCGCAAGCCCTGCAGCATGATTTCGGTATCAAAGGGAAGATGGGCTGGATTCATTGGTGCTCTCTCAAGGCATTGTCGCGATCTCATGACACGAGACGCAGGCGGGCGCGCTTTGTAAAGCGAAAGCTATGCAGACGTTAACGGCATTGTCAGCCACGGGCCGCATGCGCTGAATGCGGATTGACGCGAAAGGCGACCTCTGCAACTGTCGAAAGCTTGCGACTTACAGCATGTTAGTTCGCACAAGGATTGATCTGCACGCCCAACGAATGATCTGGATCTGATCAGTTTCAGGTCAAACCATCCACTCAGGAGACCTCGTAATGTTCCACAGCCCGCGCTGGAAACGTCTGACGCTCGCGACGAGCCTCGCCGTTTCCGTGCTTTCGCTCTCGACGGCGCTGAGCACCCAGGCCATCGCAGCCGGCAAGAAGACGATCACGGCGGTGATGCATTCGGATCTGCGCGTCATCGATCCCGGATTCACGACGGCCTACATCACCCGTGACCATGGCTACATGGTTTACGACACGCTGCTGGCGACCGATTCGAATTTCAAGGTCCAGCCGCAGATGGCGGACTGGAAGGTCTCCGACGACAAGCTGACCTACACCTTCACCCTGCGCGACGGCCTGAAATGGCATGACGGCACGCCGGTGACCGCCGAGGACTGCGTTGCTTCGCTGAAGCGCTGGGGCCGCAACGACGGCATGGGCCAGAAGCTGATGGACTTCACGGCGAGCCTGGAGGCGCCCGATGCCAAGACCATCGTGCTCAAGTTGAAGGAGCCCTATGGACTCGTCCTGGAGTCGATCGCCAAGCCGTCCTCGCTGGTGCCGTTCATGATGCCGAAGCGTCTCGCCGAGACGCCGCAGGGCCAGCAGATTCCTGAGCAGATCGGCTCGGGCCCGTTCAAATTCGTCAAGGCGGAATTCCAGCCGGGCGTGAAGGCGGTGTACGAGAAGAACACCGACTACGTGCCGCGCAAGGAGCCGGCGAGCTGGACGTCCGGCGGCAAGGTGGTGAAGGTCGACCGCGTCGAGTGGATCACGATGCCGGACGCACAGACCGCGGTGAACGCGCTGCAATCGGGTGACATCGACTTCATGGAGAACCTTCCCTACGACATGCTGCCGGTGCTGGAGTCGAACTCCGAGCTCAAGATCGACGTGCTGAACAAGTTCGGCTACCAGACGCTCGGCCGCATGAACTTCCTCAACCCGCCGTTCGACAACGTGAAGGTGCGCCGCGCGGCCTTCCTCGCGCTGAACCAGAAGGACGTGCTCGACGCGCTCGTCGGCAACGACAAGTATCAGAAGATCTGCGGCGCCGTGTTCGTGTGCGGCACGCCGCTCGAGACCGATGTCGGCGCCGAGACGCTGATCAAGGGCAACGGCATGGCGGAAGCCAAGAAGGCACTCGCCGAGTCCGGCTATGACGGCACGCCGATCGCGATCATGGCGCCGGGCGACGTCACCACCTTGAAGGCGCAGCCCGTGGTGGCGGCGCAGCTGTTGCGCGAGGCCGGCTTCAAGGTCGACCTGCAGGCCACCGACTGGCAGACGGTGGTGACACGGCGGGCCAGCCAGAAGCCCGTGAAGGAGGGCGGCTGGAACATGTTCTTCACCAACTGGGTCGGCGCCGACGTCGCCAATCCCGTGGCGAACGTGTCGATCGGCGGCCGCGGCACCAAGGGCGGCTGGTTCGGCTGGGCCGAAGATGCCGAGATCGAGAAGCTGCGCGACGCCTATGCGCGGTCCTCCTCGCCGGACGAGCAGAAGAAGATCGCCACCGAGATCCAGAAGCAGAACTACGAGAAGGTGATCTACATCCCGCTCGGCCAGTATTTGCTCCCGAGCGGCTGGCGGAAGTCGCTGACCGGAGTGCTCGACGGCCCGGCCACGCCGGTGTTCTGGAACTTCGACAAGAGCGAGTAGGCCGCGCGCCGAACTCGTGACGCAACGAGAGACGCGGTGAAGCGGAGACTTCGCCGCGTCTCTCTTTTGTTCTTGCGCTCGCCTTGTGCATAAGCCGCGCTTCAGCAGTGCGGATCGCGGACCGCTTCCAGGCCGTCGACCATCAAGGGCGGGCTGATTTGATCCTGGGGTGGCGTCTTGCCGGTGCGGATAGGTGCGGTCGGACGTCGGCCATTATCCCGCGGTTCGGTGACTTCATTCGGCATCGTCAAGCTCCTTGCTGGTGCGCATAACGGACCAGGTGCAGCCGAGTTCCAGATGGCGGGACGCCATCGTCGCAGCCGCGCTATGTGCATCCGTGCGATGCGGTGACCCATGCGCCCATGGCGATTGACCTGCGATGGAACTGCTGCAAGTCTCCTTGCCGAGACTCTTTGCTCCGCGTTTGCAGACGCGACGCAAGACGCCTCGTCAGGCCTTGATCGGTATCAGGGCCCTCGGATGGAAGCCACGCCAAGAGAGATCGCATGTCACATACTTCGCGCCGGACCTCATCCACGCTCGTTTCATGGTTCGTCGCCTCGGTCATCGCCGTGTCGATGGCGGGCGTGACGACCCAGGCCCTCGCCGCCGGCAAGAAGATGATCACGGCGGTGATGCATTCGGATCTGCGCGTCATCGATCCCGTGTTCACGCCGGCCTACATCACGCGCGACCATGGCTACATGGTGTACGACACCTTGCTCGGGACCGACGCCAAGTTTCAGGTCCAGCCGCAGATGGCGGAGTGGAAGGTCTCGGACGACAAGCTGACCTACACCTTCACCTTGCGCGACGGCCTGAAGTGGCACGACGGCGCGCCGGTCACCGCCGAGGACTGCGTCGCTTCGCTGAAGCGCTGGAGCCGCAACGACAGCATGGGCCAGAAGCTGATGGAGGCCACGGCCTCGCTGGAGGCCACCGATGCCAAGACCATCACCTTGAAGCTGAAGGAGCCTTACGGCCTGGTGCTGGAGTCGATCGGCAAGCCGTCCTCCTACGTGCCGTTCATGATGCCGAAGCGTCTCGCCGAGACGCCCGCGAACCAGCAGATTTCAGAGCAGATCGGCTCCGGACCGTTCAAGTTCGTGAAGGCTGAATTCCAGCCGGGCGTGAAGGCAGTCTATGAGAAGAACACCGACTACGTGCCGCGCAAGGAGCCGCCGAGCTGGACGGCCGGCGGCAAGGTGGTGAAGGTCGACCGCGTCGAGTGGGTCTCGATGCCCGATGCGCAGACGGCGGTCAACGCGCTGCAGGCGGGCGATATCGACTTCATGGAATTTCCGCCGCTCGACCTCGAGCCGGTGCTATCAGCCAATCCCGATCTTTCGATGAACGTGCTGAACAAGTTCGGCTACCAGACCCTGGGACGCATGAACTTCCTGTTTCCGCCGTTCGACAATGTGAAGATCCGCCGTGCGGCGTTCCTGGCGCTGAACCAGAAGGATGTGCTCGACGCGCTCGTCGGCAACGCCAAGTACTACACGATCTGCGGCGCCGTGTTCGGCTGCGGCACGCCGCTCGAAACCGATATCGGCTCGGAGACGCTGGTGAAGGGCAACGGCATGGAGCAGGCCAAGAAGCTGCTGGCCGAGGCCGGCTACGACGGTACGCCCGTCGTGATCCTCGCGCCGGGCGATGCGATCACCCTGAAGGCGCAGCCGGTGGTCGCCGCGCAGCTGTTGCGCGAGGCCGGCTTCAAGGTCGATCTGCAGACGACGGACTGGCAGACCGTGGTGACGCGGCGTGCCAGCCAGAAGCCGCCCAAGGAGGGCGGCTGGAACATGTTCTTCACCAACTCGGTGATCGCCGACTCCGGCAATCCGATCGGCAGCACCTTCGTCGGCGCACGCGGCCAGAAGAGCCCGTTCGGCTGGCCCGACGATCCCAAGATGGAGGAGCTGCGCGACGCCTTCGCCAAGGCCACGAAGCCGGAGGACCAGAAGCGGATCGCCGCCCAGATTCAGCAGGAGGTCTACGACCAGGTGATCTACGTGCCGCTCGGCCAATGGTTCATGCCGAGCGCCTGGCGCAAATCGATCACCGGCGTCCTGGAAGGGCAGGCCGTGCCTGTGTTCTGGAACGTCGACAAGAGCGAGTGACGTGATGTCGGCCGCGGCCCGTAGCCGTAGCCCGGATGAGCGATAGCGACATCCGGGTTCAAACGCGCTGTGGAGGAGACCCGGATGTCGCTGCGCTCATCCAGGCTACGCGACTGCCGACGGGGTCGACTCTCTCGCCGTTATTCCGGGGCATCGCGCAGCGATGAGCCCGGAATCCATATCCACGCGCCGTCATGTGGCGAAGACAAGCGCCACGGCCATCTCGCACCACGCTCTGTCCTGTGGCTATGGATTCCGGGCTCATGCTGCGCACGCCCCGGAATGACGCGCGGATGGAGTGACCTGACGTCGGCAGCAGCCTCGTAGCTATGAGGCCCTGATCTCGTCCAGCGCCGCCAACACCTCGCTGGAAGCGACCTCGACCTTGCCGATCTCGTTGAGGGCTTCATCGATGCGCCCTGAGCTGAACAGGCGCGCGGCTTCCTTGCCGTGGCGATGCACCGCCTCGTGAGGGCGTTCGAGGTTGCGAAACGCCGGATCCCCGGCCAGACGCCGACCGCCTTCGCCATAGTACCATTTGCCGAGCCGGCACGTGTGATGATCGGAGAGCTCGTCGGCGCGAAGTTGCAGCCGGCCGACCGACATGTCGACCAGCCGCTTCTTCCAGATCACGTGGTCGGCCTTGGCCAATCTCACCACCTGGTTGTCCAGCGAGAGCTTGGCGATCTCGCCCAGCATCTTGCCGACCTTTGCGTCCGTCTTGCCCATGGTGTCCGCGAGCGACATCACCTCGTTGGCATTGGCGGTCGCGAGATCGGCGATGATGGTGATGCCCTGCGCGACCTCGTCGGTTGCGGCGGACTGCTCGGCGAGAATGCCGGAGATCTCGTCCATCTTGGTGCTGACCACCGCGGTCCGGGTGCCGGCCTGATCGATCGCCTGCGCCAGATCGTTCATCTCGGACATGCCGACCTCGACCGCCTTGGCGCCGCCGGCCATGGCCTCGACGATGCCGCTCATCTCGGCCTGCAGCCGCTCGATGCGACCCTTGATGTCCTCGGTCGCCTTGGTGGTCTGCTGCGACAGGTTCTTGACCTCGGCTGCGACC
This sequence comes from Bradyrhizobium sp. SZCCHNPS1003, assembly GCF_032381555.1. Lineage (NCBI taxonomy): Bacteria > Pseudomonadati > Pseudomonadota > Alphaproteobacteria > Hyphomicrobiales > Nitrobacteraceae > Bradyrhizobium > Bradyrhizobium sp. SZCCHNPS1003. The sequence goes on from NZ_JAUHIU010000005.1 coordinate 29,434, forward strand.
ACCGCGAAGCCCCTGCCGAATTCGCCGGCGCGCGCCGCCTCGATGGTGGCATTGAGCGCCAGCAGGTTGGTCTGGTTGGCGATCGCGTCGATGGTGCCGACGATGGATCCGATCTCGGCGGAGGCGGCGCTGAGATCGGCGATCTTCGTCGAGGTGTCGCGCACGGAGCTGGCGATGCCGTTCATCGTCTGCAACGTCCGTTGTACCGCGGTCACGCTCTTCTCGACGGCCTGGCGCGTCGCGGCGGCCTCGGCGGCGGCTTCGGTCGACGTCGACCGGATGGAGTGTACGGAGGCCTGCATCTCGACCGATGCGGAAGCGAGACTCTGGCAGCGTTCGGACTGATTGTTGGAGGCGCCGATCAGGCGCGCCGCGCTGATCGAGGCTTCGTTGCTGTTGATGCAGAGGTCGACGACCGAATCGAGATCCTGGGACGCGCGGGCCGCGAGCGCGGTGCCGAGACGATGGATGGCCTCGATCAGTTGCGGCTTGAGCTTGGCGTGCAGCGCGGCAGCATCGACGCCTGCGACATCGCGATTGAGCTTGCCGTCCGCCCAGTCGCCGAGGCATTGCGCCAGCGCGTCCTGGAAGGCGTCGTGTGCGGAGGTGTCGGACGCAAGCGGGGCGTCCGATGGTTCGTTCTTTCGGCGGAATCCCAGCATCGTGCCTCTCATTGATGGCGAGCCCGGCTGGCCTGAGCGAGGTCGCACGCAGTGACCGGCCCGGACGCCGGTAGCCGTTGGTTCCACCCTCGTCGGTTGTGGTTAATGGCGGGTTTCTTCCTGCAACCGGTGGTGGCGAGATCTGCTGGATCAGGCTCTCGCGTTCCCCGACCTGCCGCCCTTGACCATTATGTAAGTCGCAGCCTACAGTAAGCTATGGCTTACGGAACGACGCTGAACGTGTTGGCGGACCCGACGCGGCGGGAAGTGCTCGAGCGGCTGCGCGGCGGGCCGCGCCCGGTCCATGCGATTGCGGCCGGGATGCCGGTGTCGCGGCCGGCGGTATCGCAGCATCTGAAGGTGCTGAAGGATGCCGGGCTGGTCGAGGAGCGCAGCGAAGGCGTACGGCGCATCTACTCGTTGCGCCGTGAGGGGCTGGCCGAGCTCCGCGACTGGCTCGACAGCTTCTGGGACGACGCACTGCTCGCCTTCAAGATCGAGGCGGAGCGCACGCATCGGCAGACGAAAGGGAGGATCGATGAGTGAGGGTGCCGTGATCGCGCCGGTTCGGAAGCTCGTCCGTGTCCGGGCGCCGATCGACCATGCGTTCGACGTTTTCACGCGCGGCCTGACGCGCTGGTGGCCGCATACGCATGGGGTCGGCCGCAAGCCGATCGAGAAGGTGCTGCTGGAGCCGAAGCTCGGCGGTCGCTGGCTCGAGATCGCTGAGGACGGCACGGCGACCACGGTCGCGACCATCACGCTATGGGAGCCGCCGCATCGCTTCGTCATGCTGTGGCAGATCGATGCGCAGTGGAAGCCGAACGCGGCGATGCGCTCGGAGGTCGATGTGCAATTCGTCGTCGAAGGCGCGGACGTGACCCGCGTCGAGCTGTTGCACCACAAGTTCGAAACCATGGGCAGCGAGGCCGGCGCATCGATGCGGCGGGACGTCGACGGCGGCTGGCCGGGGCTGCTGCAGCGTTTCGTGGCCGAGGCCGAGCGGCCGCCGACGTCATCCTGAGCAAATCATCACAAGAGTGGGGAGACCGTGATGTCCGAGTTCGTGGTCCATTCCGTGCCGGGAAGCCCGTTCGGGCGCAGCGTGCTGATCGCGCTGGAGGAGAAAGGCGCGCCGTATCGGCTTGCCGCGCTGGCGCCGGGCGACTCCAAGGGAGCGGCGCATCTGGCGCGTCATCCCTTCGGGCGCGTGCCGGTGCTCGAGCATGACGGCTTCGTGTTGTACGAGACCCAGGCGATCCTGCGCTATCTCGACCGCATGCTGCCCGAGCCGGCCCTGACGCCCGCGGACGTCAGGCAGGCCGCGCGTATGGACCAGGTGATGAACATCAGCGACTGGTACCTGTTCCAGGGCGTCTGCAACGTCATCATCTTCCAGCGCATCGTCGGCCCGCAATTCTTCGGCACGACCACCGACGAAGCCGCGATCGCACGCGCGATGCCGCAGGCGAGAGCCGTCATCGCCGAGTTGTCGCGGCTGCTCGGCGAGCAGCCGTTCATGGTCGGCGACCATCTGTCACTGGCGGATCTGCAGGCCGCGCCGCAGGCGAGCTTTCTGTCGTTGACGCCGGAATGGGCGGAGCTGACCGCCGGCCACCCCAACCTCGTCGCCTGGATCGACCGGCTGGAGACGCGGCCGAGCTTCAGATCCACCACCATGGCGGAGCTGACGGCGCGAGCGCAGGCGGCGTAGCCTCCGCAGGTCGTTTAGGTGCGACCAGCCGAGCGGGCCTGCCGCCGCGGAACAAGCCGCCGGTCGCGCCGTCATCGGCGCGCAGGGCTTGCCCCACGCCGGAGCCGTAGATCAGATCACTGCAGATCAGATCACTGATGGAGCGACGTTGCGTTCACGTCGGATCAGGCGGGCGTCAGCTTGTATCGCGCCGCTGATCCGAGTCCGCTGTCCTGTTCGGGACAAAGCCGAGCCGTATCGGCCTCCTGAACGAGGCTGCAGGACTGCTCTTTCTCTTTCGCCAGGTCGGCTCTCTCATCCTCATCGTCGCGGAGTTCTCACCTTGATTGTCGCCGCGCACGCGCGGTGATGTGGCCGGGGGAGAGGTTCCGGGGGCAGCCTGTTGAAGAGTTCGTTCCCCCTTGGTTTCGTGGCGCCAAGAAGGAGGGCCTTGATCGACAGCTCAGCGACGAATCGGAGTTTCCGTAAGGGGTCTTCATGGAGCATCCCGAATCCTTCCCGATATGGGATGCGCAATATGTCTCGCCGTTTGGCGATGCGCTGCAGAAGCGCATTGGACTGGTGCGGCTTGCTCTCTACAATCCGCGCGTAAAGTGTGAAGAAGAGTTGGACAAGTACGCAGCGAGGACAGTTGGAGATCCAGATTTGACGAAGAGCAAGCTGAGCGCCACGGCCGGTATCGATGGCGAGATTCGATCTTGCGAACGTACGCGGACCCCGAAAAGACATTGCAGATATTTGTTGGCTCGGCGGACAAGGCAAACTGCAAAGTTTACTGAAAGAGGTCAAAGTCATTCCAAAGGAGTGACGTCGAGTGCAATGGGTTTGAGACGCAATAGGAGCACGCCAGAATGGGTTTTCGGTGAGGTGAAGGCGACCCCGCACCCGGTTCATCTATTGGCGCGATCGCTACGACGCTGGCCATCGAGGGCCATTAGCGACACTCTGCGTCGCGATGGTAAGCTGGCGCGTGAGAAATGGCGCTACGGCCTCGATGCTGGGATCGCCTGTCCGAGTATCGAATAGAGAATTTGTTGGTCGATGGCGGACGTAGGTCCGGCGCTGGATCCAGGTGTCGGTCGACCCATACTTAGTATCAGAGTATTTGTATCCTTGCGCGTGCCTGAGAGGAAATTTCCCGAGGTGGGTGCCGTCACCCGCACCAATTTCCAGGTCGGTGTGACGCTTCCCGTCAGCGTTATATAGAAATTGACTGTTTCACTTATGGTTGACACCGGATCGAAGACCGCCGGGCCTTCTCTCTTCTTTTCCTCCTGTATCTTCTTCGTCTCAACCAAACAGGTGAGCATGGCGTCTCTCATCGTATTCGTGGCGACGATGACCTTGTCGCGGGCCTCAATCAATTTCTTGAGATCAGCCGCGGATTGCTCCGCGGCTTCCTTCAATCTTTCCTCGTCCGCTTTAGATGGAGGCGCTGCGCTCGGATGATCAGAAGTGAGTTCGGCCGCCTTGTCGATGTTGATAACGAACGTCGAAACGTTGGCTGATTGTGCAATGGCCTCAAACTGCGCTTCAGCGACCGGCTTTAGGCACGATCCGTCGAGCGCTCCCTGCGCAATACTGTAACGAGGCTTCACCACATTGTTTATGATGGCCTGTGTCTTCGTCTCGATGCGGGTGGCTTCGGCCGAGTTCGCAAGAATCTGTTTGATCCGTTCCGCGCTTTCATTCTTCGGCGACGGTGCCTCCGTCAGCTCCTTGGTGGTCTTATCCGCCAGTTCAGGAATGTTGAATTTCTGAATGAGCTGAGTTGAAAATTGCCTCATCTTTTCGGACTGGGCCGCAATGGTTCGTATGGAATCCTCAGGTATGGCCTTCGGATCGACCTTTCGCCGTTCGGCAACGATTGTCGGGAGGTCCAGTTTGGGAATGGCAGGCGGCGGCGATGCGCCCGGTCCAAAATTGTTGCCCGGTCTCAAAACGCCGGTCTCGACCGGCTTGAGAGCCGCGTCAATGAGGCGGTCTAAACCCAGATCGCTCTCGAGCAGCAATCCAGGATCGGGACGACAGAAGTCGTAGAGCCCGGTCTTCAGACGTCCGCTGTCGTTCTCCGCATCGAGATCCCTGAACGACATAAGAAACTCTACGTCCTCCTGCCTGATCGCTTGCGTCGTCAAACCACCTCCCGCGCCGATCGTGAAGGTTTGGGCGACATTGTTCACGGTGCGGAGTGGCTGCGTGTACGAGGCTCCCGGATTGATCTGGAAGCTATCGTCAATGGCGACCGTCAGTCGAATCTTGGCAGCCCACGAGCGCAAAAAGAGGAAGGGCTGCCGCCGTTCGGGTAGCTTTTCTTCCGGGAAGAGTGAGTACGCCTTATCCAGAACAGCCCTGTTAAGGTCGCACTTAATCCGTTTGACGACAGCATTGACGTCCACGGCAGCGATCCCATCCCGGCGCGGGACCTGCACGCAGCTACTGGCGGCGCATGCAAAAACAATCAATCCCGAGGCAGTAGCAAGCAAAACTGTGCGCAAGGTGAGGCCCCCCGGTCCCACGTCCCGAACGAATGGAAAACCACTCGATGCATTTGGCTAGTACAATTCGTCCCGCAAAGGTTGTAACCTGCTGCGCGTAGACGAGGAAGTCAATCCGGCCGCGCGTATGGACCAGGTGATGAACATCAGCGACTGGTACCTGTTCCAGGGCGTGTGCAACGTCATCATTTTCCAGCGCATCGTCGGCCCGCAATTCTTCGGCACGACCACCGACGAAGCCGCGATCGCGCGCGCGATGCCGCAGGCGAGAGCTGTCATCGCCGAGTTGTCGCGGCTGCTCGGCGAGCAGCCGTTCATGGTCGGCGACCATCTGTCGCTGGCGGATCTGCAGGCCGCGCCGCAGGCGAGCTTCCTGTCGTTGACGCCGGACTGGACGGAGCTGACCGCCGGCCATTCCAATCTCGTCGCCTGGATCGACCGGCTGGAGGGGCGGCCGAGCTTCAAGTCCACCACCATGGCGGAGCTGACGGCGCGAGCGCAGGCGGCGTAGGCGCTAGCCGCGTCGATCATTGCTTGGGTGTGAGATCCGCGTCCAAACGACTGATCGCGCCGTGAAGGCCGCTGGGGCGGACGAATGCACGACTTTCAACCACGTCATTAATCCAGGTTATATCGCTACAGACCGGTTCCATCTTAGCTGTCAGGCATGCCGGAGGCTTCGGCATCCGCTCACTCGGAGCGGCCGCCGCTGCGTGCCGACGGCCGCGCGACGAAGCTGGCCCTGCGGACAGATTGGACACAAGCACCCCCCTTGATGCTGCGATCAGACCCCGATCTAGCCGCCCGCTGCGTCTCCTGCACTCACCTCAATTCCGGATTCTGTGCCGCGCTGTTCAATGCTTGCGGGGAGCAGTCGGCGCTGCCGCGGCTCCATCAGCAGTTCTTCACCGTCCGGGCCGGCCAGCAGATCAAATGCCAGAGCGAGGCGCGCGACGATGTGCTCGTGCTCTGCAGCGGCTGGGCATTCCGTTACATCCAGCTGTCGGATGGCGGCCGCCAGATCCTGCGCTTCCTGCTGCCGGGCGACATCTTCTCGCCGGCGGCGATTTTCGCCAAAGGCATGAGCTTCTCGGCCAAGGCATTGACCCAGGTCCAGGTCAGCCGGCTCGATGGCGAGGAGGTCCGCAAGCAGTGCCGTGCCGACGAGCTGGTCATGATGGAGGTGTTCCGCTCGCTCGGCGACAATGGCAGGGCTTCCTACGAGCTCATCACCGTGCTCGGCCAGCGTCCGGCCGAGCGTCGCATCGCGCATCTGCTGCTCAGCCTGATGCGGCGCGTCGCGGTCGACGGCGTGGTCCAGCACCACCGCTATCCGTTTCCCTTGAAGCAGCAGCACATCGCCGACGCCATCGGCCTGACCTCGGTCCATGTCAGCCGCGTGCTGGCGCTGTTTCGTGATCGCAAGATCCTGACGATCTCGGAGGGCAGGCTGGAGGTCACCGATCTCGCCGAGCTCGAGCGGCTGGCGGCGTTGAACTGAGCCGGGCAGGGCGGTCGAGCGAGGCGTGCACAGGGCTGGTGCGGACGGTGGGACTCGAACCCACACGACGTTGCCATCGAGGGATTTTAAGTCCCTTGCGTCTACCGATTCCGCCACGTCCGCGCTTTGATTTCAGAGACCTGGCGCACCATCCGGCGAGGCCGGACGAGGTTGCACTTTGGTTCTGAAGCTCATCCTCTGCTTAAGCCAGCGAGAGCGCCTTGGTAAAGCCTCAATCCGGCCGTCACCAGCTGCTTTGAGATGCCTTCGCGTTGAAGCGCTTTGCCAAGTCTGGGATCACGTGGTGCAAGACATGGACGAAGCGGCCGTTGTAAGGCACGGACCCATCACGAGAAAACGATTCGGATCCGCATGCCTTGCGGACCGGTCGCTGGGCGAGGTGAGCGTGACGAATCCGAAGACCATCGCAGAGGCGAACACTGCCGCCGTTCGCGGCCGATCGGCCCACAATTGCGTCGACGTCTCGAGGCCGCCGCATGATCGAGGCTGCATGACCACCGATCGCCTTCGTTCCCGTCGCCTCGCGCTGGCCGCGGGACTGCTGGCCTTGTCATCGCTGCTGTCGGGCTGCGCAGGCATGAGCGACAGCGTGTCGACGGCCTTCGCGGATCCGGCCAAATACGATCTCTACGACTGCAAGCAGCTCGAAGCCGAGCGCAAGGCCCTCGCGGCGCGAGCCGCCGAGCTGCAGGGCCTGATGGCCAAGGCGGAGACCGGAGCCGGCGGCGCCATCGTCGCCGAGGTCGCGTATCGCAACGATTACGTCGCCATCAGGGGCCAGTCGCAATTCGCCGAAGAGGCCTGGCGCCGCAACAAATGCGTGGAAACGCCGTCGGCGCCGGTGGCCGCGAAGGGTGGCAAGCCGGTCAAGCCGGCGCGCAATGCGCGGCCGATGGCCTCGAGCAATTCCGGCGCACCATCGATCTTGCCGCGCGACGGCTCGGTCTACTGACCGCAGCCGCAGCGGCAATCTATAGCCGCCAGTCGTAGATCCAGCTCTGCCGCGCCGACAGCCGCTGCGGTCCGAGCGCCTTGATGCTGAGATCGCGGGCCAGCGCCAGCGGCCCGGTCATGTGATAGAGGCGGCCCCGATTGCGCGCGGTGCGCTGCACCTGGCCGACGCGCGGACGGCGCAGCTTGGCGTAGCGTTTGAGCGCAGCCGGGATCGCGCCGGGACCGTCCGGGCGTGCCTCGCTCAGGCTCTTGGCGAGCACCACCGCATCCTCGATCGCCATTCCCGCGCCTTGCGCCGCAAAGGGCAGCATGGCATGCGCGGCATCGCCCAGCAGCGCAACGCTGCCGTCGGTCCATTCGATGCCTTCGGGGACGCCGAACAGCGCCCATTTGCGCCAGCCGTCGACCGCGTTGAGCAGCAGGCGCGCCGTCGCAGGCCAGCGCGGTGGGGCGAACGCCGCCTTCAGCTCGCTCGGATCACCCTCCGTGCTCCAGCCCGGCCGGTTCCAGGTCCCCGGCACCACCGCGACCACGTTGACCTGCCGGCCGGCAGAAATTGGATAGGCGACGAGATGGGCCTCGGGACCCATCCACAGCTGCACCCGCGCTGCGGTCAATTCGCGTGGCAATTGCCGGGCGTCAAGCGTGCCGCGCCAGGCGATCAGGCCGGAAAACGCGGCGCGGACTTGCGGAAACAGATGGTGCCGGACCGCCGACCACACGCCGTCGGCGCCGATCAGCGCCAGCGCCACGTCCTGGCGGCGCTCATTGCCGCGGCGATGCACGACGGTCAGGCCCTTGGCGTGGGCGGCGACGTCCTCGAACTGGCAGCCGAGCCGCAGCTCGACGTCCGGATGCGCCATCACCTCCGCGGCCAGCGCCGCCTGCAGGTCGGCGCGGTGGATGACCCAATAGGGCGCGCCAGCCGCCTGGCTCGCGGCCTCGCCGAGCGGCAGGCGGGCGATCTCGCCGCCGGCCCGCGCACTCATGATGCTGACGGCGTCGGGCACCACGGCGCGCGCGGTCAGCCGCGGCCCCAGGCCGAGATCGAGCAGGATGCGGCTGGCGTTGGGGGACAGCTGCAGGCCGGCGCCGACTTCCTCGAGCCGTTCGGCCTTCTCCAGCACGACGACGCGGAAGCCCTTGGTGGCGAGCGCGAGCGCAGCCGTCAGGCCGCCAATCCCGGCTCCAGCCACATAGACGGTACGCGATGCCACGACACGCCGATCAGGCGACGTCCTTCAATACGCATTCCGGCGGCCGCGCTTCGCCCGCGGCGAGGTCCGGCGCATAGCGGTACAGCGTCGAGCAGTACGGGCAGATGATTTCCTTGTCGTTGCCGAGATCGAGGAACACGTGCGGATGATCGAACGGCGGATTGGCGCCCACGCACATGAACTCATGCGAGCCGATCTCGATGACGGGGACACCGGCATCATTGTGGAAATGCGGGACGATGTTATCGGCCATCGGTATCACCTCGCGTGGCAACGGGAGCGTATGCGGTCAGCACGACGGAGCAGGACGGGACTGAGGTCGCAGGGCCGCACGCGTCGAAAACGGCGCGACCATACTGAGCCTTAAGGCCAATTCCTAGTGTTGGGAACCCGCGTTTGGTGCAACGCACGCCGTTATGTTGTGGCCTGTGGATTCGACACAAACTCAGGCCCGCCGAGAAGCCCTTCTTTCGTCGGGGCCGTTGTGTCAGGCACGGGACATCCTATGTCTTTCGGCATCGTCCCCGCGAAAACGTGAAGGCGGCGTGATCTCGAAGCGAATCAAGCTGGGAATCAGTCTGGCGCTGGCCGGGCTTGCCGTCAGCGCCGCGGTCGGCGCTGCGATATGGCCGCACGCCTATGGGGCCGGAGCCATCATCGTGGCACAGGATGACCCGGCGAGGCTGTCGGAGCTTCAGATTGCGTCCGTTCTGCAGAACGATCCGGCGCGGATTGCTCGCAACATCGAGGATGCGCTCGCGGCGGGCGATACCGATCTCGCCGAGAGTTTCGTCGCGCTCGCACAGGATCATCGCGTTGCGCTCGACGAGGCGCTGATCCAGCGGGTGAGCGATGCCGTGGCCGCCGAGAAGGCGCCGGGGAGTGTCGCCAAGCGCTTCGCCAGCGGGCTCGTCACCGGACAGGCCGATGACGTCGCGAGCCTGTCCGGCACCGTGGCCGGCGACCTCTTCGTGTTCGGCGACATCCGCGACGCGGTGCGCGAGGGCAAGCATCTGGTGATGGGCGAGGAGACCGACCGGCTGGTGCTGGGTCTCGCGACTGCGGGCCTTGCCGTCACGGCCGCGACCTATGCCTCGGTCGGGACTGCCGCGCCGGTGCGGGCGGGCCTCACCCTGGTCAAGGACGCGCGGAAAGTCGGCCGGCTCGGCGAGGGGCTCGCCGCCTGGGCCGGGCGCTCGGCGCGCGAGGTTGTCGATGCGCCGCTGTTGCAGCAGGCGGTGGCCTCGGGCTCGGTGCTGCGGCCGGGCCAGACCGCGACCGCGATCCGGGCTGCGTTCCGCGCCGAGAAGGCCGGCGCGCTGGTGCGGCTCGCCAAGGATGTCGGCCGCGTCACCGAAAAGGCCGGCACGCGTGGCGCGCTCGATTCGCTCAAGCTCGCCGAAGGGCCGAAGGACATTGCCCGTGCGGCCCGCCTGGCCGAGGCCAAGGGCGGGCAGACCCGCGCGATCCTGAAGCTGCTCGGCCGCGGCGCGCTGCTGCTGACCGCGGGCGCGTTCAATCTCGCGCTGTGGCTGTTCGGCGCGTTAATGACGCTGCTCAGCTTCGTCGCCTCGCTCAAGGCGATGGCCGAGCGGGCCACCCAGGCCTGGCTCGACCGGAGCAAGCGGCGCCGCCTGCGCCAGATGCAGGCCGCTGCGGTCCGTCCCGAACTGGTCGCGGCCGCGCCCTGCGGCTAGACTGCGGCTCAAGATCAATCCTTGCACATTCCGGGATCCGCGACCGATGCCGAGCTTTCACAACGGCGCTGTTGAAATCGCCTTCATCGATGAGGGGGAGGGCGATCCGATCGTGCTCGTCCACGGCTTCGCCTCGACCAAGACCGTCAACTGGATCTATCCGGGCTGGACCTCCGAGTTGCGCAAGGACGGCCGCCGGGTGATCGCGCTCGACAATCGCGGCCATGGCGATTCGGCCAAGCTCTACGACCCCGCGCTGTATTCGATCGCGGAGATGGCGAGCGACGTCACCGCGCTGATGGATCATCTCGGCCTCGCCAGCGCCGACGTGATGGGCTACTCGCTCGGTGGCCGCATCGCCGCGCATATTGCCTTGAACACTCCACAACGCCTGCGCTCGGCGATCTTCGGCGGCATCGGCATGGCGATGATCGAAGGCGGCGGACCCGGCGAGAACGTCGCCTCGGCACTCGAGGCGCCGTCGATCGACGACGTGACCGATCCCGTCGGCCGCACCTTCCGCGCCTTCGCCGACCAGACCCGCTCGGACCGCTTGGCGCTGGCTGCCTGCATGCGCGGCTCGCGCGGCCTGATCTCGCGGGAGGATGCGGGCCGCATCGCGGTGCCGGTGCTGGTCGCGGTCGGCACGACGGACGAAGTGTCGGGCTCGGGGCCCGCGCTCGGTGCGCTCATCCCGGGTGCAGAGGTGCTCGACATTCCCAACCGCGACCACATGCGCGCGGTCGGCGACAAGGTCTACAAGGCCGGCGTGGTGGATTTCCTGGCGCGGCGCTGAACGCGGAGCCAGGGCGAGCGGAGCGCACGGGTTTTCCGGCGCAGCGCGTGTGAACCCGCATGTCGCTTTCGCCGAAGCCTCGCGGCTTCGGCTGTCGCTCATGCGGGCTACGGGGCCCTCATGCCGTCGGCACGTCCGCACGCTCGCCGCCGAACCAGCGCGCGGCTGCGATCAGCGCCGTGAAGGTGGCGATCCACACCAGCCGCGCGCCATAGCGGTCGTGCGGGCCGGAGATCACGCCGCAGATCACGGCGTTGCCGAGCAGCGCGAGCGTCACGGTGCTGGCGAGCAGGGCGACGTCATCGCGCCGCCGCCGCCAGATCGCGTGAGCGGCGATCGCTGCTGCCGCGAGCATCGAGCCCAGCGCGACCGGCACGTGCAGCCAGTTCACGACGGCGAAATTGATCTCCCAATGCTGCTGGTGCGCCGCACGCATCTCCCGGACCTGCGAGGGGATGTAGCGCTCGATGATGCCATAGGTGTGCGGCACCCAGCCGCTGGTGCCTTCGCCGGTCGCGACGTGAACCAGTTGCTCCGCCGTCGCGATCGCCGCCGCCTTGGCCTGCCACAGCGGGTAGGCCGCGAGCGACTGCTTCACGATGAAGCCCATCTCGTCGTTCATGCCCTCGAAGCGGCCGAGCTTGTTGAACATGCTGTTGCCCCACAGGAAGTCGTCGGCGGTGGGCGGCAGCTCGTTGCGATAGGGGCAGAGCTTCAGCTTCTGGCGGGCGCAATGATCCTTCAGATATTGCGCCACGATACCGTCCTGGAGCATGCGGCCGAAGGCGACGCCGGTGCCGCCCGGCGTCCACGCCAGCTGGCCGGACAGGGCAAAGTTGGCCGCGAGCAGCATCGCCGCCCCCGCGACGATGGTCATGCTGGCCTGGACCAGGCCCGAGAGCGCGATCTGCCGGCGCAGCCGGGGATAGGCGATCCAGCCGACGCAGCACAGGCCGAACAGGACGCCGAGCGTGGCGCTGTGGGTGGCGGAGGCGAAGGCCACGAAGCCGAACAGCGCGCATTTCTCCAGCAGGGAGGTCCGGCGTGCCTGCGTGACCATGATGTACAGCGCCAGCACCGACAGCCCGGCGAAGATGTCGGTCAGCAGCATGCTGGCGAGCCAGGGCAGGGCGGTGGTCAGGACCAACAGCAGGCCGATCCAGAGCAGGCGCAGCGGCTGGGCCAGTCCCAACACGCGCAAGGTGAGCTGCAGGATCCAGAGCGTTGCCAGCGCCTGCAGACCGAGATTGAGCCAGAAGCTCGAGCCCTCGCCCCAATGCAGATAGAGCCCGAACACGGTCGAGCGGCTCGGCACCAGATAGCCTTCGTACCAGCGCGCGAGATAGCCCCCGGTGTCCCACTGCAGCAGCGGGTAGCCGTTCCACAGCGCCGGCGCGACCAGGAAGAGCGGGATGACGATGACGGGGAGCCAGGCCGATCCGGCCTCGGTCGTGCGTTCGTCCAGGATCTGAGTGTTACTGATACCCGTGTCCCCCCGATCAGGAGCACCATGGCCGCAATATGGTCAGGGCGATATTCACTAGTAGACGCAGAGCGATGGATGGTAAAGCCGATCCCGGGATTGAACGGGGGAATGGTCGGCCTTCTGTGCCCAGGTGGTTCCTTTTTGCCGCAGCCACGGTGTTCGCCGCTTCTTCCGCCACGATCGTCTTGATTTCGGGTTCCTGCTGCCCACCTTGAGCCGACGGCGGTGCCGAACCGTATGGCGGCGCAACCGGGACGTCACCGGCGGGGCGTAACGGAAATGTCTCAATCCCGTGTTCTCTGGGAGGCGGGCTGGCCGGGATGGATCGCCGGCCTCGCGCAGCCCGCGGAGGACATCGTTCCCGGCGCCGTGCTATAAGGCCCGCCCACTGAAACTGCGAGAAGCAGCCATGGCTATGCACCAGACCAATCCGCAGCAGGGCAGCAAGCTGGCGACGCTTGATCCGATCTGGGATCGGATCCGCCACGAGGCAGAAGAGATCGTGCGCCGCGAGCCTGAACTCGCGACCTTCATCTATTCAACCGTTCTGCACCACGGCCGGCTCGAGGATTCGGTCGTGCACCGGGTTGCCGATCGTCTCGATCATTCCGCGCTGTCGGGCGACCTGATCCGCCAGACCTTCGACGACGCGCTGCGCGACGAGCCGGACCTCGGCCATGCGTTTCGCGCCGATCTCGTCGCCGTCTACGATCGCGATCCCGCCACCTCGCGCTTCATCGATCCGTTGCTCTACTTCAAGGGCTTTCACGCGCTGCAGACGCACCGGCTGGCGCATTGGCTGTATCGCAAGAGTCGCAAGGATTTCGCGTTCTATCTGCAGAGCCGCTCCTCGGCCGTGTTCCAGACCGACATCAATCCGGCGGCGCGCATCGGCCGCGGCATCTTCCTCGATCACGCCACAGGCTTCGTCTGCGGCGAGACGGCCATCATCGAGGACAACGTCTCGATTCTGCATGGCGTGACGCTCGGCGGCACCGGCAAGGAGAATGAGGATCGGCATCCCAAGATTCGTCACGGCGTGCTGATCGGCGCCGGCGCCAAGGTTCTCGGCAACATCGAAGTCGGTCATTGCGCGCGCATCGCTGCCGGCTCCGTCGTCGTGAAGCCGGTACCGAACAACGTCACCGTCGCAGGCGTGCCGGCGAAGATCGTCGGCGAGGCCGGTTGTGCGGAGCCGTCGCGCACCATGGATCAGATGATCAACGCGATCGGGATCTGAGCCGCGAGCGCGTCGGCGACAGCGAAGTCAAGACCTTCTCATCCAGGGAAATTCGTGCCAACACATCGGCGTCTGTGGATTTGACGATCCGCCGTTTGTCTTGGCGGAGTGAATGTGAGATCCACGGCGTCCCTTTCAGGTCGTTCGACATCGCCGGCTCGTCTTGCCTCGATCGGTGGGCCGGAATGTCGAAATCACAATGTCGAAATCACAAGGACACGGACGTTCGCGCTGCAACGTCCTCATCATCCGCAAACCTCGCTGTCGATTGGAGATCACCGTGGACGTTCAGGAAGTCAGGAAGCTCGACGCGTATCTGAAGCGCGTGTTCGGCAATCCCAAGATCCGTGTAGTGCCGCGGCCGAAGAAGGAGGACTCCGCCGAAGTCTATATCGGCGAGGAGTTCATCGGCGTGCTGTTCGTCGACGATGAGGACGACGATCGCTCGTTCCAGTTCCAGATGGCGATCCTGGAAGACGATCTGGTGGAGTAAGTCCTAGAGCGCGTAGCCCGCATGAGCGCAAGCGACATGCGGGTTCACACGCGCTGGGCGAAAGACCCCGGATATCGCTGCGCTCATCCGGGCTAAGACTGACTACTTCGTCGCATGCATCTGCGCCGTCAGCCGCTCCATCGCGGCGGCGACGTCCTGCCACTGTGACAGCCAGCTGCGCGGAAACCGGAAGATCAGATCCGCGCCCTCGACGCGGCGTTCGCTGAGGCACATGCCGGGCGTGGCGGCGTCACGCGTGCAGCGGGCGACCAGCAAAGGCTGTTCGGCCGTGAACAGATCCTCCACGTCGTACGGTGTGCCCGCGCGGAAGCTTCGCATGCTCAGCCCGTCCTGCACCGACACGGCAGCCGGATTGAGGTAGCGCGGATAGATTGTCTTCAGTCGCGTCTCGGGCGACATCGCGTCGTGATGCGCCGATATCGAGACGAAGATGCGATCGATCGGGTGCGGCGCCTGATCGATCTGGTCGGCGCTGACGTGATGCGGCGCCTCGGGCGGCGTGAGCGAGGGATATTCGAAGCCGAGATCGACGCGCTCCTGCGGGCCGGTGTGGCGCTGGACCTTCACCCGGATGGCGGCCGCCGGCACGTTGAACACGGTGCTGCCGATGCTGACCGGCAGGCGCTCGGGCCCCTTGAAGGTGCTGGCGCGCCAGGTCGGCCAGAGCAGGTAGGCAACGAGGGCGATCGCCGCCGCCGCCAGCACGCAGCCCAGGATGATCGGCACGGCATGGCCATGTCCGTTCGAAGGGCGGGCACTGCGGACCGAAAACATCGTCATGGCGGGCAGGGATCTCAAGGCCGAATCAGCGGCGACTATGCCACGGCGATGCGGCATTCCGCAGAAACTTACCTGCAGGGAGCCGCGCACCGGCTGCCGCCGCCGTTAACCGTTCCTTAAGGATAATGTGGCGGGCGCGAGCACTTTTTGCCAAACCAGCATCGGGCTGTTCTGCAAGTGTGTGAGTGCGTACGATGTCGGCAGAGGCGTTCAATTCCCTGTTCTCGCTCCTCATCGGTTTCGCCTTGGCCGGTGCCCTGGCGAGCGGCTATCAGGCCTATGCCGAACGTCCGCCGGGCTTCGAGCTGCTGCAGGAGGGCGTCACGCCCCGGCGCTTCGCCGCGGTGCCGTTCCTGGTGTTCGCCGCGCCCTTCATCATCATGCGCAACACGCTACGCGGCGCGCGCATCGAGCGCCGCCGCTTCGAGTTCGTGATGCTGGCGACCGTCATCGCCGGCTTCTGGAGCATGATGTCCGGCACCTTCGTGGTGATGACGCTGCGCGCCGCGGGCGTGCTGACCTAGTTCCCGTGCCGGGCGCCGCCGCCGCGGTTGCTTGAAATCGCTCTGGCGGCTGTGCCAAGGTCACCTGCGAACGGGAGACCTCGATGGCCATCTACGAACTCGACGGGCAGGCGCCCGAGCTGCCGGCGGACGGCAACTACTACATCGCCGACAATGCCACCGTGATCGGCCGGGTGAAGCTCGCCAAGGAGGTCACCGTCTGGTTCGGCGCGGTGATCCGCGGCGACAATGACTCGATCGAGATCGGCGAAGGCTCCAACATCCAGGACAACGCCACCTGCCACGTCGATCCCGGCTTTCCGCTGCGCGTCGGCCGCAACGTCACGGTCGGCCACAATGTCATCCTGCACGGCTGCACGGTCGAGGACGACGCCCTGATCGGCATGGGCTCGATCATCATGAATGGCGCGCACATCCGCCGCGGCAGCGTCGTCGGCGCCGGCGCCATCATCACCGAGGGCAAGGATTTTCCGGAATACTCGCTGATCATCGGCGCGCCCGCGCGTGTCGTGCGCACGCTGGAGCCGGCGCAGGTCGAGCGCATGGGTATCGCGGCCAAGGCCTATGTCGCCAAGGGACCGCGCTATATCAAGGGCCTGAAGAAGATCGGCTGACCTCGCCGCGGATCGAACTGTCGGGCTATCGGAGATCGCTCACGTCCCTTCCGTCCCTTCGGACTCGCCGGCCTCGGCTGCGCTGGCGACACGTTCGTGGCCGCTCGCCCACAGCGCATACTGCTCGCTGCCGTCGTGGTAGGGATTGGCCTCGGCCGGAATGTTCTCGTGCGCGGCGCGCTCGCCCTGCTCGAACGGATCGGGGTCGGTGCTCATGCTGATGCCCTGCTTCTCTGCTTCGGTTTGCGCTTCGACTGGTTTCTGGACTTGTCGTCGGTCTCGCTTTTCCGTTTGCGCGCAGGCTTGCCTGTGCCATCGCCATCCTCCGCAGCGCTCTTGCGCAGCGCGTCCTTCAGATCCGCCGGTACGCCGTGCCTTTCCAACAGGTCCATGAACGCCTCGTCGGCGAGATCCTGCAGACTCAGCATCTGATCGCGGCCCAGCTGCTTGAGCTTGCCGAACGTGTCCTCGTCGAAGGCGATCAGCTTGCGCACGGCTCCTCGGTCTCCTCGCCCCATCAATCCTCTCCGACCAACATTCGTTCCGGAACGCGGTCCGCCCGGTCGGGTTGAAGCGTAAAGGGAGACGGTCACATGGCCAGATTTTCGTTGGGCACTTTGATCGTGATTGCAGGCCTCAGCACGGCCACAGCGGTGTTCGCGCAAGGCGGTGCGGGCGGTGGAGGAGGCGCTGGCGGCGGCGCGCCGGGTGCGGGGGCCGCCGGCACCGGCACGACCGGTATCGCCGCGGGATCAGGGAACGCCGCCGGTCTCGGCAACGCGCAGAACGAAGCCGGAAGCGGCAACAATCCCTCGCGGCTGTCGCAACCGGGGGCGGCAGGCACCAACGGGACTAACAGCCTCGGCACGGCGCAGTCGTCCGGCTCCGGCGCGAGCGGGTCGGGGTCGAGCAATTCCGGCGTCACGACCGGCACGGGTCGTGGAGCGGCGGGAGGCACCGCGGCAACGGGACCGAACCGCGCCGGTGATGCGACCGATGAGCAGATTCAGCAGGAGAACAAGACGGTCGACCGGAAGGTCAAGAGCATCTGCCGCGGTTGCTGAATATTGCCCGCGGCTCCGGACGTCACACAACGACATCGAGATCGCGCAGATGTGAGCGGGGTTGCCCCCGCGCCGTTCCAAATTCGGCTTAGAGACATTCGGCTGAGAGTACCGAGTGCAATGACATTGTCATGCCGGTTGAATTTGGAGACGGATCGATGCGCAAGAGATTGATGGGATTGCTGGCGGGTGCCGTGATCGCGACGGCGATGGTGCCCGGCATGGCATCGGCGCGCGGGCCGGGCGGCTTTCATGGCGGCGGTTTCCATCATGGATTCGGTTATCATCATGGCTTTGGTCCAGGCTTCGGAATCGGGTTCGGCTTCGGCTATCCCGGCTACTACGGTTACGGAGGCTATCCTTACTACTACCCGTACACCTACGAAGATCTCGGCGGCTGCTACGTCGCCCGCAAGCGCGTGCGCACGGCGCACGGCTGGCGCTATCGGAACGTCGAGGTGTGTGAATGAAGCTTGGGCGAGGTGACCGGCCGATCCGGTCACTTCGCCTTAACGACATCTCGTCACCTTTTGTTGGCGCTCCGATCGGCGGCGCACAACGGAGAAGTAGCTGGCGCAACGCTTGCATGGGATCCAGGCATGATGAACACACTCACATCCCCTGAACTCACGTTGGTCTTCATGGGCGTCGTCGTCGGCCTGGGCGCAGCGCTGGTCTGGATGGCCTGGGAGCTCGAGCAGGGCGGCAGGCAGCTGGCGAAGATCCGTCGCGACGATCATCGCCTGCGCTAACCGCCGACAGCCCGGAGCCCGCATGAGCGCAAGCGACATGCGGGACGTCTCGCGGGGGCAGTCTTACCCGGTTCGCTCGCCCGGGCGGGCGGCCGTCAGCTCAGCACGCCATATTTCTTGAACCACGCCTGCATCTGCACCCAGCCGTCCTCGGCGGCGTCCTTGCGATAGCTGGGGCGATAGTCGGCATGGAAGCCGTGCGGCGCGCCGGGATAGATCTTGAACTCCGCGGTCTTCTTGTTGTCGGCGAGCGCGGCCTTCATGGCCTCGACGCTGGCGACGGGAATGCCGGTGTCGGCCTCGCCGTAGAGGCCGAGGACGGGCGCCTTCATCTCGGGTGCAAGCTGCGTCGGGCTCTTCGGCCAGGCCGGATTGGGCGGATCGATCAGCGGGCCGTAGAACGCGACGCCCGCCTTCAGCGCCGAACTATGCGCCGCATATTCCCACACGTTGCGGCCGCCGCGGCAGAAGCCGACGATGCCGAGGCGCGAGCTGTCGCCGCCCTGCGACTTGGCCCAGGCCACGGTCGCGTCGAGGTCCGACAGCAGCTCCGCGTCGGGCTTGGCATTCACGATCGGCAGCAGGTCCTTGATCTCGGTGATCTTGGTGAGGTCGGTCCCGCTGCGGAAGTAGTAGTCCGGCGCCACGGCCAACGCGCCGAGCTTGGCGAGACGGCGGGTCACGTCCTTGATGTACTGATGCAGGCCGAAGATCTCCATCGCGACCAGCACGACGGGCGGGCTGCTGGCGCTGGCGGGGCGGGCGAAATAGGCCGGCATGTCGCGGTCGCCGACCTTGATCTTCGCATCTCCGGCATTCAGGCCATTGCTGTCGGTGGTGATGACCTCGGCCCGCACCGGGCCGGCAGCCAGCGTGTAGCCGGCCGTCACGGCAGCGGACGCGGTCATGAAGCCGCGGCGTGAGAAGGGGGCGACCGTGGTCAGCCCGATGACATCGGAGGTCAGTGCTGGATCGGCGGACATGGGGGCTCCTCTGCGTCTTACGGGCGCATTGAGCCGAGAATTGACTGGGAAAAGCAAGTCACCAGCCGGAGAGCCGCGGCAGTCGGGTCCGTTCCGGGCGGTCGAACGTGATCCCACAAAGAACAAGGCCGTCGGCGCAGTATGGCGCCAACGACCTTGCCAGCCCCGGATATTGAAATTGGCCCTGTGCCATCCTGAAATTGGCTCGCCATCCGGTGAAGGCAGGATGGCGTGACTCCCGGTTTCAATCTGTGAAGCACTTCACAGGGGCCCGGGAAAATTCGGCGGGAAATTCTACGAGCAGGTGTCAGGACCGGCCATATCAGGACCGGTTGCGGCGATGCCGATGGCCGCTGCGGCTGGCATGGGCGCGGGCGCGGATGCTGCGGTTGCGCGGGGCCGGCGCGGCCTGCTCCGAGCTCTGGGTGCTGGCGAAGGACTGGCGCAGGCCGTCGATGGAGTCCTTCAAGGTCGAGACCTGGTCCGAGAGCCGCTTGGTGTCGGCCTGCTGGGCGGCGAGCAGGCGGCGCATGCTCTGCATCTGCTCCTGCATCATCTGCAGCTGATCGATCGATTCCTGCTGGGTGGCTTCCAGGCCCTTGGTCTTCTCCACCAATTGCTCGGACGCCTGCACAGTGCGCGCCTGCAATTGCCGCGTCACTGCGCCGCGCTCGGCTTCCGGCGCGCCCCCATGGGCACGCCACAACATGATGCCGCCGATGCCCGCGACGAGCACCACGAGCGTCGCGGCTGCGAGCGCGATCGGCTGGGCGCCCTTGACGGGGCTCGGGCTGAGCTTCTCGGGGTAGCGTCTGGTGTCGCGCGTCACCGGATTCATCACGAAACCACCCAAATTGAAAAAGCTTCGGATGCTCCTCCCGAAAACTGGGAGAGGCGAAAACTCGAGCAGAGAACGCTGTTCGCCCAGCCCGCAAATCGAGCGTCTGACGGACGAACCAAGTGGTCAAGGTTTGATTAGGAAATCCGACAAAAGCGAGGCCTGCAAGTCCGAAAGCGCGCGCCGCCGCGCCATGCACCATGCCGGTTCCGTGCGGCGGTCGCGACCAGCCGAAAAATTCGGCGGGACAGATGCTTACTGCGTTGCGCTGCAGTTCCGGCAGATCGTGAGCTTCTGCTTGAGGCGGGCCTCGTCGGCGAGGTCGGCCGCCTGTTCCTCCTCCCAGCTCATCCGGCCCCGATAGCCGGAGCTCGACTGCGCGGACATCACGTCGACCCGCGAGTCGCCACGGCGCTTGGCGCCTTTGCGCGGCGTGCCGATGTCCGGCTCCGTCGCCATCTCGGTGTCGGCGTCGGAGGTGGCGACACGGCCGTCCCAGTCGGCCGCAGCGCTCGTCGGCTGCGCGGCAATCACGGCGGGCGCAGCGGCCATCGCCGGCGTGGCTGCAGGTGCGCCGGCCGAGGCCAGCGGTCCCGAGCAGCCGGTGCCGGACATGCAGCAGTTCGCCAGCGTCAGGGCCGCGGCCAGCAGGGTCGCGCTTCGCAGGATCATCATCATGCCGACAACCTAAACCCGACGGTCGAGGGAAAACAAGGTTGGCCGGCCATTGCCGCGCCCCGCCTGCGACATATCGTCAAAGCAAGGCCAAAAAAAGTTGCGCATCGAGACGACCTTACGCGAGGCGATGACGTGCCTCCCACCGTCCGCGACCCACGGCAAGACGCCGAACTACGAAGTCCGCGACCCCCGCGCCGCCGGGCTTTTTTTGTTCCGGCAGCTCGCCCCGGCTTGCCGGAAACTCGGCTTAGATAAGTATAAAAATACTGTTGTTGATTGCGTTAGACTCTGAATTCAATCTTAAGTCGATTTTTTGCGCGTGATGGCGAGCCATGTGGTATTTGCTAACCGTTTTTCCGGCCGGCAGAGGGGGGGCGCGTGCGTGCGTGATGGGCACAAACTTTGGTTGTTGATCTATATTGCCATGGTCATTGTATCGGGCTGCCTGGCGGCTCCGATCGCATATGGCGGCAGGGGGATCTCGATCGCCGGATGCAAGCTGGCGCCGGAGCCTGATCAGTTCATCAGCTACTGCAGTGCGCGCCGATTTGGCGACTTCGAGCATGCTGCGTTTTGGTTCGGGATCGAGCGCAGGGCGCTTGCCAACCTGAAGGCAGCCGATGTGGTCTTTACTGGGTCGAGCCGCACGATGTTTGCTTTCAGCACGGCCGAAGTGCGGTCGTATTTTGCCGCACGCGGTCTACGGCAGTTTAATCTCGGATTCGGCTATGAGGACCAGCAGACGTTCTTCTCTGCGCTTGCGGTGAAGCACCATCTGCGTCCGCGTGTGCTGGTGATTGGTGTCGATCCCTATTTCAACGATCGGGTAAGCGAGCCCGCCTTGGCCGCGCTGCATGATGGATGGGAGCTCGGGCGGGCTCTGGTCAAGAAGGGGGAGATGTGGGCCCAGCCAGCCCTGTGCAATTTACGGTTTGTCGACTGCGAAATTGCGCCGACGGCCTTCAGATCCTCAGTGGATGGCTATTTTCGTTGGCGGGATGTGCTGATGGCGGATCGCCAGCGCCCGCGAGTTCGTCGGAGCCAGTTGCGGGACTTTCAGGTCAATGTGCCGCTCTCGGCGATCGAGGCAAACAACTTCTTGAAGCGAATTGGCATGCCTGCCGACTGTGTCGTCCTGGTCCCGATGCCGACGACCGAAATCTGGCCAAAGCCGGATCCGACCAAGCAACTCGCCGAGACGATCGGGGCGATGTATATCGATGCTGATACCGGCGACGATCTCACCTTCGTCGACGAGGCTCATCTGTCATTTGACAGCTCGAAGCGGTTCTCGTCGGAGTTTGTTCGCGCGTTCGACCGACTGCCGCAGACGTGCTTGAACAATGGTCCATTGCCGGCCCAAGCCTCCGTGCTTCCTGGCGGGTGATGGAGCTGGGACGGTCGAGATCGCCGCTGGCCTCTAACGGCGGACGCTTGCATCTCGGCCTGCTCTCAGCACGGCGTCGTGGAGAGATTCACGGTGACAGTCGATCGTGCCCGACGCGCGAGAGATCCTGGCCGCAGCCTTTGCCACGGCCTGGTCGATTGAAGGCGCGGCTGCGCCCGATGGCAGATACTGATGCCAGCTACGCTTCTCTGGCATCACAATTCGAGAAACGGTAGGCCACTTTTCGCTATGGCAGCCGGACGGGGGCGCGCGCGCTCCCACGCAGCAGAGCGTAGTTCTTCTGCAGCCAGCGGATAAGGCGGGGGCTCACCGTTCTGCCGAGTTCCGACTCAAGCGCCTCGATGCGATCCTGCAACTGGAGGAGGTCGCTGTAGCGAGCTCGCATCCTTTCGCTCAGTTGGCTGTGGGTCGTAGCGATCTCGAGCGAGGGGCGGAACGCCTGGTCGATCGTCTTCCGCAGGATGACGTGAAGATTGAGCTGGGGGACGCGATTGTTGTCGGCGAGATGGGCCGGCTCACTCAACATCGTATCGCCGCCGAGACAAGTGATGCCGAGAGCGTCGATCCGGTTTTCGCCCGCATGGGTGACTGCGAGGCACTCGATCTCGTAGCCGTTGGCCTGGGCAAGCTCCCGGAAGAAGAGCGGCGTGTAGCAGAAGTATCCGTGGTCGAGATAGCCGCTCGCTGGCAGCTGATGGTAGATCACGCCGCCGACCTTCATGGCGTCATGCATCACTTCGAAACAGTTCCACTGATTGACGATGTGCTCGGTGGTGCCGAAGTTGAGAACCACGTCGAAATGGCCACGGAGCTGCGAAGGGAGTTCGTCGAAGTTGAGATCCAGGATGTTGGTGTTCTTCAGCCCGGGACAAACATCGATCGCCTCATATTCGATGTTTGCGAGATCCGTGATCTCGGAAAGCATCGTCGTTCTCTCGTCCGCTCTTGGCGTCGAGAAGTGGACGAGCCGATCAACCGTTATTGCGTCAGGACGCGGCTGTCCCAGGCGCTCGACGATTTCCGTGATCTGCTCGGCGCGTGCGAAATAGATAGTCTGCGGCCCGATATCGAGAATTCTGTTTTTCCTGCCGGTCAGATGTCCGTTCCGCTGCAAGTAGATCACGGCATCGAGGTTCATCCCCATAGCAATGCCCCGCGCTAAAGTGGAAGCACTCTAGCACCACAGCCTCAGCGCGATCAATCTTCGCGTGTTGATGTGGAACACTGCTGATCTTGGATTGTATGGCGGGGCTGCAGCAGCCGCCGACTCCTCGAAAAACGAGTATACGGAAGGACTTGCGCCTCGCGTGCGGGCTCGAGGAACTGCGCGATCAGGTCAGTCGGGCCTGGCCCGAGCGGCCGAAGTGACGGGGGGATCGGCGAGCGGGACCGGAACGGTGCTGCCAAGCCGTGGAATTCAAGCGGTTTTCGTGAACTTCGGCTGGCTCAAAAAAGTTGCGGCCAGGCCTTGGGGGAGGCCTGGCCGCGCGCGAACCGGTCTGGGACGGGGAGGGGTGGGGATGTGACCGGGTCGCGTAACTCGAATTCGTGTCTCGCCTCTCTGATCAGCGTTCGCGGACGCCTTAGCGTTCTCTTGCGCTGGCGGTGGCCACTGCCGGGCGACCGTCGCCGAGCGAGACCCAGACGTTGGGATCGCCCTGCGACTGCCGCTTGACGAAGCGGTAGCCGGTCTCGGTCCAGGCGACGACGCTCTCGTTCTGATTGTCGAGCACGTATTCGCCCTTGTCGGTCTTCACGGTGAGGACGGCGTGTCCTTCACCCTTCTTGTCGCGCACCACCGTGATCAGCAGCGCCTCGCGGGGCCAGCCGGCATCGATCAGCAGCTTGCGCTTCAGCAGCACGTAATCCTCGCAGTCGCCGTAGCCGTCCGTCGGCAGCGACCATTTCTCGACCACGCCCCAATGGTCCATGTCGGTGATGGGCTTGACGTTCTCGTTGACCCAGCGATTGACCTTTAGCAGATCGCGCCAGGCGGTCTGGGACAGCACGATGTCGCGGGGCTGCGACGCGCCGCCGCGGCATTCCTCGGGCGTCTCGGTGCAGAACTCGACCCAGCCGATCGGCGCCCGTGCGGTGTCGCCAAGGCTCGCATAGAGCACCCGGTCATCGCCGGCATGCGCCATCCCGCCCATCGCCATCAGGAAGGCTGCGACCGCCCACCCTTTTGCCTGTCCCGTCCGCTTGACCATTTTTGGCCCCCCGTTTTCGTTGGGACCATGTGTCTCATAAAGATTTTTCGCTGCCGCTAAATCGCCACGATGGATTTGACGCAAATCCAAGTAAAACAAAGGGCTTATTCGACTTTCACTTGAATCGAACTTAGCTAAAATTTGAATCGTTCGGGGTTGAATCGAATGCGCGGCATTAAGCCGGGAACCGCTGCCGTTGCAGGGTCTGCCGCGCTTTGCCCGCCAGCCATTAACCGCGCCGGACCACCTGTGCGCTGGCCGAACGCCACACGGCGCCCGCGGTGGCGGACGCCGTGTGCTCCGTGAAGTTGCGGGATTTCAGAGGCTTGCGGCTTTACCGCGCGGTAACGCTGTCTTCGAGCGTTTCGGCGATCTGGGCGTGCAGGAACTCGATCGCGAAGCCGCCTTCGAGATTTCGCACCACGCGCGCCTGCACGCGGCCGAGCATGACCTGCGATTTCAGCGGCGGCCGGGTCTCGGCCGCGATCGCCGCGCCCGACAGCGACATGTCGATGATGCGGCAGGTCATCTTGGTGCCGTCCTCGAGCGTCAGCACCGCGATCGGGTTGCGCGGAATGATACGGTCGTGGCGGCGATCCTCCGGCAGGTTGAGGATGTCGCGGTTGGCGAGCCAGGTCAGCTGCGCGGCGAGCTTGTCGCGCTTGCGCGCGGTGGCGCCGATCGTCATCGCAAAACCGTTGTCGATGATGCGGGTGATCTTGCCTTCGACGCGGCCGATATGGTCGAGATAGGCGATCACGCGGTCGCCGACATTGCCGATGCCCGGCGCGAGCAGCGCGAGGCCGCCCGGCGACATGTTGATCACCTGGCAGGGAAACTCACGGCGGTCCGGCAGCATGTAGCGGCCGAGCAGGTGGACCTTGACCCGCTGGAAACGGCGGCGCTCCTCGGCGGCCGGAAGAGAGAGTTTTTTGTTCGGCAACGCCATGTTTCGCCACTCAAAGCCGGCTCTTAGCGCGCCGGATGATCCAGTGTTGAAACTAAGTCCTGCACGGTTAATTCAGCGTTACGTTGTGCTCCTGCAGCACGCTGCCACGGCCTTTGACGAGCTGATAGAATGGGCAGGCGCGGCATCGCGCCAATGACACCAGTGAAGACGGGAGAGACGTTCATGCGGAGTTGGTTGGGAGCCGTGGCAGTCGTGGTCTGCGCAGCGGTTGGATCGTCGCCGGCCGCGGCGGCCGAGATGAAGGTGACCCTGCTCGGGACGGGCACGCCGACGCCGCGCCTGTCGAGCTTCAGCGCCTCCACCCTGATCGAGGCCGGGCCGGAGCGGCTGCTGTTCGACCTCGGACGCGGCTCCACGATCCGCCTGTTCCAGAAGAACATCCCACTCGGCAGCATCACCGCGCATTTCCTCACCCATCTGCATTCCGATCACGTGGTGGGGCTGCCGGACATGTGGCTGAGCGGATGGATCGGCACGCCCTGGGCCTCGCGCAAGGGGCCGATGGTCGTGTTCGGACCGAAGGGGACAGTGGCGATGACGGAGAATCTCACCAAAGCCTTCTCCGAGGACATCCGCATCCGCATCGATGACGAGCACTATCCGCCCGAAGGCGTCGCCTTCGCCGCGACCGATATCGGGCCGGGCGTCGTCTACGAGCGTAACGGCGTCAGGGTCAGCGCCATCGAGGTCAATCACGGCGAGAAGATCAAGCCGGCGCTCGGCTATGTCGTCGAGTTCGACGGCAAGAAGGTCGTGCTGTCCGGAGACACCAAGCCCGATCCGCGGGTGGAGAAGGCGGCGGAGGGGGCCGATCTTCTGATCCATGAGGTCGCCGTCATCGATCCGGAGCTGCTGAAATCCTACCCGAACTACCGCGCCATCGAGGACCACCACACCTCGCCCGAGGAGGCCGGCAGGATCTTCAGCGAGGCGAAGCCGAAGCTCGCAGTCTACTCGCACATCGTGTTTGCGACCGTGAAGCCGGTCCAGGACGTGCCGGAGGGTGCGCTGGTCGCGCGCACGCGCACGGCCTATCAGGGCCCGCTTGTCGTCGGGTGCGATCTTACTTCGTTCGTCATCTCGGATCACGTCGCCGCGTTCGCTCCCGACGGCAGTCTGCTCACCCCGCTGACCGGCTCGCGGTGAGGCGCGGGACGTAGCCCCGATCGCGTGGCCCGCATGCGATGCGACCAGAGGTCGTCGCGACAAGATCCACACTCTCCAGACCGGATCTGGCGGTCTCCCGTCCCTCCGGTGACTTCAGCGGGAGGTTACATATCGTAAACAATGCTCTTGAAAGTAGAGCTTGAGCGCAGCACATTGTTCTGTGGAGCAATGAGGGGCACCGAGACGACGAGCCCATCGGCTTCAACGAGACGTCGTGTGCCGATCGTCGGCCGGGCGGGCACCTCAGTTCGCGCAGGATCTGGTGCGATGATACCGGGCATCGATTTCGGCGAGTTCCAGGAAGCGCTTGTCGCAGCGTTCAATCCTAGAGAATTGGAGATGATGGTCCGCGTTCGATTAAACGAACGGCTGGAAGACATTGTTACACCCGGTCCGAACAACTACGTGGCGTTTCAACTGATCGACTGGGCGGAGCGAAAGGGCGCGACGATCGTCGTCGATTTGGCCCGCGCTGCGTATCTTACGAAGCCTGACCACGAGAAGATACGACGCCTCTACGAGAAATTCGGCATGGCGCCGACGATGTCGGTACAGAACGCGGGCAAGTCCGTCACCGCGGCGCCCGAGCGTGCCACCGCAAGCGGCCTCGAAGCGATCGTGCGTCCGCGACTTAAGACCTTCGATATGGGCGTGTGGCGGGGATGCATGGCACAGATCGAGGGCCAAGTTTGCCGCATTGAGTTTGACGGCAACGCGATGGGGACCGGCTTCTTGATAGGACCGGATCTCATCCTGACCAACTATCACGTGCTCGAGTCCGCGATCGAGGGGACGGCACGTCCGGCCGCGATCGCCTGCCATTTTGATTACAAGGTTCTCACCGATGGCTCGCGCTCGGAAGGAGTTGTCGTGCCGCTGCACGATTCAGATTGGCGCATCGACTTCGCGCGTTACAGCCAGGCCGAGGCCGAAGGTCAGCCGGACCGAGATCTTCCAGCGGTCGACGAACTCGATTTCGTACTCGCCCGCTTGGCGCGATCCATCGGCAACGAACCGATCGACAAGAACGCCGGCTCCGGTGCCCCGCGACGGCGCTGGATCGCAATGCCCAAGACACAGCCGCCACTTGAGATCGACATGCCGCTGCTGATAGCCCAACATCCGGACGGGAGCCCTTTGAAGCTCGCCGTGGACACGCAAGCTGTGCTCGGCATGAACGGCAACGGCACACGGGTTCGCTATGCCACTAACAGCGACCGAGGCTCATCGGGGTCCCCGTGCTTCAATATGGAATGGTCGCTGGTTGCGATGCATCACATGGGCGACCCTGCCTGGGGCTCGCCGAAATTCAATCAGGGCATTCCGATTGGAATGATCCGCCAGCGGCTTGCAGGCAAGATCGAGTTCGAGGCGCCATGATGCGCTGGGTCCGCTTCGCTTCAAGTGAAAGGGCGTAGAGGCCATGGTCGAGACAGACGCTGCCGGCTCCGCGAAAGGGGCGGACTCTCTCTTGGACAAGAAGCTGCTCCATGGCATCTGCGATGCGTTCAACATGAACGATCTGAAGATCCTGGTTCGCACGACGATGGGCAAAGTCGTTTTCAATCGACTGTCCTGGGACCAGCCGAAACCGAACATCGTCCTCGATCTCCTGGATATGGTCGAAGGGGACGGCCGGCTTCTCGACCTGCTCAATGGCATCAAGAACTGGGAGGATCAACAGTCCAACGAGGCCCTTCAGAGGGTTGTCGACGAGCACCTCGATCGCATTTCCACCCCGGCCAGCGTCAAGACACTCAACACCGGGATCAATAGCCTGCGTCGGGAAGTCGAGGAGGACGCCGGGATACGCTCCGTCGTCGCCGCCTCGCGCAAAACGCTCGACCAGGTCAGCAGCAGAATCGACGCTCTTTTTCATTACAAGGAGCTGCACGATTGCCTGCACGACATCCAATTGCGACATTACCGCGAGATCATCGATTGTGCCAAGGAACTGGGGCGCGATCCGCAAGCATCGTTCGGGCTCCAACAACACGTCATCGACCTCGCGAAAATCTGCAGCCGCGTGCGCGAGGCGGCCGAGCTGCTCCCGGAGGTCGGCGCCGATCGGACGCATGTGCGGGGCTGGATAGAGGAGCTCGAATCGGCGATTCCGAAATTGCGGAAGGCCGTTCGCGACGAGGATACGCACGATGTGATCACTGCGGTGTTCCCGTTTCGGAGCGTGATCGTCTCCGAACAGAGCAGGGTCAATGCATCGCTCAACCGATATGCCGAAGAGCTCCCGTTGCGAGAGCTGAGCGAAATCCTCGCCAATGCTGTCGCCGCCAAACCGGCAGGGGATGCGTCGGCTGCCGACCTTCAAGAGGCGATCGCATCTTTGAGGAACATCAAGTCGCAACTGAGTAGCCGGGTTGCGGAACACGACAAATGGCAGAGAATCGAGAAGGATTTCTGGGAGGCCGAAGACAACATCGAAAAGAACACACCGGAATCGCTCGACCTGTTCAAGGAATTCTGGCCGGCGATCAAGTCGCGCGTCGACGAGATCGCATCCACGCAGGCTGAAGCGGACTGGGCGAAGGATGCCAAGGAGTACGCCAGCCGGGTCGACGAGACGATCGCCAGCCACGTTACCAATTTCGGCACGCTGCGCAGAAATTTCAAACTATTCCGCGATACGGCGCTTCTTCACTTCTTCAATGTCGATCGAGATCTCAAGGCGCAGTGTGGGGACATCCTGAAGATCCGTGAGCCTTTGCGAGAACTGTCTGACAAGGTGTGAGCCATGTCGAAAGATCACCAAGTTGCGCCGGACGCCTCAGGACCGGTGCCGTCAACATTCACCTCGCTAACCGAATTGCGCGCCGAACACATCGCGTTGATGCGCGCGGCCCGCGATCGAGAGAACGACCAAGATCTGCTTGCCGACGTCCATAAGTTCGTCGATCGGGCGCAGGCGGCGGGACGATGGATAGATTCGCCGGCCGACCGCGAGGCTGCCCAGAACATCATTACCTACTGGACGTCGTATCAGTTTTCGGCCGGCGATCGGGAGGCTCTCTCTGCCACGCTGCCCGCCCTCGCCCCCTTCGACCCATCGCACGCCCCGGACCTCACCAGCGCCGCCAATCCCTACATAGGGTTGAACCCGTTCGACGAAGGCGACGCAGGGCGCTTTTTCGGGCGCGAGGAGGCTGTCCGAAGACTTCTGGAGCAGCTTCGCGAACAGCGAGTAGTGCTCGTCACCGGCCCGATGGGAAGCGGCAAGACATCGATTGTAATGGCCGGCGCCATCCCAAGGATGAAGTCGCAGATTGCCGGGGAAGGCAAGAGCCCGCTCGTTCTGGTCGTAGTTCCGAGAGCGGATCCGTTCGCCGCGTTGCTCACGAGCATATATGAGGCGGCTGCCAATCCCGCATTACCCAAACTCGAAACATGGATCACCGAGCAGAAGCAGAAGCTCGAACGTTCGCCAGAGCTTTTTGGCGCCTTGCTCGACGGCGTATTTCCGGGGCGCCCCGTTATCATGGTTGTCGATCAGCTCGAGCAGATCTTTACGATCTGCTCGGACGAGAAGACGAGGGAGGGCTTTGTTCAGGCACTGGTCGGAGCGCGTGGCCAGCCGGACCGGACCATCCTCATTATCGAGGAGCGGTACCAGCAACCGGCGCTTCAGCTCGCCGCGCTCAAGTCACTCGGGGAGAACCCGGCCGCGCGCTTCTCGCTTGCGCCGCCCAACGCTGCCGAAGTGCAGCACATCATCGAGAGCGCGGCCACCACGGTCGGGCTCAAGTTCGACGAGGGAATCGTCGAGGACCTCGCCAAGAGTGTTGCCGGCGATGCGGGCGCGCTGGCCATGCTGCAATTTGCCCTTGGAAGGCTGTGGGACCAGCGCGAGCGTAACCGCATCACCTGGGAAGCCTATCATAAGGTGGGCAAGCCGCGAGACGCTCTGATCCGTACAGCAGAAGCGATTTACGCCGGTCTGACGTCTGACGACCAGGCGGCCGCGAGGTGCGTCTTCCTGCAACTGGTGCAGCCCGACGTGGAGGGGTTCATCCGCCGCCGGGTGCGGCGGGACGTTCTGGTGCAGATCGCGCCTGCCGGTCGCGTCGACCATGTTCTGGAGCGATATGTGGATGCCGAGCTCATCCGGCGTAGTCCAGGCGTCGGCTGGGACGACGATCGCTTCGATCTGGCCCACAGCGCGCTGATCGACGGCTGGCCGCGATTGCGCGACTGGCTGCAGGACGAGCGGAACCGCTCCAAGGCGAAGCTGCAGCTCATCGCGACGGCGCAGCGCTGGCAGGCATCCGGCTTCGACGCCGGTTATCTGCTCTCCGGCGCCGCTCTGGACGACGCGGCGTCCTACATGGAGGGCGCGCCGGAGCTCAAGGAGCTCGTGGCGGCCAGTCGGGCCCACAACGAGCTGCAGGCGCGACGATATTCCCGCGCCAGGAACGGCGCGCTGATTGTCATGGCGGCCTTGCTCGTTTTTGCGGTGTGGGGCTGGCGAAAGGCGGATTTGGAGGAGCAATCCGCGCTGCGGAGCGCGAAAAGTGCATTTTCCGTCGTCGGGAGCGTGCTCGATGTAATTCAGGATCAGCTCAATACCGGCGCAATCCAGGTTTCGAGTGCTGAACGGCTGCTGCGCGGCGCCGAGAAGATCTTCGGTGCCGTCGAGAATCGGCCGGAAGTCATGGAGTATCGCGCCAAGCTGCTGACGAAGTTCTCGGATGTGTACCTGCTGGTTGGAGCACATGACGCTGCCTTAACACAAATCGAAGAGGCCAAAGACCTCGCTGACCAGCTCCTCGAGAACGACGCCGAGAACGACGAGTGGAAGAAGCTGCGTTATGAGGTTGCGTTCCGACTCGGAGACGCCTTCGAGGGCCGTGACCTGAAGCGATCCGCAGCGGAACTTGATTACGCGCTACGGATTGCGCAGCGGCTGGCTGACAAGAACCCCGCGGACGGCGCAGCGCGCCCAAGAATCGCATTCGTCGAGAACAAGATTGCGGACAGCCTCCTGAATACGGACTGGAAGGGGGCTCTGGATTGGTACCGGAAATCCCTTGCGATTGGCACCGCTCTCCTGGCTCAGGACCGGAACGATCCGGATGCCCAGAAGGCCGTGGCGGATGCTCGGACCCGGATCGGCGATGTCCTTGCTGCGCACGATCGTGCGAAGGAAGCTCTGGCGGAATACGAGCAGGCAATGACGATACGGGAAGCCCTGGTCCGCAGGGAGCCGAAAAACAACATCTATCGATCCAATTTGTCGAGGATCTACGAGCAGATCGGCCGAGTGCACAGGATGCAAGACCAGCTCGACGACGCACTGAAGTACTTCCAGATGGCAGTCGACCTCTCAGCCGGCCTCGCCCGCGACGATCCCGACAAGGTCGACTGGAAAATTCGCCTCGCCCGGCAATACGTCATCATCGGCGATTCGGTGGCAGAGCAGGACCCGGCGGGCGCGATCGAAAGATACCGCAGTGCCCTGGCAATTCGCGAGGAGATCACCGCAAAGGACCTCAATAAAGTGGCATGGACGCGCGACGTAGCCGACACACACGATAGGCTTGGGGGCGCCTGGCGAAGGCAGCACGACTTCGTAAACGCGCTCAAGGAATATGATGCCGGTCTGCAAATCCGGCTGCAGCTCGCGGGAAGGTTTCCCGACGATAGCAAGCGTCAACTTGAGCTGGCGGAAGGCTACGAGCGCATCGGTGACGCCGCGCGCGAGCAGAGCGAGCCGGGAAAAGATGACCGCTCCCTGCAAGACGCCGTCGACGCCTATCGCAAGGGCCTCGTCGTCGTCAACGCACTCTTAGCCAACGACCCGAAGAGCGGGGCAGAGAAGGTGCGCGAAAGGTTCCAGGCGAAACTCTCGGCCCTTACGACAATCCGCTAGCGGTAACGCAATTGGAGTATTTGCGGTTGCTTCTGCACAGAAGTCCTAACTACGCGCGCCGCAGTCAGCGCAGGCCCTCATAGACCATCAAGCCGCGGGCGAGCGCGAGCTTGCGCAGCGCGCGCGGCACGATCGGCTCGGCCGGCGGATGGATGTAGCGCCATGACACCATCTCCAGCGGTCCGAGCGCGCCTCGCGGCGTCTCGAACGGGGCGAGCAGGCCGGTCAGGCTGATCGGCTCGTGCGCGCGCGTCGCGAACGGCAGCAGCAGCAGCTCGAAATGCGCCGTCGTGCGATCCGGTCCCTGCGCCTTGACGCCGGCGATCGCCGGCAGCGTCTCCTCGCACACGACCATCGTGATCTCTTCGATCTCGCGGCGGCTGGCGGGCGCGAACTGCGCCGGGAAGCTCCTGTCCTTGACGTCGCCGCCGAGCAGGGCGCACAGCCGCGTGCCGGCCATGCGGAACGGAAAGCCGCTGTCGGCGTCGCAGGACAAGACGAAGATGTCGCCGAGCAGCTCGCGCACGGCCGACGGCTCGAAGTCGCAGCGCTCTGGCGCCTTGGCATGGCCGCGCCTGTCGTTCCAATAGGCGAAGAGCTCGCGATTGGACGGATGTTTCATCTCGGTGATCCCTCGCGCCCTCGACGTCACGGAGGACATTGCTGTCCCGCTTTCGTCCAGGCGCCTCCCTGGTTTGTTTTCGCAGGAGGGGCGGTGCAGCGTCCATGCCGATGGTGCGATCGTGCCGGCTTTCCCCCGGCCTTCCGCGCGTTAAGGTTAAATTAACGATGAGCTTGGCGGCCGCCGAGCGATCGTTAACAATGCGTTCATCAGATCGCGGCCGGACGGTGGAAGGTCCGCCGCGATACGGTGAGGTACACGCAGGCGGCGTCAAACAAGTCTGGTCGTCGCGACGGGGCGGGGTGGGGAAAACAAACCCGGGCGCTCCGGACGCGGCAGAGGCCGGCAAGTCTCGGAGGGAGGGTTTTCTCAGGACCCTCCCTCGTTCTTTTTGCGGATCCGCCGCCCTTTCTCCACCGCTGCCACCGCGCCGCACATCAACTCTGCCGCCGTGCGCTTGCACAGGCCGGCCAAAGCCGCCTATCTGACGGATCTGTTCCTCTCGTCGAAGGCGTGCGTTCCGTTGGATTCCTCCTCGTCAGACCTCACGCAGGATCCGCCGCTCCAGCAGGCGCGGGAGCCGATCCTCAATCTGCCGGGCGCACTGACCGCCTACATCCTGCTGATCGCGGTGATCCATCTGCGCGTGCTGTTGCCGGACGAGTGGAACGGCTGGATCATCGACCTGTTCGCCTTCGTCCCGAAACGATACGACCAGACCCTGATGGACGGGGCGTTTCCCGGCGGCACGCCGGCCAAGATCTGGACCTTCGTCAGCTATTCGCTGCTGCACGCCAATCTGGCGCATATCGGCTTCAACGTGCTGTGGCTGCTGCCATTCGGCAGCGCGCTCGCGCGCCGCTTCGGGGCGGCCCGGTTCTATCTGTTCATGGCGGTGACGGCGGCGGCCGGTGCGCTGGCGCATCTGCTCACCCATGAGCACGCGCTGGCGCCGATGATCGGCGCCTCGGCCTCGGTGTCCGGCACCATGGCGGCCGCGATGCGCTTTGCCTTCGTGAGCGGCAGCTTCCTGTCGTTCACTCGCGGCGATGCCGAGGCGGCGGCCAGGGTTCCGGCATTGTCGCTGTCGCGTGCGCTGCGCAATCCGCGCGTCCTCGGCTTTCTGGCAGTGTGGTTCGGCGTCAACATCGTGTTCGGCATCGGCGGCATCACGCCCGGCGCCGAGGGCGCCGACGTCGCCTGGCAGGCTCATATCGGCGGCTTCATCGCCGGCCTGATCCTGTTTGCGCTGTTCGATCCCACCCCGCATGTACGTGACGATGCTGCGCCTGCGTTACCGTCCGACGTGGTCGACCGTTAGTTGCCGCAATCCTGCGCTTGCGAGCGCGGGTGATTTCATTCATCATTTGCGTCCACTGCAACCGGAGCACGATTCCGGATGAACGAAAGCAGGCCATTTTGTGCCGCGCAGGCCAGCCTGCCGAGTGCAATGCAACCAAGGCGTGATCGGGAGGATTGGATCCGTTGCGTTGCCAGACTGTTGATTGAAGACTCGCTTGACTGACGATCGCTGGAAGCATCGGCCGCAACGACGCCTCGCTCAAGAAGGCACACCGGCCCCTGAAGGAGACGAGCAATGACAGTACGTGCGATCCTCGACATCAAGGGCCATCAGGTCGAGAGCGTCGAGTCCCAGACCACACTCGCCGAAGCCGCCAAGCGGCTCGCCGACCGCAAGATCGGCGCGGTGCTGGTGATGTCGGGCTCCCGGATGGAGGGCATCCTATCCGAGCGCGACATCGTCCGCGCGCTCGGCGAGCGCGGCGCCTCGGCGCTCACCGAGCCGGTGTCGAACGTGATGACGCGGCGGGTGGTGAGCTGCAAGCCGGCGGATACCGTCGCCTCGATCATGGAAGTGATGACGAACGGCAAGTTCCGCCATCTGCCGGTGATCGAGGGCGGCGTCGTCGTCGGCCTGATCTCGATCGGCGACGTCGTGAAGTGGCGCGTCCAGGAATACGAGACCGAGCAGGAAGCCCTGCGTCAGTACATCAAGACGGCGTAGTCGTCGCTCCGCCGCCGGTCGGCGTCACCGCGCCGGTCGCCTGGCCGATGGTCTCCTGGATCGAATCCAGCGCACGTTCGGCCGCCCTGGTACCGAACGCGATGAGGTCGGCCGCGCGGTGGAAGTCGAACCAGCCGATCTGGCCGACGCGCGGCGAGATCAGAAGGTCCGGCGGATCGCCGGCGAGACGTGCGCGGGTGATGCGGTCCTGCATGATGTTGAAGGCATCGACCATCACCGACGAGATGCCCGGCCGGCCGCCGCCGCCGAAGAACTGCCGCTTCACCGCGCGCTCCGGCGAGAACAGCCTGCCGAAGCGGCGCTTGGGCGGCGCGCTCTCCATCACCGTCTCCGGCACCTCGACCGGCTGGCCATGCGAGTAGATCGTCGTCGAATGCGTGAACACGTCGCTGGACAGGTTGGCGGCGATCACGATCTCGGCGCCGAGCGCGCGCGCCGCCGACACCGGCACCGGGTTCACCATGGCGCCGTCGACCAGCCAGCGGTCGCCGATCAGGACCGGCGCGAAGATGCCGGGCAGGGCGTAGGAGGCGCGCATCGCATCGACCAGGCTGCCATGGGTCAGCCAGATCTCGTGACCGGTGCGGATTTCGGTCGCCACGGTTGCGACCTTCATCGGCAGCTCCTCGATGGTGACGCGGCCGAGCGAGGCTTTGAGCTGGGCGGCGAGCTTCTCGCCGCCGATCAGGCCAGAGCCGTTGAGGCGGATGTCGAGATAGCCGAGGATGTTGCGCATCTGCAGGCTGCGCGCCCATTCCTCCAGGGTATCGAGCTGGCCGGCCGCATAGGCACCGCCGACCACGGCCCCGATCGAGGTGCCGACCACGACGTCGGGCACGATGCCGTGCGCCATCAGGGTTCGGAGCACGCCGATATGGGCAAAGCCGCGCGCCGCACCGCCGCCGAGCGCCAAGCCGATGACCGGCTTGCGGATCGTCCCAAGACCGACATCGGAACCTTCGGTTCCGCTCGCACGGCGTCCTTTCAGAATATCCAGCACCGAGATCTCCACGCCTACGCATACTGTGTGCAATGAGTCGGCAACGGACTCATGACGCATGACAGCCTAGCACCAGCCTACCAGAAGCATCCTTTATGCCGGGTCGACGGAAGCATCGGATGCCGCTGATGTGAACGGCTCTCCTGGACGGAACTGCGCGCTCCGGCCGCTCACCGCCGGAGAATGCGACCAAGTCGCGCGCCGCCCATGCGGTTCCTCGGGGACAGTTGAGTAGAGGCTTGAATTTGCCGCGTTTTCGGTCAAAAGCAGGACGATGACGACAGGTCGCGGGTTCACCAGATTCCGGCGCAGCGGGCGGCTATGGCTTGTGCTTGCCTTGTCGTGCCCGCTGACCGGACTCTCAATGTCGCCGGCCGCAGCGCAACTGTTCAGCGACAGGCCGCCGCCGGTTCCGCCGGCCTCGGTGCCCGATCCCGGGGCAGCGGTCAGCCTGGCACCACCCTCCGGCCCCATTCCGCCGCCGGCACCCCAGGCGCTGCCGGGACCGCCGGTCGCCGCGATTCCACCCGGCGCGCCGGCTGCGATCCCCCCGGTTGCCGCTCCGCCGGCCGCAGCCCCCAATCAGGGCGTGCTGTCGCTGTCGGCGCGGTTCGGCAAGGACCTGCCGAACATCAATGGCGGGCTGGTCTGGCGCGTGTTCGCCGACCGGCCGGACGAATCCGGCGCCTTCAAGATGCTGCGCGAGGATCGCGGCGCAACGCCGAACATCGTGCTGCCGCCCGGCACCTATGTCGTCCATGTCGCGCTCGGTCTCGTCAGCGCGGTCAGGTCCGTGAACCTGAAGCCGGAGACCGATCGCGAATCCTTCGTGCTGCCGGCCGGGGGCCTGCGTCTCGAGGGCAGGGTCGGCACCAGCAAGATCCCGCAGAACCAGATCTCGTTTGCCATCTATAAGGGCAGCCAGTTCGACGGCCGCGAGCGGGCGCCGCTGGTGCCGAACGTCGCCGCCGGCGACATGCTGATGCTGCCGGAGGGGACCTATTACATCGTCTCCAACTATGGCGACGCCAACTCGGTGGTGCGCTCCGACATCCGCGTCCAGGCCGGCAAGCTCACCGATGTCACGGTGACGCATCGCGCCGCGGTCATCACCTTGAAGCTCGTCTCCGACAAGGGCGGCGAGGCGCTCGCCAACACGGCCTGGTCGGTCATCAACCCCGGCGGCGACGTGATCAAGGAATCGATCGGCGCCTTCCCCAAGGTCGTGCTGTCCGAAGGCGACTACCGCGCCATCGCCAAGAACGAAGGCAAGGTGTTCGAGCGCTCCTTCAGCGTCGTCAACGGCGTCGACGGCGAGGTCGAGGTGCTCGCGCGGTAAGCGGCTCGCACGTGAAATGGCCCCGCAGAAGGACACCGACTCTCCCCGCTATCTATGAGAGCCAATCTCTGGGAGAGCCGCATGCAGATATGCCACATCATCCGCCAGGCCATCGAGATCGGCGAGCGCAAGGGCTGGATCACGTTCGACGAGCTGAACGCACTTTGCCCGGGTAACACAGTCGAACCCGAGGACATCGAGCGGATCATGCAGGCGCTGAGCGACGCAGGCATCCGTCTGGAGGAGGAGTGATGCAAGAACAGCGTTTTTGGCAGGAGCGCGCCTGACCACGGGTGTCGTCCCGGCGAACGCCGGGACCCATACCGCGGATGCTATCGGGGGACGTCGCTGTCAGTGGCCCGCATCACCGCGGCCGGTGGCTATGGGGCCCGGCTCAAGGCCGGGACGACAGCGGTGATTGTCGAAGCAGTGGTGCGCGACACGACTCGCTAAGTCGTGCCGCATCTGCCCGTCGGGTTACTTTGTCGCAGTTATTAGTTCTTGTGTCGTCGGGCAAATCAGGTCGATCTTTCCGCGCATCCCGCCTCGAGATGAGGGGCGTATCGCGGTCGTCACGAGACGCGAGGCGGGGAGCGGTGGGCGTGGTGGATTGCAGCGCGAGTCTCTCGCGCCGACGAACAATTCGCTGCGCACGGTCAAGTCGCGCGGTCCTGATATCCCGATGCTGATATCAACTCACGTTGAGGCTTCGCTTCGCGTGGGGATGGTGGCCAGAAAGCCCGGCGCACCAGGGAGAACGCGAAGCAGCCGTTCAGCCATCGCGCAGGGAGGGCCGGGTTTCCGGCTGACCCGTGGTACCTGCCGCCTGCATTTTTTCGCAGGCGGGCCACGGACCTCAGTCGAGGTCCGGCTCTCCCTGCGCCCTCTGTTCGAAGAGGGCGGTTCGATCAGCAAAACTCGGGCAGAGATTGTCGCGAGATCGCAGGTTCACATCCGCATCTGTGCCGTATCGGTATCGACCTCGCCGTTGCGACATAGGCGACGAACGTGAAGCGATACTGTCACAGTCGCTAATGCGCGATAACCATGGAACCACTTAAAACTGTCACAATGGCTGCGCGCCACGCGCGAAGCCAATGCATTTACAGCTCGTTAAAGCCGCGTCTGCTTCAGATACCGCCGGGACCGACAGGGTGGCGATTGAGTGGAAATGATGAGTGCCGCGACGACCAAGGCGTTGACGACGATCAGCAGCGATCTGTTTGACGACATCCCGGTGCTCAGGCGCAAATGGCAGGCCGCGTTGAAGCCCGGCCAGCGCCTGCCGCGCTACGAGGACGTCATGCTGGGCAGCCTCGGCCGTCTCGCCGATCATATCGCGGTGCTCAACAACGAAGACGGCGGTCTGCAGATTTCGCGCAGCGGCCGCTACGTCCAACAATGGTTGCAGGACGAACGCTCGGGCGTCGCGGTCGAGGCCGTGTCGCCGGATTGCGCCACCGTGCTGGTGGAGGCCGCAAACTGCGCGCTCGCCAGCGGCCAGCCCTATCTCGCCCATGCGCATTGCGTGCGCGACGGCATGGTTCGCAGCTATGACGTCCTGGCGCTGCCGACCAACTCGCGGTGGGGCAGCACGCTGGTCGGGACCTATGTCAACGAGCGCGACGCGCAATATAATCTGCTCGATGCGATTTTCTCGACGACGGATGACGGCGTGGTCTCGCTCGCAACCATCCGCGACAGCGTCGGCATGCCCTGCGATTTTCAGGTCGTCCATCACAATCGCGCGGCGGCCGAGCTGCTCAGGCTGCCATCGGCGACGCTGCAATGGCATCGCCTGAAGCAGGGCGGCAACATGCTGTGCACGCCCGAGGTGATGGCGCGGCTGTTCGATGTCGTCACGCAGGGGCGAAGCGACCAGTTCGAGCTCGACAGCGAAGCCCGCAGTCTCAGGCTCGGCGCCCACGCCTTTGGCGACATCATCTCATTGACCATTGCCGACGTGACCGCGCTGAAGCGGCGCGAGGCGTCGTTCCGGCTGCTGTTCGACGCCAATCCGGTGCCGATGTGCATTCTCGACGCGAAGACCGCGCAGATCCTCAATGTCAACGATGCGATGGTCGGCCACTACGGCTACGGCCGGGCGGACCTCCTTTGCATGAACGTCTGGGATCTCTGGCCGCCGGGCGAATGGGAAAGCCTGGATGACGCGCTGTTGCGGCTTGCCGACGGTGACCTGTTTCATCGCGACTGGCGCCATCGCAAGGCCGATGGCAGCGAGATCGAGGTGCTGACCTATGGCCGAGAGATCACCTTCGATGGCCGCGACGGCGTGCTGGTTGCGATCGTCGATATCACCGAGCGCCGTCGCGCCGAGGCGCGCATCGCCTACATGGCGCACCATGACGGGCTGACCGGCCTGCCGAACCGCGAGTTCTTCCAGCAGCGCCTCACGCAGGAACTCGACGGCGCCGGCGCGGCCGACCGGCGCATCGCGGTGATGTGCATCGACCTCGACCTGTTCAAGACCGTCAACGACTCCTTCGGTCATCCGATGGGCGACCGGCTGCTGCAGGCGGTCGCCGGCCGCCTGACGCAGCAGATGCATGGCGGCAAGCTGGCGGCGCGGCTCGGCGGCGACGAGTTCGCGGTGATCATCAGCCAGAGCAGTGGCGTCAACGACGCGAGCGAATGTGCCGCCCGCCTGATCGCGGCGCTCGGCGCGCCCTATGACATCGACGGCAATGAGCTCGTGATCGGCGCCTCCATCGGCATCGCGCTGTCGCCGGGCGACGGCGCGAGCTGCGAGGAGCTGATGAAGAACGCCGACATGGCGCTGTATCGCGCCAAGCAGGACGGCGGCCGCGTGCATCGCTTCTTCGAAAAGGAGATGGACCGCCAGGCGCAGAAGCGGCGCGACATGGAGCACGATCTGCGCCGCGCCTTCGCGCATGGCGAGTTCGAGCTGCACTACCAGCCGCTGGTCGATGTCGCGACCAACGCCATCTCTGCCTTCGAATGCCTGCTGCGCTGGCGTCATCCCGACAAGGGCATGATCTCGCCGGCCGACTTCATCCCTGTGGCTGAGGACATTGGCCTGATCGTGCCGCTCGGCGAATGGGTGCTGCGCGAGGCCTGCCACGAGGCGGCACGATGGCCCGATGGCATCAAGGTGGCGGTGAACCTCTCCGCCGTGCAGTTCCGCAGCCGCAACCTGGTGCAGGTCGTGGTCCAGGCGCTGGCGCAGTCGGCGCTGGCGCCGGAGCGGCTCGAGCTGGAGATCACCGAGTCGATCCTGCTCGCGGAGACCGAGGCCAATCTGGCGACGCTGCATCAGCTGCGCCAGCTCGGCATCCGCATCTCGATGGACGATTTCGGCACCGGCTATTCCAGCCTGAGCTATCTGCGCAGCTTCCCGTTCGACAAGATCAAGATCGACCGCTCCTTCGTGAAGGACCTCGCGCAGCGCTCCGACTGCCTCGCCATCGTCCGGGCCATCTCCGGCCTCGGCAAGAGCCTCAACATCATCACCACCGCCGAGGGCGTCGAGACATCGGATCAGCTCGACTGGCTGCGCGCCGAAGGCTGCAACCAGGTCCAGGGCTTTCTGTTCAGCGCCGCAAAGCCGGCATCGGAGATCGCGGGGTTGCTGGCGCAATTCGGCGCGCGGTCGTCGAAGGCAGCGTGATGGTTGACGAGTGCGCAGTGCGTAGCCCGGGCGAGCGGAGCGGCCCCGGGAACACCGTCCCCGCATGTCGCTTCGCTCATGCGGGCTACGGACTGCGGGCTTCGTTGTCAGAACCGCGTCACGATCTCCGCCAGCGCCGGCCGCGGGCGGTCTTCGTTCGGCTTGGTCGGCTTGCCGATATGAATGAGCCCGGCGAGCTTCTCCTCCGGCTTCAGGCCGAGCCCGTTCATCACATCGCGATCGAACATGAACCAGCCGGACAGCCAGCAGCCGCCATAGCCGAGCGCGGTGGCCGCGGTCAGGATGTTCATCGCGCTGGCGCCGGCGGAGAGCTCCTGCTCATAGGCCGGCACCTTGGGATGCGGCCGGGTGAAGCTGACGAGGCCGATCACCAGGGGCGCCTCCATCAGGCGGTTCTTCTCGACTTCAAGCTCGGCCGCGCTGGCCTGCGGGTTGTTCTTGGCGAAGACGGACGCGATGACCTCACCGGCGCGGCGGCGGCCGTCGCCCTCGAACACGATGAAGCGCCACGGCGCGAGCTTGCCATGGTCGGGCACGCGGGCGCCGATGGTCAGGATGGTGTCGAGCTCGGCGGGCGAGGGGCCGGGGCCGCTCATCTCGCGCGGCTTCACGGAGCGGCGGGTTTTCAGCAGTTCGATCGCGTCGGTCACGTCGTGATGTCTCGTTGGTTGCACGCGGAACAGATAGCATGCGCCTTCGCCTGCAACGAGACCACGGAACGGCGTTTTGATCGGTTCTACCGCGTGTTGCCGCAGCCGCAGGCGGCGCGCGCTCTGCTCAAGCTGCCGTGCAGCCGTGACGTGAATCCTGCAATCTCTCGCCTCACACGGCGGCCCCGGCCTGGTTGGCTGCGGCCATCGGTCCGCCGCCAGCCTCGGCCGTGGCAATTGTGGAAATTTGGGTGGATCGGTAAAAAGATGACGCTGGAGACCGCAGCTCGCGGCCGGCCGGGGCAGCAGACTTGCGGTGGGAATGACAGCGCTGACACCTTCAGTTGATGCCGTCGTGCGGCTGCGC
The DNA here is from genome assembly GCF_032381555.1 of Bradyrhizobium sp. SZCCHNPS1003. Taxonomy (NCBI): domain Bacteria; kingdom Pseudomonadati; phylum Pseudomonadota; class Alphaproteobacteria; order Hyphomicrobiales; family Nitrobacteraceae; genus Bradyrhizobium; species Bradyrhizobium sp. SZCCHNPS1003. The sequence goes on from NZ_JAUHIU010000005.1 coordinate 71,298, forward strand.
CGCGAGCCGGGTTTCGCCGCGGCGATGCGGGCGTCGACCGAGGCTGCCGTCAGGCTCTACCGGGGCGACCGCATCCTCAATGCGCTGCTGAGCGACCGGGCGCGGGCGCTGTTTCCCCATGTCGCGCTGTACCTGCACTTCGCCGAGCAGCGCGATGGCGAGCTCGGCCTCACCGTCGGCGCCATGAAGGAGATGTGCGTCAGGCTCGGCCTGTGCAGTGCCGGCCGCTGCGAGGCGATGCTGGCCTTGATGCGCGCGGCCGGGCTGGTCGCGTCCGCCTCCAATCTCGACCGCCGCCGGCGTCCGCTGGTGCCGACCGACAAGCTCATAGCGCTGCATCGGGAGCGCTGGAGCGTGCAGTTCGATGCGATGAGCGCGGTGCTTCCGGCCGCGGTCGCCTATCGGGCCGCGCTGAACGATCCCGCTTTCGTCAAGACCTTCGTGCTCGAGCTCGGCCGCCGCTTCATCGCGGGCGTGCGGGTGCTCGACGGCGCGCCGGAGCTGGAGCCGTTTGCCGAGCGCACCGCCGGCATGGTGATCCTGTTCAGCCTGGCCCAAGGGGGCGGGCCGGACCAGCCGTTCCCGCCCGATGGTCCCGTGCCGCTCTCCATCAATGGACTGGCGACGCGTTTTTCGGTGTCACGCAAACACGTGCTGACCTTGCTGCGCGATGCGGAGGAGAAGGGCCTGCTCGTCCGCGGCACCGAGGCCATCACCATCCTGCCAAGGGGACGCGAGGCGATCGAGCGGATGCTCGCGACGATGTTCCTCTACATGGCCGAATGCGCCGAGGTGGCGCGGCAGGCGGCGGGCCGGGATGGGAGTGCGACGGATGCCGTGGCCACCCTGTCGGCATAGCAGCGCCCGTAGCCCGGGTGAGCGCAAGCGACACCCGGGGAAACTGTTCCCGCATGTCGCTGCGCTCATGCGGGCTACGAACCGGGACAGCTCACGCCGCCTCGCGCTGACGGCGCCGCACGTCCGGCGGCGTCGCCTCGTCGACCAGGGCGGCGATGGCCTCCGCGGTCGGCATCACGGTCTGGCCGTCGCGGCCGAGCCGGCGCACGGAGACCGAATGCGTCTCGGCCTCCTTCTTGCCGACGACGAGCAGGGCAGGGATCTTCTGCAGCGAGTGCTCGCGGACCTTGTAGTTGATCTTCTCGTTGCGCAGATCGATCTCTGCCCGCAGACCCGCGCGCCGCAACGCCGCCAGCACCTGCTTGGCGTATTCGTCGCCTTCCGAGGTGATGGTGGTGACGACCACCTGCGTCGGCGCCAGCCACAGCGGGAAGCTGCCGGCATAGTGCTCGATCAGGATGCCGATGAAGCGCTCCATCGAGCCGCAGATGGCGCGGTGGACCATGACCGGCGCCTTCTTGGCGCCGTCGGCGTCGATGTAGAACGCGCCGAACCGCTCCGGCAGGTTGAAGTCGACCTGCGTGGTGCCGCACTGCCAGTCGCGGCCGATGGCATCGCGCAGCACATACTCGAACTTCGGCCCGTAGAACGCGCCTTCGCCCGGATTGATCTCGGTGCGGATGTGGTTGCTCTGCGCCTTGATCTCGTTCAGCACGGTGGCCATCACGCGCTCGGCGTGATCCCACATCTCGTCGGTGCCGACGCGCTTGTCCGGCCGGGTCGAGAGCTTCACCGTCAATTCGCCCTCGAAGCCGAAATCCGAGTAGGTCGACAGGATCAGGTCGTTGATCTTCAGGCACTCGTCGGCGAGCTGGTCCTCGGTGCAGAACACATGCGCATCGTCCTGGGTGAAGCCGCGCACGCGCATCAGGCCGTGCATGGCGCCGGAGGCCTCGTAGCGATGCACGACGCCGAACTCGGCGAGCCGCAGCGGCAGGTCGCGGTAGCTCTTCAGGCCGTGCTTGAAGATCTGCACGTGACCCGGGCAGTTCATCGGCTTGAGCGCGAACCAGCGCTTGTCCTCGGCCTCGTCGCCGGCGGACTGCGCTGCGAACATGTTCTCGCGATACCAGTTCCAGTGACCGGAGGTCTCCCACAGCGACTTGTCGAGGATCTGCGGCGCGTTGACCTCGTCATACTCGCCGGCGAGACGCCGCCGCATATAGGCGATCAGCGCCTGGAAGATGCTCCAGCCTCTGGGATGCCAGAACACGACGCCCGGACCTTCCTCCTGGAAATGAAACAGGTCGAGCTCGCGGCCGAGCTTGCGGTGGTCGCGCTTCTCGGCCTCCTCGATCTGCTTGAGGTAGGCGTCGAGCTGCTCCTGCTTGGCGAAGGCGGTGCCGTAGATGCGGGTCAGCATCGGGTTGTTGGAATCGCCGCGCCAATACGCGCCCGCCACCTTCATCAATTTGAAGGCGTTGCCGATCTTCCCCGTCGAGGTCATGTGCGGACCACGACACAGGTCGAACCAGTCGCCCTGGTAGTAGATCTTGATCGGCTCGTTGCCCGGAATGGCGTCGACCAGCTCGACCTTGAACGCCTCGCCCTTGTCGCGGAACACCTGCTTGGTCTTCTCGCGGTCCCACACCTCCTTGGTGAAGGGTTTGTCGCGGCCGATGATCTCGCGCATCTTCTTCTCGATCGCGGCGAAGTCCTCGGGGGTGAAGGGCTCGTTGCGGAAGAAGTCGTAATAGAAGCCGTTTTCGATCACCGGGCCGATCGTGACCTGGGTGCCCGGCCACAGCGCCTGCACCGCCTCGGCGAGCACATGCGCGCAATCGTGCCGGATCAATTCCAGCGCGCGCGGGTCGTCGCGGTCGACGAGCTCGAGCTTGGCGTCCTCGGTGATGGGATCGTCGAGGTCGACGAGGTCGCCGTTCAGCGCCATCGCGACGGTGCGCTTGGCGAGCGAGGGCGAGATGCCCTTGGCAATGTCGAGACCGGTGGTGCCCCTGGGATATTCACGCCGGGCGCCGTCTGGGAAGCTGATGGTGATCTTCTCGACCGGGGTGGCGGGCTTCAGGTTGCTGAGGCTGTATTGGAAATTGGACTTTTGCTGGTCGGACTTGGAATCAGGCGATTTCGGATCGGACATGGGTCACTCCTTGAGCTCACTCCTGCGAACGAGCGCAGGTAAGCGGGAGCAAGGGGTATAGCAGGGGATTTTCAGGCTGCAACCGGGAGAGGGACGGGAAAACCGCCCAATTGCGGCCGGTGCGGCGATGCGGAGATTGCCGCCGCGGACCGGTATGATACAACTTCAAGTGTTCGGGGCGTGGGGACGCGTTTGGCGATGGAGTCTGCAGGGGAGGCGCCGCTCTCCGTTTGTCGGCGCGGCGGCATTCATGTTGGGGCCGCACTGATCATGTGCGTGTTGTCGAGCCTGTCGTCGTTCGCGGCCGTTCCGGCGGCAACAAGGCCCGCGGACCAGTCCAGATCCATGATCCAGCCGAGGCCTCCTTCGCAGCAAAAGGCTTTGCAGCCGAAGCCGGCGGCGCAGCCTAGGCCCCCGGCCAGGCCTGCAACGGAGTCCAGGCCGGCCGCGCGCCGCGCCCCGTCGCCGCGGATCGCAGATGGCTCGGCGCCGATTGCGTTCGCGCTCGTCAAGGGCTCCTCGGACGCCTGTGGACATGATTGTGACAGCTGGATCGCCGCCGAAGGCAAGATCGACGGCGGCGCCGCCGCGCGCTTCCGCAAGTTCATGAAGCAGATCGGAGAGCGCAGATTGCCGATCTACTTCAATTCTCCAGGCGGCAATCTGCAGCAGGCGCTCGCCATCGGCGACATGCTGCGCGAGCGCAAGGCCACCGTGCGGGTGGGACGTACCACCTTGCGCGAGTGCGGCTTCGAGCCTCAGGAGGGCGAAGCTTGTAGCAAGCTGAAGCTGTCCGGACGCGAGCTGCATGGCGAGGTCTGGACGCGGGGGGCGACGTGCAATTCGGCCTGTCCCTACTTGCTGCTCGGCGCGTCCACACGTGACATCGCAGCGGATGCGACGCTCGCGGTGCATTCTCCGCGCGTCATCCTGAACTTCACGGGCGGCGTGCCGACCCGCGAGATGCGGGCGCAGGCGATGCAGCAGGCGATGGCTCGGGCCGACAAGATGGTGCTCGACTACATCACCAAGCTCGGCGCGGATCCCGGTCTGCTGACGGTGGCGCGGTCTGTCCCGTTCGAGAGCATGCGCATCCTGACGCGGGAGGAGATCGCGCGGTTTGCGCTCGACAGGCGGCAGCGGGTGGAAAGCCCCTGGATGTTCGAGACCGCCAGCCGAGGGATTGCCTACAAGACCATTCTCGCACGTAGGGACGGTGAGAGCACGTTCCAGACCACGCGCTTGCAGATGGTCTGCTTCGATCAGGACCGCTTCGAGCTCGACGTCGAGCGCATCGCGCCGGCCGGCTCGCCGCCGGGTCCGCTGGCGATGGCGAGCGGAGATATGCGGCTCAATTTCCTCTCGCCGCCGCGGCGGTCGGGCGATCGCGAGACCTGGGGCGTGTTCCTGAATGCAAGCCAGGTGAAAACGCTGTCGTTGATGCCGTCGGCCGAGCTGAGCGATTCCCTGTTGAATGTCGCGCGTCGCAATGTCTCGACATTTCCGGTGAGCAGCGAAGGCCTGCAATCTGCCCTGAAGATGCTGACCGACAGCTGCCCGCCGTCCAAGGCCATCGCCCGTCCGACGAGTACGCCGGTTCCGTGGACGCAGATTCCCTCGCCGCAGGCCTCGGCGGCGCAGTCCGCCCCCGCGCGCTGACGAGAATGGACGAAGGAGGCAGGACGAGAGAAAGTCATGGACGGCATGAGACATTTTCATGCAAATGCATGGAATTCTCTGCTATTGAGGCGCGATGACATCCACATCCGCTCCCGGGCGCTTTGCGCCGACCGCGCTCATGCTCGGCAATCTCGTCACCGGCTGCTCGGTGCTCGCGCCCGCCGGCCTGCTGCCGGAACTCGCCTCGGATCTTGCTGTCGGCGTTCAGACGGCGGGGCTCCTGATCACCTTCGGCGCGGTGGTGCTCTGCATCTGCTCGCCCTTGACCGCCTGGCTGACGAGCCGCTTCGATCGCCGCCGTCTGCTCGCAGCGACGCTCTTGGTGCTCACGCTCGGCAATCTCGGCTCGGCGTTTGCGCCCGACTATGCGAGCCTGCTCGCGCTGCGCCTCGTGATGCTCGCGGTCGGCGCTCTCTATACACCGCAGGCTGCCGGAACGGCGGCGCTGATCAGCCCGGTCGAGAGACGCGGCAGCACCATCGCCTATGTCTTCCTGGGCTGGTCGCTGGCGGCCGCCGTGGGGCTGCCCATGATCACCTTCATCGGCAGTCATTCCGGTTGGCGAGCCGCCTATCTCGCGGTCGGTGCGGCCGGCACGGTCAGCTTTGTTCTGCTGACATGGCGCCTCCCATCCGGCCTGAAGGGCGCGCCGGTCGCGTTGAAGACCTGGACCGAACTCGGCCGCAACCGCCTGGTGGTCCTGCTGCTCCTGGTCACGACCCTGCAGATGTCGGGACAGTTCGTCATCTTCACCTTCATGGGACCGCTGCTGAAGCGCCTGACTGGCGCCGACTCCAACCAGATCGGCCTGGTGTTCGCGATCTACGGCGCCTGCGGCTTTCTCGGCGTCGTCATCGCAACCCGGATCGTCGATGGCTGGGGAGCCTACCGGACGTCGCTCTTGTTCACCTGCCTGATGTTCGCCGGCGTGTCGGCCTGGACGCTGGCGGCAGGCACCTACGGCCTCATGGCGGCGGCGGTCGCCATCTGGGGGTTGGGGTTTGCGTCCACCAATTCGATGCAGCAGGTTCGGCTGGTGGCAGCCGCGCCGCCGCTCGCCTCGGCTTCGGTGTCGCTCAACACCTCGGTGCTCTATATCGGCCAGGCCATCGGCTCCGCGATCGGCGGCAGCCTGTTCGCGCGCGACCTGCTCGGCGCCACCGGCTACGTCGCACTGATGTTCCTGACCCTGGCATTGCTGGCAATCCTGGCCAGCCGCCAGCGCGCGCGGATCGCGGTTCCGGCCTGAGCAGCGGGTTGACGCTTGGCAAAGCCGGCCCGACCGGATTAAAGGCCGATGTCGTGGGGGCTGCTGGGGCGTGGATTCTGCCACGGCCGGCGAGTAGCATCGACGGACGTCCTCGCGTGCCCACGGGTCGGATGAGAGAGATATGGCATGAAGAAGATGATGTTGAGCCTGGCTGCAGTGCTGCTGTGCACCCCTGCGCTGGCCCAGAGCGCGCCGATGGTCGGTGACCGCCCGCTGGTGCAGGTCAAGCCGAAGGGGACGAAGACCGCCGCCGCAGCGCCGGCCAAGCCGCAATCGGCGGCCGCCAAGCTCCAGGCCTGCCTGGAGATCGATGACGGAACCAAGGAGCGCCTGAACTGCTACGACGCCGTCATTCCGCCGGCCGCCAAGCCGAAGGCGATGAAGGCCAAGGCGGTCGGCGACTGCAAGTTCGCCAAGGAAGAGGACGAGCGGCTCGCCTGCTTCAACGGCTTCGTCGAGAAGCTGCCGAAGTCCTGAGGCGTTGCGGCGGCCGCTCTCTCAGCGGCTCGACACGCGGTTCGACATGTCCTGGGCTCCGGCCGCAATCCGGATCGGCGGCTGGGCGGCCGCCATCTTGACCAGCACATCCTTGATCGGGTTGCGCGTCCAGGCCTGCGTGACGTAGTCGCGATGGGTGATGCCCTCGTCGGTCTCGACGAAGACGACGCTGCCCGGGCGCAGCGGCCGGTCCATGTCTTCGGAGACTTCGATGCCGCGATTGCGCAGCATCGCCATCAGTTCCTGATCATGCCGCGCGGTATAGCGCGTGTAGGAGCTGATGAAAAAGCCGGAGCGGCTGCGCTCGATCCAGTTGGCGAACTTGTCGAGCTGGCCGTAGACCGCATCGAGCAGCACGACGCCGCGCACGCGGTCGCTGATGCCGCCGACCTCGAGGCTCCATGCCGTGGGGAGGAAGCCGCCGCTGTAGCCGACGATCACGATGGGCATGCCGGCGAAAGTCTTCGCGCTTGCCGGATCGCCGGTCAGGCGGGCGAGGCTGGCCGCGGCCTCGTCCATGAAGCGCTTGAAGCCGCCGGGCTGCCAGAACTTGCCGGCGCTCGAATCGGCGGCGTCGACGGCCATCTGCGGCGCGAGCAGCACCGCGTTGACGCCGGCCGCGGTGATCTGCTGCGGCACCAACTGGCGGTCGCGCACGTCGCGCTCCAGCGTGGCGCCGTTGCCATGGAAGAACACGACGATCACGCCCGGCTTGCGCACATCGAATTGTTCGGGGACGTGCACCAGCACACGGCTGTCGTTGTAGGTCTGGTCCTGCCAGTAGACGCGGCCGGAGAAGCTGCGGTGGCCGCGGCGCTCACCGCTGCTGACGTTCAGGAACGGTGCGTCGGACGCCGGATTGTTGCCGAAATAGGGAAAGGCCGACGACTTCATGCTGATGAGGGTCGTCAGTTCCTCACGCTGCGGCCGTCCCGGCCGCTGCGGCTCCAGCGATGCGATCTGAGAGGGCGCCGGCTTCGGGGCGAAGTCGGAGGGCGTGTGAAGCCGAAAACTCTCCTGCGCGGACGGGAAACGGTCGCTGAATTCAGGTGCCGGAAAACGATCGTCGAAGGTCAGCCCCTGGGCCGTCGACGCGTTGGCGGCCAACGCCTCGGGATTGGGGGCCTTGCCGCAATGCGTGAACGAAAGGCAGATCGCCAGCGCCAAAGCCGCGCGCCACCAGAGGCACCAACCTCTGCGCACAGACCTCAAGATGTTATGGTCTTCCCCGATCATCCGTCCCCAAAGACGAGTTCGAGCCGCAACACGGCTCTTCAACCAGCGGATTTCGTTCAACCTGCGCCGCCGAAATTGAGGTCGCGTTAAGGATCGTGTCCGGCCAACCCCGGGCGCACCGGGACACACCACGCGAACGTGTCGCGATTGTGGGACGCCTGGCGGCCCAATGCAATGTCGCAGCCCAGCCTGTCCGAAATCGGTTCATAAATACCCTTGATGAAGGTCATATTTAACGCCCGTTAACGATGTTTGAATGCTTCGGCGGGAACCTGGGCTGAGGCAGAGGAAGGGGCGCCGGGCGTCCTTCGACGAGATGGCTGCATCCGAGGCGGACGATCCCGGCCGGGGCCGGACAGACGGCGACCGGGTTCCATCCGTGTCGCTTCCGGTCGCGACTGCTATCGTCATCGCCGACATGATCGGGGTCGGCGTCTTCACCAGCCTCGGCTTCCAGGTCCGAGACATCCCGTCGGGCTTCTCCATTCTGGTGCTGTGGGCGGTCGGGGGATTGGTGTCGATCTGCGGGGCACTGTCCTATGCCGAACTCGGCACGATGTTTCCGCGCTCGAGCGGCGAGTACAATTTTCTGACGCGGGCGTTCCACCCGGCGATCGGCTTCATGGCCGGGTGGGTCTCGGCGACGGTGGGCTTCGCGGCGCCGGTGGCGCTCGCGGCCATGGCGTTCGGAGAATATGGTCGTGCCGTCATCCCGGGCGCTCCGCCGCTGCTGCTCGCCACCGGCGCTGTCTGGCTCGTGACAGCAGTGCAACTCGGCGGCATCAGGCAGTCGAGCCGTTTCCAGCTGTTGTCGACCGTGCTGAAGCTCGGGCTCATCACCGCCTTCCTGATCGCCGGCTACACCATCGCCACCCCGCAACCGGTGACGTTCCTGCCAACCGTGACCGATGTCGGTCACGTGACGAGCGCGGCGTTCGCGACCGGACTGGTGTTCGTGATGTACGCGTTCTCCGGCTGGAACGCGGCGACCTACATCATCGGCGAGTTGCATGCGCCGGAGCGGACCTTGCCGCGCGCGCTGCTGTTGGGCACGGTGATCGTTCTGGTGCTCTACATTGCGCTCAACGCGGTTTTCCTGCGGGCCGCACCGATGGACGCACTCGCGGGCCAACTCCAGGTCGCAAGCATCGCGGGCAGTCATATCTTCGGCGAGACCGGCGGGCGCTTCGTGGCCGCGATGATCTGCATCGGACTGGTTCCTTCCATCGCCGCGATGATGTGGATCGGCCCGCGCGTGCTGATGACAATGGGCGAGGACATTCCGGCGCTGTCGGTGTTCGCGCGGCGCTCGCGCAACGGGGCGCCGGCCTACGCCGTCCTGTTCCAGCTCACGGTGGCCACCCTGATGCTGTTCACGGAGAGCTTCGAGGCGGTGCTGGATCTCGTCCAGTTCTCGCTCTTGTCCTGCTCGTTTCTCGCTGTGCTCGGACTGCTCAAGCTGCGCATCGCGCAGCCCGAACTCACGCGACCCTACCGCGCCTGGGGCTATCCGGTCACGCCGTTGATCTTCCTCAGCGTGACCTTCTTCATGATGTACTATCTCGTCGCGACGCGGCCCTTGCAGGCAGGGCTCGGCGCAGGCGCAATGGCGTCGGGATTGCTGATCTATTGGCTCGCTCACGCGCGATCGCGCCGTATCACCGCAACGCTCGCATCGGGTTCGGATTGAAATGCTGTTGGCCTCGAGAGTCTGGTTCGCCGTCGCATGTCTGATCCTTGCCATGAGCTTCGAGGCTCGGGCTCAGACCATCACGCCGGACGATACGGCGCGGGTGCTGGCGGGCATGGCGCCAGCGGCGGGCTCGCCGCTCGTGCCCTTCGTGCAGGATCCGGCATGGCGGCGGCACGCGGCGTTCTTCGACAACGCCTTCAATCAGCTCGAGCAGCGACAATTGTCGAAGATCAGGGCCTGGGCGGATGCCAATCTGGCCGCGCCGCGGCCGGCGATGTTCTATTTCTTCTCGGGGCCGGATTTTCTCTATGCCGATGCCTTTCATCCGAAGGCAACGACCTATGTCCTGGTGGCGCTCGAGCCGACCGGCCCGATCCCGGACCTGACCAGATTGCCCCGAGGCAGCATCGGCCCGGCGCTGTCCTATGTCGAACGCTCGTTGCAATCGATCCTGAGTTTCTCCTTCTTTATCACCAAGGACATGAAGGTCGACTTGCGCGAAGGCGAACTCGAAGGGACCTTGCCAATTCTCTACGTCTTCCTGGCGCGCACCGGCAAGACGATCCGCGAGGCCAGTCTGATCTGGTTGGACGAGAATGGCGGATTGCACGGAAACAACGAGCCGCCGACGCGCAATGCGACCAAGGGCGCGCGCATCCTGTTTGCCGGCGCCGACGGGGTCGCGAAGACGCTCTACTACTTCTCCGCTGATCTCTCCGATTCCGGCGTGAAGGCCAGCGGGTTGTTCAAGTTCTGCGAGCCGCTGGGGCCGGGCGACAGTCTCCTGAAGAGCGCGTCTTATCTGTTGCATGAGAACGGCTTCGCACGGGTCCGCAGCTGGCTGCTGAAGAACAGCGCCACCGTCATCCAGGACGATTCCGGCATCCCGCTCGCGAGCTATGAGGCGCGGGCCTGGCGTTTCCTGCCGTTCGGGCGCTATGCCGGGCCGATCGACAAATTTCCGGACATGTACCAGAGGAGCTATGCGAAGCTGTTCGAGCGTGCGCAGCCGCTGGAATTCGGGATCGGCTATCGTTGGCGCACGCGTGAATCGAATGTCCTGCTCGCGGTGAGATCGCCTCCGGCCGACGCGACGGTCTCGGCCGAAGCGAGCGCCCCTGCAGAAACGGATTACCAGCCACCGCCGCGCGCTCGGCGCGTGCCGCGGCCGCCGGAGCCGGTTCCTCTCTATCCGCCGCCGCGGCGCGACGATTTCATCTTCTGGCCGAGATGGTAGGGGGTGAATCTCACCAGTGCACGCTCTGGCTGGGCACGATGTAGGACGTCGTCGGCGAGGGCAGGGCGGTGCTGTCGGCAAGAAAGCGCCAGGCACCGACAATGACGATCAACAAAGCGATGATGCAGAGTAGATCCACCTGGCGTGCGTCGTGGTGGCCGGCCTGATCGGGACCGATGCTCTTGCGGGAACGGTTGCTTCTGGGGCTGATTGTCCAGCGCATCGTTGTTTTCCTCCCGAAGGAAGCATCACATCAATGCAGGTCGAGGCAGCGCGGTTCCTGATGGGAGCGCCGGCTCGTGACGTAAGAATAATCGTAGCCCGAGATTTCGCCAGGGCCATGTGCTGCAGATCAATTGACGAGCGCGACCTCTGTTGCGCTGCACATCAGCCCGGGCCGTTGACGCCGCGCCATCGCGCGTAGCGCCAAGGCAGATACCAGTGAGCGCCTGCGGGAGCCGTTGTTGGGACGTTGTCGATGCCCGAGGTGCCAAAGGGCTGGCAGCGCAGCAGACGGGCGAGCGTCATCCACCCGCCCGCCCAGAGTCCGAAGCGTTCGATGGCCTCATCGGCATAGACCGAGCAGGTCGGCAGGTGCCGACAATTGTAGCCGACCAGCGGCGACAATGTGTGGCGGTACAGCCAGATCAGCGCGTGAGCAGCGCGCCGCGGGAGTCGGGCCAGCAGCGACCCGATGTGCGCAGAATGGCAGCCGATGTCAGAGCATGAGTGCTTCATGAGCGCGATGCCAGATGGATGTGCGAACTTTTGACCGGTTCCTCGGCAGGGAACCCGGCTCGCGTTCATTTGTGGTGATGTGATGCAACAATGGCCGGTTTTCAGCGGCGCCGCAGCACGCCGCAGCTGGACGGTCGGTGATTGCCCGGATACGTTTCCCGACAAGGATGTGACAGACTAATAACGGATTTGAGGCCAGGTTGTCAGGTCTTTCCGCGAGAAAACCGAGGAACTGCGTACCGAGCTTGACGAGGGGGACGGATTGCGCGTGAGATTGCTGCGGTCGCGTGAATTGCGCTGGATGCTACTTGGTGTTGCAGCGCTTGGTGCGGTGGTCGGTAGCGCGATCACCATCATGTCAAACACGGCGCGCGCCGGCGGCGCGCTCGAAGAGCGCAAACTCCCGATGCGGTTCGGTTGGGTCGCCTGCGAGCCGAATTGCGGCTGGGTCAGTGCGGTTGGGATCGTCACCGGCGATACGCCGAAGGATTTCGAGGATTTCGCGAGGGATCGCGACCTGACGGGGGCCACCCTGGTGCTCGACTCCAGCGGCGGCTCGGTCAACGACGCCATCACCTTGGGCCGCCGGTTCCGTGGGCTGAAGATGCGCACCACCGTCGGCATGACCCAGCGTCCGAGCCGCGCGGGTGACCGGCCGCGCGTCATGCCCGAGGCCTATTGCGAGTCGATGTGCGTGTTCCTGCTGCTGGCTGGAACCACGCGTTATGTTCCGGACACGGCCCATGTCCGCGTTCACCAGATCTGGATGGGAGACCGCGCCGACGACGCCAAGGCGGCGAGCTATACGGCGCAGGACCTGATGATCGTCGAGCGCGACATCGGGCGTCTCGCCAAATACACCTTCGAGATGGGCGGAGCGGGCGATCTGCTGTCGCTGGCGCTGAACGTGCCGCCCTGGGAGGACCTGCATGAGCTGTCACGCGCCGAGCTGCGGCTCACCAACGTCGTGACCACGGATCTGGTTGCCGAGGTGCTGCCGCCGAAGGGGGCCGTGCCGGTCGCCGAGCTCGCACAGAAGCCGCAGGCCAAGGACAAGCAGCAGGACCGCTTCTCCGTGGCGCTGGACCGCGACAAGGGGCAACTGTCGCGTACCGCGGAGGCTCTGCCGCCAGCGACGGTCGCCACGACGCCGCAGCAATAGGCATCGACGTCGCCGGGGCGAGCCGGACCTCCGCGTCCAATCATGAGCTTGCCGACGACCGCTCCCGCATGCCGGTGCGCTCATGCGGGCTATGGATCTGTCAGTCTGCACGCACGGGTGGGAAGCGGTGCCGCCTCAGCCCTGAGCCGCGGTCGGCTGCTCGCCGTTGGTCTTGGCCTCGATCTGGCCGATGGCATCCACCACGGCGTCGAACGTCAGCATCGTGGAGGCGTGGCGGGCCTTGTAGTCTCGCACCGGCTCAAGCAGGGCAATGTCGGCCCATTTGCCCTCCGGCGGTGCACCGTTCTCCTTCAGCATCCTCCGGACCGTCTCCCGCAGCTCGCGCAGCTCCGCGGCGCTGGAACCGACGACGTGGCGGGCCATGATCGAAGAGGAGGCCTGGCCGAGGGCGCAGGCCTTCACGTCATGGGCGAAGTCGGTCACCACGGGCCCGTCCATCTTGAGGTCGACCTTGACGGTCGAGCCGCACAGCTTGGAATGGGCGGTGGCAGTGGCGTCCGGGTGGTCCAGCCGTCCGAGCCGCGGAATGTTGCCGGCGAGCTCGATGATGCGCTTGTTGTAGATGTCGTTCAGCATGTGCCTGACGTCCCGGAATTACCGGCGTGGCGGCCTTGGCGGCCGGGTTTCATCGCCCTATATTGCGAGTATATGGAAACGATTGGCAGGAATTCCAGCCACATCCACAGGCGTCCGGCGCGAGAGGCGCCAAGCCTGCGTGTGGCACCTCTGCAGGTGACGCCCTCAAGGTGATGCTGTGCCGGTGACACTCCGGTCGGACCGCCGACCGGTCGAACGGAGTTGAGATGGACACTTTGATCAAGACGTTGCGTGCGAACAAGCCCGAGGGCAAGCCGTTAGACGCCAAGCTGACTGACGCTCGCGCTGCAGAGCTCGATCCCGCCGAGTTTCTCGCTGCCGCCGTGCGGCCCGACCGTGCCAGGCCGTCGCGGGCCGAGGCCGAGGCCGCGGTCTATACGCTGTTGAATTACATCGGCGAGGATCCGACCCGCGAGGGGCTGGTCGACACGCCGCGCCGGGTCGTCGAGGCCTATGACGAGCTGTACCAGGGCTATCACCAGTGCCCGGCCGAGGTGCTCGACCGCACCTTCGGCGAGACCGCCGGCTATGACGACTTCGTGCTGATTCGCGACATCGAGTTCACGTCGCAATGCGAGCATCACATGATGCCCTTCTACGGTCGCGCGCATATCGCCTATACGCCGGTCGAGCGGGTGGTCGGCCTGTCCAAGCTGGCGCGCCTGACCGACATCTTCGCCCGCCGCCTGCAGACCCAGGAGCATCTCACCGCCCAGATCGCGGCCGCGATCGACGAGGTGCTGAAGCCGCGCGGCGTCGCCGTCATGATCGAGGCCGAGCACACCTGCATGTCGGTGCGGGGCGTCGCCAAGCACGGCGCCATCACCTTCACCAGCCGCTTCACCGGCATGTTCAGGGACAATCCGGCCGAGCAGTCGCGCTTCCTGTCCATGGTGCGGTCGCCGCAACGGTAAGCCTGCCAACCCGTTGAGCAGAGAGTTTCGTGTCTTCATCCTCAGTTGAGCGCGAGGAGGGCTTGGCCTTCCTGCCCAAGTTCGACGCGGCCGGCCTCGTCACCTGTGTGACGACCGATGCCGTGAGCGGCGACGTGCTGATGGTCGCCCACATGAACGAGGAGGCCCTGCGCAAGACGGTGGCGACCGGCGAAGCCTGGTATTTCAGCCGCTCGCGCAATGCGTTGTGGCGCAAGGGTGAGAGCTCGGGCCAGACCCAGCGCGTGGTCGAGATGCGCACCGATTGCGACCAGGACGCGGTCTGGCTGCGCGTCGAGCAGGCCGGCGCGGCGTGCCACACCGGCCGCCGTTCCTGCTTCTATCGCAAGGTCGAGCGATCGGATGACGGCAGTGGCGCGCGGCTCGTGTTCGTCGATGCCGACAGGCTGTTCGATCCCGCCGAGGTCTATCGCAAGTAGGCCAGCGACCTGCGTCCTGACGTGCCCGGTCGTTCATTGGCCCGGTCGGGCCCTGCGAATTAACCCGCCATTAACCATACCCGCCGCATTTTGCCGGACGTTTCCGGCGCGTTCGTCTGCCAGCGAATCTGCAAACAGCGGGTCTTCCCATGTCGGTCGACGCATCCAACTCCTCGTCCACCGGTTTCCTCGATGGCGTCCGGGCGAAGGTCGCCGGCGCAATCAAGCAGGCCGCGGACAGCGTCGGCACCAGCTTCGAATATCTGTTGTCGACCGCCAAGATGGAGTCGGACTTCAATCCGACCGCCGGCGCCTCGACGTCATCAGCGCGCGGGCTCTACCAGTTCATCGACCAGACCTGGCTCGGCACCGTGAAGGAAGCCGGCGCCGATCTCGGCTATGGCCAATATGCCGACGCGATCACCCGGACATCGTCGGGCGACTACACGGTCAGCGATCCCGGAATGCGGCAGGCGATCATGAAGCTGCGCGACGACCCGCAGGCGTCGTCCGCGATGGCCGCTGCGCTCACGCAATCGAACAGCTTCCAGCTCGCCGGCAAGATCGGCCGTCGGCCGACCGATGCCGAGCTCTACATGGCGCACTTCATGGGTGTCGGCGGCGCCGCGAAGCTGATCACCAGCACCCAGGAGACGCCGAATGCGTCGGCCGCGCGGATGTTTCCCGGCGCCGCCGCGGCCAACCGGCCGATCTTCTACGATCGCGACGGACAAGCCCGCAGCGTGTCCCAGGTCTATGCGGTGCTGAACACGCGCTATGCCGGCGCCGCCAACTCCTCGGCGACGCGCGGGGCGCTCGCCCTTTATGGAGGGGCATCGGCGAATGTCGCGGCCAATGCAGCCGGCGGCGGCGCGCTGCCGACGACGGACACCGCCACCTTCCTGTCGATGTTTCCGGATGCGCGCGGCTCGTCGCAAGCCGCATCTTCGACGACGGCCGACGCATCGGCCGCCAACCGGCCGGCGGACCCGATGTTTCGCTCGCTATTCCAGGTTGACGGCCAGTCGAGCCAGGCGGTCTCGCCGACCGTCCGCGAATTGTGGGGCCGCTCATCGGTCGCTAGCGCGGCCTCGCCGGAGGGCGGCGGTAACGATGGCGGCGGCAATGGCCAGCGCAGACTCGACCTGTTCAGCGATCCCCACGGCACCTTTTCGGGCTGATGTGCCGGCTAAGGCGGTCCGCACTCGTCGCTGAACCATTGATCAAAAAGAACTATTTTCGACCTTTCGCCACGGCTTGCGCTGCCGGCGGCGGCCGCATTTCGCCCGTTGGATTACGGCCAAATGAGACATTCAGAGGTGGCATAATATAGTTTTGATTTCCCTCCTTAACAAAACATCAACAAAACCAGCTACTTATGGTGAACGCTTTGTTAAGCGTCGTGGTTTACTTTCGGTGCTGTTGAGGCCCTCGTGGCCTTTGTCTGCAAGTTGCGTAAGCCGGAAAGACCATGATCGTTCGGCAGTTTCTCAGTTGGGTCAGAACCGCACCCGCCGGTGAGCGGGCAGAGGCCACCAGGGCGCTCGCGCGGGCGTGGTTGTTGTCGGATCTCTGCGATGAGGATCGCGGCGCCGCGGAGGGCGCGCTCCTCATGCTGCTGGACGATCCGTCGCCGTTGGTGCGTCAGGCCATGGCGGAGGTGTTCGCCCGCTCGGAGGAGGCGCCGGCCGCCATCGTCCAGGCGCTCGCCACGGACCAGGCTTCTGTCGCCGCCATCATCCTCGAACATTCGCCGCTGCTGATCGATGCCGACCTCGTCGACATCGTCGCGACCGGCAACTCCGACACACAATGCGCGATCGCGCGCCGCGTCGGCCTGCCGGCGCCGGTCTGCGCCGCGATCGCCGAAGTCGGCAGCGCCGCCGCCGCGCTCGAGCTGATCGAGAACGCCTATGCCGAGCTAGCGCCGTTCTCCTGGGACCGCATCGTCGAGCGCCACGGCCATCTCGCCGCCATCCGCGAAGCGATGCTGGTCCTGGACGACCTGCCGGCCGCGACGCGGGCGGCGCTGGTCGACAAGCTCTCCGAGACACTGGCGCAGTTCGTCGTCGCCAGGAATTGGCTCAGTGCCGACAAAGCAGGGCGCATCACCAATGAGGCGCGCGACCGCTCGACCATTACCATCGCGGCGCGGTCGCGCGGCGAGGAGCTGCGCGGGCTGGTCCAGCATCTGCGTGCAACCTCGCAACTCACCGCGGGCCTGATCCTGCGCGCACTTCTCTCCGGCAACGTCGAATTGTTCGAGATCGCTCTGTCGGAGCTCGCCGACATGCCGCGGGCCCGGGTGTCGGCGCTGCTCAACGATCGCGGCCGCGCCAGCCTGCAGGGGCTGCTGCGCAAGGCGGGCATTCCCGACACCACCTTCGAGGCCTTCAGCATCGCGCTCGAAGTCTGCCGCGAGAATGGATTTGCCGACACCTTGAGCGGAGCAGCGATCCTGCGCCGCAAGATGGTGGAGCGCGTGCTCACCCATTGCGCCACCGACCGTGATGCCGCCGAGCCGTTGCTGATCCTGCTGCGCCGCTTCGCCACCGAATCCGCGCGCGACGAGGCCCGCGAGTTCTGCGACGAGGTGATGGCGGAGGATTTCGTGGCCGGGCTGGAGTTCGGACTGATCGCGGCGTGAGGCGTGTCCGCTGCCGTAGGGTGGGCAAAGGCGCGTCGCAGATATCGCCACGTTCGAGCGCGCGGTGGCGCCGTGCCCACCGACTTGCCGAGAGATTGCTGATCCATGGTGGGCACGCTGCCGCCCCTTTGCGGCGGCGGCTTTGCCCACCCTACGTGATCGCCATCCGATTACGGCTGATCGCTCGGCACCAGGCTCGGCGCCAGGATCGCTTCGAGATGCTCCGGCCGGTTGCGGTTGACCTGGAGCAGGTAGTCGTCGGCGACGCGGCGCAGCCGGCGGCTCAATTCGGCAGCGACGGTCGGGCTGTGGTACTTCGTATGGTCATGCACGATCGCCTGGATGGCGTTGACGTGATGCTCGAACAACTCGACGGGGACCTTTTCGAGATCCGGCGCGTGCTCGATGATCCGGCACAGGCTGTCGGCAACCTCGGCAGCGGCGGGATAGCCGAAGGTCGCGGCATCGCCCTTGATGTCGTGGGCGGCGCGGAACATCTCCTCGCAGGCGTCGTCGTCGAAGCCATTGTTCAGAACGGCACCGTAAGCCTTTGTCAGGCGATCGGCCTCGGTGTCCATCCACGACTTGAACTCGCCGGATAGCCCGGCAAGCGCGGCTTCCGCGCGCGCGATAGGATCGTCGAGATCCTTCTCCTCGGCGCGGCGCAGCACCTTCTTCAGCGGATTGGGCTGGGTGATGACGTGATGCGAGGTGTAGGTCTTGACCTGGATCGCCGAGGCCTTGTCTTTCGCCATCTCGATATCCCCTGATGATGCCGAACAACGCAAATCGACTCATTGCCCCGATTCATAGCCGAGGAACTGGGCGCTCTGGGCGTCGATCCCCGGATTGCGTTAACGCGGGCTCACTGCCGCGCTCCTAAACTGCGGAGCGCGCCTTATCCAGAAGTGACGGCTGCTGGAAGATCTCGGCCTCGCCGCCGATCCGACGCTCTGGCCCGATATAAGCGGTGTTGGTGTTGCGGCGCCGGTCCGGACCGAAGTAGGTCTTGGTCTTGATGAACGGACGCGGATTGGCAACCACGTTGAGGATGCGCTGATACAGTCCCTTCGCCGAGATCGGCTTGGCGAGGAATTCCGTCACGCCGGCATCGCGCGCGACGGTGACGCGGCGCTTCTCCGAATGTCCCGTCAGCATGATGATCGGCGCGTAGGGGTTGCCCTTGGCTTCCGGCTGCCGGATCATCTGCGCGAGCTCGAGCCCGTCGAAGATCGGCATCGCCCAGTCGGTGATGACGATGTCGGGGGAGAAATGAGTATACATCTCGAGTGCGGTCGCGCCATCCTCGGCCTCGTTGACCTCGCGGGCGCCGAACGAATGCAGCAGCGTGCGCAGGATGCGGCGCATGTGCGGATTGTCGTCGCAGACGAGAAAGCGCAGCTTGTTGAAGTCGATGCGGTACATTTGGCCGGCCTGAAAGGATCACCGGTGATGGCGGTATACCCGCATTAACCATACGGAGCCGCGGGTTAACAAAGCGTTGCCCAGGGCGGCGAAGGAGGAAAAAGGCGCGGAAAAGCGCCCGATGTCAGTAGCCGAACTGCTCGCTCAGGATCCGCTCTTCCAGGCTGTGGCCGGCGTCGAACAGCATCCGCATCGAGATCGTCTTGTCCGAGAGCACCTCGACTCGCTGGACGTTGCGGACCTCGTCATGATCCGCCACCGCCGCGACTGGGCGCTTGTCGCCTTCGAGCACCTCGATGATCACATAGGCCGTGTTCGGAAGCAGGGCGCCGCGCCAGCGCCGCGGCCGGAAGGCGCTGATCGGCGTCAGCGCCAGCAGCGCGGCGTTGATCGGCAGGATCGGGCCCTGCACCGAGAGGTTATAGGCGGTGGAGCCTGCGGGCGTGGCAACGAGCACGCCGTCGGCGATCAGCTCCGGCATGCGCTCGCGCTCATCGATCAGGATGCGCAGCCGCGCCGTCTGCGCCGTCTGGCGAAACAGGTAGACCTCGTTGATGGCGTGGTGGATGTGAACGACGCCAGCGGCATCGGTCGCCCGCATCAGCAGCGGATGGATTACCGATTCCTGCGCCGCTTCGAGCCGCCCGTGCAGATCGATCGTGCTGAACTCGTTCATCAGGAAGCCGACCGTGCCGCGATGCATGCCGTAGATCGGCTTTCCCGAGCGCATGTGGTCGTGCAGCGTCTGCAGCATCAGGCCATCGCCGCCGAGCGCGACCACGACGTCCGCCAGGTCCGGATCGGAGTTGCCGTACAGCGCGGAGAGCTGCGCCAGTGCGGCCTGGGCTTCGGCACTCGGACTCGCGACGAAGGCGATCCGCTCATATCGCTTGGACGTGGTCATGCGTCGCAGGGCTCGCTGGTCGGTTGGCCGGTGACAGGCGCCGTGTCGTCTAGCCGACCTTGCCCGTGCTTGTCCATCGCGGCCGGTATCCCGGGGCAATGGGGCCGGGATGAGGCTGATATGGCCCGGACGTGTGCGCACGCGCGGAAGTCATCGTGGCGTCACTTTTCCTGTAGGCTGCGCACCGGATCCCAGGCCAAGGACCCGGTCGCCAAGCTTGCTTTCACTCGTTCGGCGAAGAAGTGGCTTGGCGGATCGCTCGGTGCGCCCCGCGCGAAGCAGTCGACCGCTTGCGGCAGTTCGCCGGCGCGCCAATGCGCGAGGCCTGCGGCGTAGCCGGTGAGGAGAGCCTGTTCCTCCGGCGTGAGCTCGGCTGCGCGGCCATGCAGCTCGTAGATCTTCAACGACTGCTCGCGCCCCTTGACCCGGATGGTGTCGAGCTCGCGCCAGGCAAACTCGTTTCCGGCGAGCGTCACCGTGCTCTCGGAGGCAATGATCGTGGTGCCGTAGAACTTGTTGGCGCCCTCGAGCCGCGAGGCCACGTTCACGGCGTCGCTCATGACGGAATAGTTGAAGCGACGTTGTGAGCCGAAATTGCCGACCAGCGCGGCGCCGCTGTTGATGCCGATGCGCTGCGCCACCTTGATGCCCTGGAATGCCGTCGACATCAGGTTGAGCTCGGCGAGCTTCGCCTTGCAGTCGAGCGCCGCACGCGCCGCGCTGCGTGCATGGTCGGGATCGTCGAGCGGAGCGCCGAACACGGCGACCACGGAGTCGCCGATGTATTTGTCGACATAGCCGTCGTGGCTTTCGATGACGTCGGTCATGGCCGAGAGATATTCATTGGTGAGCGCCATGAGCTGCTCCGGCGTCATCTGCTCGGCGAGGCGCGAGAAGCCCTCGATGTCGGAGAAGAATACGGTGACCTCGCGGGTCTCGCCGCCGAGCTGCGGCAGCCGGCGCGAGGCCAGCATGCGGTCGATCTCGTGCGGTGCGAGATAATAGGCAAAGCTCTTCTGCAGCAGCCTGCGGTCCTTGTCGGTGACCATGAAACGATAGCCGGTGGTCGCAGCCAGCGCGAGCACGCCGGCCGCGAGCGGCTCCGTCAAGGGCAGCGCGTAGGCATGGTCGAAGAAGGCGGCGGCGAGCGCGGTGTAGAGCAGCGCGAGCCCTGCCAGGATGGCCGCTGCAGAGGCGGGGCGCAGCAATCGGGCGAGCAGCGCAGCCAGCAGGGCGATGGTTGCGGCGATGGCGAAGATTGCTGGGCGTCCGAGCTCGGTGGCCGCGTCCTGCCGCACCAGATTGTTCACCGCCGTGGCGTGGATGTAGACGCCGGCAATGGTGCTGCGGGCGAACGTCTCGGTGATCCTGCGCTCGTCCAGCACGCAGCGCGGCCGGCGCGCGCCCTCGGCGCGGGTCGCGAAGCGCTTCGAGGTGAGCCGCCGATCCTCGATCCCGACGGTGCCAAGCAGGACGACCTTGCCGGCGAACTCGCGGCGGAAATAGTCCTTGTCGCCCTTGAGCACGCAGGCGCGCAAATCGGCGAACGAGTACGTCGGGATGTCCTGGGCGCCGCCGGCGAAATTCAGGGTCATGGTGCCCGGCACGCTGCCGGGCACCTTGTACTCACCGAGTGTGACGCCATCAGCGGCAATGACCGGCGCGGTGCCGGTTGCGCGCCCCGCCAATTCCAGCGCCATGCTCGGAACTGCCTTGCCATCGACGGACAGCGTCAACGGATGGCGGCGGACGACATCATCGCTGTCGGTATAGGTGTTGAGCGGACGAAGGTTCTGCTGCTGGCGCACCGCGATGCGCTGGCCGGGCGCGGGCAGGATCGGCGGCTCGGCAAAAATCTCGCCCAGCACCACCTTGCCGCCGGCGGCCGCGGCAGCGAGCGCGCGCAGGAAGTCGCGATCGAAGCCGCGCGTCTTCTCGCCAAGGGTGCTGTCGCCGAGCGGAATCTCCGACTGCTCGATCGATGTCTGGAACACGATGTCGAAGCCGACCACCTTGGCGCCGCCGTCGAGGACGGCCGTCATCACGCGCCCGATCTCGCCGGTCCAGGTCAACAGCGGCGCGCCCTTGAAGGGGGGCGCTTGATAGCTCTCCTCGTCGACCGCGATGACCACGGCCGGGCTCGCTGCTGCATCGTGGCGGTTGCCGAAGGTCTCGAAGTGCAGCCATGTCAGCGCGTCCAGCGACAGGCCGCGGCCGCGCTCGAAGGCCGGCGACACGAACAGGCCCGCGCACGCCAGCGCAATGGCGATGACGGCAACCGCGTCGCGCGTCCGGCGTCCGATCGCCACCGACAAGAGCTTTCGGTCTCAGTTGAACCGGATCAATCGCCCGACCGCAGGGCCGGGGCCCGCCTTGGCCTGTGCGTCGACCTTGAAGACGATGCGCGCGTTGCTGAAGCTCGCGACATAGGTGCCGCCGGGAGTAAGCGGGTGGCTGGTGCCGGCGAAATCGTAGAATCGTCCCTTGTACTGCCGGCCTGAGAGCTCGACCTGCTGGCGCTCGCCGGGCTGGTCGAGCCGCTCGACGATCAGCGTGCCGCGCCCTTTGGCCTCGAAGATGGGCGACGCGCTGTAGATGATCGCTTGCGCCACCGGCGCGCTGTCCGGCCCGACGCTGCGCACGATCGTGGCCGCGACCTCGCTGGTCTCACGCGAGGTGGCCTGCGCATGGCTGGCGTCGCAATTGACGATGTCGCTCTTGAGCGTCGCGCCGTCGACCGTGCTTTCGCCGGGTCCGACGGTGACACTGCCGGAGCCGTTGACCGTCTCGCGCCGGCAGGATTTGAGGTAGCTCATCACCACGGCGCCATCCGGGCCGAGCTTGATCACCTGGCCGGGCGCGACATAGTCCATCAGCTCGGCGCCGGCCACATCCCCCTGGACGTCCTCGACCAGCGCCGCCGGCGGACCGGCCCAGGCCGCCGGCGGTCCAATCATGGCCGGTCCGGCGAGCCCGATGAGGGCTGCGATGATGAGCGTCGGCAACTTCATGATGAACTCCGTGATCGCAATCGGCGGCGCGCCTCTTGGCCCAAACCTGGGTGTCCCAGTGGTGGGACGCCGGAGGCGATGGAGAGGTTCGAGCCCATAACACACCTTACGAAGAACGGGCACTGCTCCGGATGTGACCTGGATCACGGAAGAGTTGGTTGAGCTTGGTCCCAAGCCGCGGTTCATGCGTTTGTAAAGCAAGCGATAAAGGGTAGCGCGTTGCGCCAATCCATCGTCCAGGGAGTGAGTTGATGGCAGGTTCGAGATCGTCCGTCGTGTGGTCCCGTGTGATGGCCCTGACCTTGACGGCGCTGCTCGCCGGCCAAGCCGTATACGCGCAGGACGCGCCGCCGGCGGCGCAGGACACCACGGCTCCCGGCGCGCACCGAACCGGATCGGCCGGCAATCGCGCCGCAAGCCCGCCGAGCTCGCCATCGGCAGCCGAGCAGCACAAGCTCCCGGCGGATTCCACCACGACCCAAAAGGTCGAGCTGCCCGATCGCACGCTGTCGTTCACGGCGACTGCCGGTTCGATCCGCCTGTTCGACGACAAGAGCGAGCCGCAGGCCGACATCGCCTACACCTCCTATCAGCTCGATGGTGCTGATCGCGCCAGCCGCCCGGTGACCTTCTTCTTCAACGGTGGGCCGGGTGCCTCGTCCGCCTATCTGCAGCTCGGCAATGCCGGTCCGTGGCGGATCGGAATCGATGCGGCCAGCGTGACGCCCTCGTCGAAGCCGGAGCTGATGCCCAATGCCGACACCTGGCTCGACTTTACCGATCTCGTGTTCATCGATCCTGTCGGGACCGGCTACAGCCGTTTCGTCGCGACCGGCGACGAGGTGCGCAAACGGTTCTTCTCGGTCGACGGCGACGTACGTTCGCTGTCGCTCGTGGTGCGTCGCTGGCTGGAGAAGCACGACCGGCTCGCCTCGCCCAAATTCATCACGGCCGAGAGCTATGGCGGCATTCGCGGTCCGAAGATCGTCAACAACCTTCAACATGACCAGGGGATCGGCGTCAGCGGCCTGATCCTGCTCTCACCACTGATGGACTTTCGCGATTATTCCGGCTCGAGCCTGATGCAATATGTCGCGAGCCTGCCAAGCTATGCCGCCGTCGCGAAGCAGATGAAGGGGCCGGTCACCCGCGCCGATCTTGCCGACGTCGAGCGCTACGCCAGCGGCGACTTCCTGCTCGACCTCGTCAAGGGCGAGGCCGATACGGAAGCGACCAACCGGCTCGCCGACAGGGTCGCGAGCCTCACCGGCATCGACCAGGCGGTCAGCCGCAGGCTGGCCGGCCGGTTCGACGTCTCGGAGTTTCGCCGCGAGTTCGACCGCAAGAACGGCCGCATCGCCGGACGCTATGACGGCTCGGTGCTGGGCATCGATCCCTATCCGGATTCGAGTCGCTCGCGCAGCTCCGATCCATCCGGGGATGTGCTGACCGCGCCGCTGACCAGTGCCGCGGTCGAGCTGACGACACGCAAGCTGAACTGGCACCCCGACGGCTCCTACGAGCTGTTGAGCGGGGCGGTGAACCGGTCATGGGATTTCGGAAAGGGCATCAGCCCGCCGGAGTCCACCGGCGAGCTCCGGCAGATCCTCGCGCTCGATCCCAAGCTCAAGCTCCTGGTCGGCCACGGTCTGTTCGATCTCGCCACGCCGTATTACGGCTCGAAGATCCTGCTCGACCAATTGCCGGCCTTCGCGCGACCGCCGCGGGTCAAGCTCGTGGTCTATCCGGGCGGGCACATGTTCTATTCCCGCGACGATGCGCGGAAAGCGTTCCGCGGCGAGGCCGAGGCGTTGATGAAGGAGGGCAGGGAGGAGGCCCGATGAGTGCAGCGACACCCGGGCTATGAGTCCTTCTTGCGCCGGCCCTTCGGATACTTCCGCTCCATCTCGGCCTTCACCACGCGCTCGGGCCGTATCCGCGCGCCGGCGAGCCAGATCTCGCTGACGCCGGACTTGGTGCGCACGCGCCGGACGGGCTCGCCGTGGCTCGCATAGCCGGTCGCCTGGACGATGCGGCCGGTGTCGCGGCCGGTCACCTCGATGCGGGCGGCATCGATGAACGGGTTGATGAAGACCGGATTGGCGACCATCACCTGCGCGCCGAAGGGGACGAGATCGACGGCGCCCCACAGCGTCCACCAGCGCCCGGTCCAGTCGCGCGTCTTGCGCGACGGCGCGCCATGGGTGGCGAAGGCCTGCAGGATGAACTTGACACCGTTGGCCCAGCCCGGCGCCCAGCCGTCGACGGCATTGGTCAGCACGGTGATCGTGATCTCGCGCGAGGGGATGACTGACGTCCGCGAGATGTAGCCCTGGAAGCCGCCGCCATGGCCGAACCAGTCGAAGCCGGCCGTCGTCCCGCTCATCAGGGCCAGGCCGTAATAGGCCTCTTCGATGTCCTGTGGGACGCGCCATTGCCTCCGGACCATCTCGCGGCGGCTCGCGACCGACAGCAGGCTCTTCTTTGCGTTCGGCGCGAGCTGGGCGAAGAAGCGGGCAGTGTCCGCGGCGGTCGCAACGATGCCGGCGGCCGCCATCATGGCGTGGGTCGGATTGTCGCCGGGAATCACGACTCGGCGGCCCACGGGCACGATGCGCGAATGCCCGCGCGCGAACGGGACACCCTTGCCGAGCAGCGTCATGTCGGGCGCGCTTTCGCGCAAGGCCAGCGGCGTCATGATCTCGCGCTGCAGCCAGGCCGGGTAGGGCTCGCCGGTGATCGCCTCGATGACCAGGCCGAGCAGGCCGTAGCCATGGTTGGAATATTTGAACCGGCTGTTGGGATCGATCGCCGGCGGCTGCTTCAGCTCGGCCAGCAGCTCGTCCTTGTCGAGATAGGATCGGCCGTCGGTGAACTGGCCGGAATCCTTGCCGTCGCGGATCAGGCCTGCCGTGTGCGACAGCAGCTGGTTCAATGTTGCTGCGGCGACATCCGGATGCAGATCCTTGACGTAGCCGCCGACCGGATCGTCCAGCTTCAACCGCTTCTGCTCGCGCAGGCGCATGATTCCGGCGGCGGTGAACGCCTTGGTGTGCGAGGCGATACGGAAGCGGTGCCGCGGCGTCAGCTTCTCGCCGCTGTCGAGATTGGCGTGGCCATAGGCCGCCTCCAGGACGATCTCACCGCGATGGGCAATCGCAAGGATGCAGCCGGGTTGCTCCGAAACGGCGACCTGAAAGGCCAGCCAATCCTTGATGTAATCGAGTGCTGCGCCCAGCCAGGACTCCACGAGGCAATCTCCCGTTCAAAAGACGTGATGAAAATGGACTGCACGACATCCCATCCATAGCGGACGAAGGGCAGCGGACAAAGAAAATGGCGCAACCCCTTCGGGTTGCGCCACTGTCGAGATCGGATCTGGTCCGATCGCGTCTTAGTAGACGAGGCCGGTGCCCGGCTGCTTCTCGAGCGCGTCGGCCAGCGAGCGATATTCGGCGCTGTTGGTGCCGGCGAGCTGCGCCACCTTGTCGAGGTGGTACTTGGCCTGCTCGCGGTTGCCCTGTTCGAGCTGCCACAGGCCGTAATACTGCCAGGTGCGCACGTGGTTCGGATCATCCGCCAGGGCCTGCTCGTAGTACTGCTTGGAGGCCTGGTAGTTGCCGAGCTTGCGGTAGGAGTAGCCGATCAGGTTGGCAACGTCGGCGACGTCCTCGCGGTTCAGCGCCTTGAGCTGCTGGATCGCGGTGGCGTAGTCGCCGCGATCGTAGATCGAGGTGTAGGCCGTGCGATAGGCCGCCAGGAACTTCGGATCTTCGATGCTCGAGCTCTTGTCCTTCTTCTTCTTGCCTGAATCCGACGCCGGCGGCGACGACGGGGTATCGCTGCCCGCGGCATAGGCCTTCGACAGAAGCAGCGGCCCGGAGGCCACGGCCATCGAGAACAGAGCCAGCGTGGCAATCCTGATCGCAGACTTTTTCATTCGTATCTCCCGAGTTGTCGATCCAACAGGTGACTGCGTACGGAGAAGAACTCCCGCAGCTGCGAAATATTCCCGGCCATTTGCGCGGATTTTGCGCCGCGATCGGTTCATTATACGGACGACATGATGACAGACCAGTCACCTCGATGACTATCCCTTCATGTCCATGAACTGAAAACACCACTTTACTTCAGGGGCGGTTCAGTGCCGGTTCCCTATCGTCGCCTTCATGATCACGAGCCCATCCAGACTGGATGGTGCCTCCAGATCTTCACATCACGGAGACGACCATGCTGAAGTCAATGTCTGTTGCTCTGCTCGCCGCGTCGATCCTGGCTGCGCCCGCGTTCGCTGCTGGTCCTGCAAAAACCGACACGTCCGCGAAGTCCAGCCAGACCACTGGCACCGCGAAGACCGATGTGAGCAAGACCGATGCGGCCAAGACCGACGCCACCAAGCCGGGCGCGACGCAGGCCGGCGACAAGGCCAACGAGATGAAGCCCACCGTCGGCAAGACGAAGACCAAGCCGCATGCCTCGCTTGTCCGCCACAAGCATCGCCACGTGGCGCATCTCAGCCATCACAACAAGGTGAGCTTCAAGCGCGTGACGCCGGCGACCCGCCGCGGCTGATCCGGCCAAGGTCACGCAGAGCCGATCTGGTCGTTGGCCGCCGGAGCGCGCCAGAGCGCTCCGGCGGCAGCGGCTTGACGAAGGCGTGAGCCGGGACGGATTTCCCGGCCTCCGGCTTTGAGCTAGAACGGCCGCGGGATTGGCTTTCAAGAGTTGGGCGCCTTGGGGATGGGGAGAACGAGCTGGTGGCCGGCAACCGCGCTGGCGCTGCTGTTGGCGGGGTGCGCCAGCGGAGGTCCCGCCGCGTTCATGAGCGAGGACAATCGCGGCATCTCCTACACCGGCGATCGTGGCGTCGGCAGCCAGCCGTTTCCGGCCAACCACCGCAGCGAGATCCTGTCCTATCTCAGGACCTACCTGAACAATCCGGTCGGGGTGCGCGACGGCGTCATGGCGGAGCCGGTGCAACGGACGGTCGGTGGCCGGCTGCGCTATGTGAGCTGCCTCCGCTATGCGGCGCGCGAGTCCGACGGCAGCTACCGTCCGGCGCAGGAGCGCGCGGCGGTGTTCGTCGACGGCCGGTTCGATCGTCTGGTCGAGGATGCAGGCGAGCTCTGTGCCGGGTCGACCTACGCGCCATTCCCGGAGCTTGCCGGCCTCACGCGTTAGGCCGCGACGTCTTCGGCCGCCTGCCACGTCGTCGCAGCACCTTGCCAAGCGGCTTGCCCGATCACAAATCGGGGATGGCCCGAACGCTTTGCTGCCTCGCGGCGACCAAATATCGGGCGCGGCGTCAGCTTCACGAAATATTCGGGAAGCCTATGGAACAAAAGGCCTTTGTTGCCCTCTGGTGACACCGCAGCAGCAATCACAGCTGTGTCACCGCCGCCGGGCAACCCAAATGCGGCCATGATGTTCGATAGATGTCGCAGACGAATAACGGGGACGTCCCATGAAGCGGTTTTTATTCAGTGCAGTGGCCCTGACCACATTGGCTGCCCCGGCTTTCGCCGCCGACATGCCTCCGCGCACCTACACCAAGGCGCCCGTCTACACGCCGCCCCAGGCGATCTACAACTGGACCGGCTTCTATCTCGGTGGTCACCTTGGTGGCGCCTTCGCGGGCAATAATAGCCTGGAAGGCAACAACGGCCGCTTCCTCGGCGGCGTGCAGGGCGGCTTCGACTACCAGTTTGCCCCGAACTGGGTGCTCGGCATCGAAGCCCAGTACAGCTGGATGGATCGCAATACGACCAATTTCGGCTTCCCGGGGGCTGCGGTCGTGACCTCGACCGGCGCCAACCAGCTCGGCTCGGTCACCGGCCGTCTTGGCTACACCTGGGGACCGGCCTTGCTCTATGCCAAGGGCGGCTACGCCTGGCGGGACGGTAACAATCTCGGGGTGAGCGTCGCCGGCGTGCCGACGGGTTTCACCACGTCGGGCAATACCAAGGATGGCTACACCGTCGGTGCCGGCCTCGAATACATGTTCGCACCGAACTGGTCGGCCAAGGCCGAGTATCAATATTACAATTTCGGCAATACGACCTTCACGGCTGGGCCGGCTCCGGTTGTGGGCAGCCGCTTCAACAGCGACGAGCATACGGTCAAGGTCGGCGTGAACTACCGCTTCGGCTGGGGCGGACCGGCCGCCAGCAAGTACTAAGCGCGGTCACCGAGCCCGCGGCCGGCGGCTTCCGGCGGGGACCGGTTCACGCCTCACTTCCAACACGCCCGCGCCATCTGGTGCGGGTGTATTGCTATCCGGCGGTTTGCCGTCGATGGTTTCGGGATCGCTCACGCAGTGCAAAAAAATTTTCAAACCTTCGTGAAACTTTCGCCATCAGTTGATATTATCAGTCCGCTGGTTTGATGGATCATCCCACATGCGTATCTTGGTGTCCGTGCTGTTGTTGTCGGCGGCTGTTTTGCCGTGCTCCGCCCAGACCGTTCTGAAGTCCGAACCGTTGATGCTGGCCCCCTACGAGGTGGCGCTGGTGCAAACCGCGTCCTGCCCGTCGGGCAAGGTTCTGAAGGTGACCGGTGCGATCCGCGGTGTCAGCCGCAAGCGCGCCTGTGTCGCCCTTCCGGCCGAGACGGTATCGCTGGCGACGGCGACGCCCTGAGAACGGGCTTCATGGCGACCTTCCAGCTGCAGCTCCGGCTGCCCGCTGATCGCGGGTCTGTCTGTCGAAAAATCTTTGATGAAAGCAAGCCGTCCGCGGGAGCGGACGGGCATAACGGCGTGCATCTCTTCTGCCGCGTGTGACCCAAGGCGGGCTTCCGCCGCAGCCGGTCAGGATGCGAACGGGATGTTGAACTCCTGCTCGGCCTCGGCACGGTTCTGCCAGGGATCTTCCTCGGGCTCGGCGGCGCAGGGTCTGATCTCGTAATCATTGTCGAGCTGCAGATGCGCGGTCGATCGCGCATTGATCATCACGTCCACCACAAGCCCGCTCTGCCGCGCCAGCCGCCAGACATCCCCCTCGGTCGGATAGGCTTTGCTCAACTTGGCGTCGTTGCAAAATAGCGCGTAGGGCATTCCAAGCAGCTCCAGAGAAGCGAAGGATGAACCGAGAATGAACGGCACGTGTAGCGAGACACTGGCGCGCCTGGGGCAGGAAAGGGGCCTTTTCGGCGCGGCCGAGTCGTAAACGAGTCCTAAATTTTTGAAAAAAGAATCCGTGGGACTCCGGGGCTAGAATCGCCAGATGGTTAAGCTCATGGGAACCGATCTCCACATCTTTTGCGGGCGGATCCAGCTGACGCTCGCCTTTGGGCTGCTGCTCGCCTTCGTCGCCAATGTGGCGCTGCTGTGCGCCTGGCTGTGAGCGGGCGCGTCGATTGCGGGATTCGTTCTTTTGTGCACTCTCGGCCGTTGTGCACCTCTGGCGCGGCCGGCTTTAGTCCTCAGGGAGGGCGCTCCGTTCGGCCGATGCTTTCAGGCGCGCGAGTGTCGCGCTGAAATATTCCTGGCGCTCCCGGTTGAAGCGCTCCTGGTGGGCCCGGAAGCGAGCAACCCGGGCACGAATCTCTGCCTGCATGTCGCGCTGCAGATCGAGTTGCGAGGCGATGCTCGTGAAACGCTCCGGGGGGGCTGGGCTCAGGGCTGAGGACGAAGCCTCGGACGCGATGGAGTGGGGCGCACTCGGCCTTGCAGCCTCCGCGACCGCGCCGGGGATCTCGCCTTGCGCGTTGCCGCCGCGCCATGCCCCGATTTCGGCTCGGGCGGCGAGCACACGCTCCAAGGTGACATGCGTCGGTCGCTCGACCGCAGCCTGCTGCGGCGTAGCGGGGGTGTCGGCTGGAACGGCAGGCAGCTCGAACTGGGCGAAGTCGGCAGGCTTTCCGGTGACCGACTGCACGAAGGCCATGGTCTGCGCGATCAGTGCATCACGCTCTTCCTTCCACGTCATGACGCTTGTCCCCCGATGCCTCAATTGCAACAAAAGCGGCTGACGAAATCAAGTTGAAGACCAGTGACTTCTGGGGATAAGCAGGAGTTCTAGATGAGATGTGACAACAATGTTGCCACAGTCTGAACTCGTTTCGTCCCCCACCCGCGGAAGGTGATAGCAGAAATTCAATCCCGCGCAGATGGTTCCTGAGGCGCGGCGGTTTTTTTCCGGAGCTCTTCTTGACAGAGGAGGGTGGCTCGCCCCTATGACGGAGCCGCCTCGGTGTCGGGGCATCTTCCTGCTCGCAACCTTCGTGCGCCGCCCGAGCACTTCGCAGTCTTCGATGGACAACCCTTCACGCTCCGAGCGGTCGCGCAAGGCCGCGCTCACCGCCGCTCTTACCATCATCGCCCGCGATGGTCCGGGGCGGCTGACGCTCGACGCCATCGCCCGCGAGAGCGGGCTGAGCAAGGGCGGGCTGATGCACCAGTTCCCCAACAAGGAAGCGGTGCTCAAGGCTCTGCTGGAACAGCAATTCCTGCATTTCGACGAATTCGCCAGCAGATACAGGGCTGAAGCCGGCAAAGCGGCTGATCAGCCCGAGCTCGCGACGCAGATCGCGATCTCGCGGGAGCTGATCGCCCAGCAATATTCGGTGGCGCAGGCCATGCTCGGCGCGCTCGCCCAGGAGCCGGGATTGCTGGCCGATGCCCGTGCCAAGGATGCCGAGAGAGTAGCCGAGATCCGCGGCGAGGCCGAGGACGCCGATCTCGCGGTCCTAAGATGGGCGGCGGCCCGTGGGCTTGCGTTGATGACGATGCTGCGCGTCTCGCCGCTGGAGCAGCCGGACCTGGACCGCCTGTTTGCGCGCCTGCTCGACGACCGCCAATGGACGGGGTTCGAGCACCGCGTCCCGTCCGACCGCTGATCTGCCTCGAAAGCCGCTTCTTCGGCAGGCGCCGGGTCGCATCCCACCGAGACATTAACGCAATCTTCACCGAGCTTCTTTACAAACCGTCTGGTCGGTTTTATTGATTGGGCGCTGGTTGTGCTTCGCAACAAGCCGCGCAGGTGAGGAGAAAGGGAATGACGATTCGAGTCCGGGTGTCCGGCTTTGCGGCGATTGCCGCGGCGGGTCTTTGCGCCGGCTGCAATACGGTGACGCCGGTGGCCTATTCCGAGGTGGCCTCGGCGCGTTATCTGGCGCCGAATTCCGTCGACCTGTCGGGGCGGGTGCCGTACCGCTACGCGGCTGCCGCGGACTGGCGCAGCTATGACAAGGTGATGCTCGATCCGGTCGTGATCTATCGCGGCAGGGATCACCAGTTCGGCGACATGTCCGAGCAGGACAAGGCGAGGCTCGCCGCCTACATGCGGTCGCGGTTCCTGGAAAATCTGTCGGCGCGCTTCCGGGTCGTGAGCCAGCGAGGGCCGGCCACGTTGCGCGTGCGGCTTACCCTGACCGGCGCCGTCGCCAACACGCCGGTGCTCGGCACCGCCTCGCGCTTCGATCTCGCCGGCGCCGTCTACAACGGTGTGCAAAGCGCCCGCGACGGCGAGGGGCTGCTGACCGGCTCGGTGTTCTACGCGGCCGAGATCTTCGATGCCGCGAGCGGGCGGCTGCTGAACGCTTTCGTCAGCAAGCAATATCCCTCTCCGTATGACATCAAGGCCAGCGTCGGCGCGCTCGCGGCCGCAGAAGCCGGGATCGACAAGGGGGCCGATGCCCTGGTCGCGCAGCTCCAGTGAGCGAGCAGTGCAGACGCATGCGAAGGGGCCCCAGAAGGCGGCCCGCCGCGCAGCCGTCTTTCGCGTGCTTTCGCATCGAGGGCACCGGCAAATGTCCGGCAGCCATTGGCGACGTCAATCTCGCCGTACGAGCGCGTGGCTCGAGGCCGTGGAGACAACGGGGTCCCTGGACATGACATTGAGATTCGTTCTGCGCGTCGGCCTGCGCATCGTCGTCAGCCTGCTGCTGTCGATGGCGGAGGGCCGCGGTCACGCCGCCCCCGTCAGCGATCCGCTCGGCACATGGTTGACCGAGGACGGCCGCGCCCGCGTCCGCATCGAGCGTTGTGGCGCCATGGCCGATCGCGTCTGCGGCTACATCGTCTGGATGAAGGAGACGGCGGATGCCAAGGGGCAGCCGTTCCGTGACCGGCTGAATCCGGATCCGGCCAGGCGCGGCCGTCTGCTGCTCGGCCACCAGATGCTGCTCGGCCTGAAGCTGAACGCCGACGGCCGTCACAGCGGCGAGGTCTACAACGCCGAGGACGGCAAGACCTATGCCGTCTCGATCTGGCGCGAGGGCCCGAAGATGCTGGCGGTCAAGGGCTGTCTGCTCGGGCTGTTCTGCGCGACGCAAGGCTGGGTGCTGGTGACGGATCAGGTGCCCGGCCAACTCATCGGAGCGACCGGCGAGGGCGGCGGGCCGTTGCCGGATCCAGAGTGGACTGCGCCCAAGCCGCCGTCGGCGACCGGTATCGCCAAGCCAGCGGTCAGGACGAGGGTGAATTGACGCCTAAGGCCGGTGATAGCGATTGCCGCAGCAAATCCCAACTTCACGGAAGCTGGTGCCGGCTGAGGGGATTGAACCCCCGACCTTCGGTTTACAAAACCGCTGCTCTACCGCTGAGCTAAGCCGGCGAATGCACATTGGTGGCGAAGATCTCGTCCTCAGATTGCGACGAGGTCTCGCGAAGCGCGGTGTTCCTACCAGAGTTGATGCAGTCCGGCTACTCCCCGAGTGAGGGCCGCCTCTCCCATCAACCCAGCAAAAAGGGCGGCCGTTGGGCCGCCCTTGTCGGAGCCGATTATCGAAGCCGCTCCGGCGCGATCTTTACTGGCAGATGTGCATCAGCCCGTCGCTGCCCTTGAACATGGTGCCGGGGCGGCAGACCAGGCCGTTGCGGGTCGCGTAGCTGTTCCAGTCGCCATAGTAGCCGTTCGGGCCGCGATCATAGCTCGGTTGGCCGTAAGAGGGGCCGGGACTGTAGGCATAGGCATCCGCGGTCCGGAACGGCGCCGTGGCGATGGCGCCGGCGGTTCCGATGGCTGCGCCTGCGATGCCAGCAGCGGTGCCGACCGCTCCAGCGGCGACGTCAGCCGGCCAGAAGCCGCTGTTGCGGCGATCCCAGCCGTTGTTGTTCCATCCGGTATTCCACCCGGCATCGGTGCGCTGCTGCATCATCGCCCCGTCCTGGCGGGCCATGTGCCGATGCTGCATCATTCCTTCCTGCTGGTGGTTCATATGCCGGTGATGCATGTCGCGCGCCATGGCCGGGCCGGCGAGCGCCGTTGCGAGTACAGCAGCCCCGAGAATAGCAAATCGTGTCATGGAATACTCCGTCGTTGCGCCCCACCTGCTAAGCGCAAGCCGGCCCCGTCGTTCCCGCCGCGCCGGGAATGTTTTGGAACGACATGAGGCCATCGCTTTGCGAGGCCGGAGCAGCGGTTGCGGTCCGGCTTGCTCCGACCCGAAGGCTGTTAGTCCCGCGGACAGGGCAGGCGGGGTTGATGCTGGCAGTATTGTCGCTCTCGGCTGATGATCAGCCATTAACCCTCGCGCTCGAACCCCACCGGGGCTTTAACCCGGAATGGTGGCTCGCGCGTTAGTCTTACCAGCAGATTGATGTGCGCGTTTAACCCATCGGGGCGCGCGTTGCGGTATTGGTAGGATGGCAACCGGGGCGTGAATTCATGCGTATTACAACGGCTCTTGTGATTCTGATTGGAGCGTCTTCCGCCGCGCTCGCCAGCGAAGGCTTCGAGATCGTCATTCCGCAGCGGCCCGGCGTGCCCGTCGTCATCAACGGCATCGATGCGTCCTACGCCGTTGTCGAAGGCCAGTACGGTCTTGGCAGGGGCAATTACATGCAGCCGACGATCTATGGCGGTCGACCGGTCGAGCCCGAGCCCCATGTCGGCCATTACTATCCGACTCTCGGAGCGAGGCCGGGCTATGGCCGCATGGAGATCGAGCCGCCGGCCGATCGCAAGCTGCCGAAGCCGGCCGAGAGCTATTCGCGCTCATGGGGTGCCCAGTCGCAGATGCAGCCGCCGGAGCCGGCGGTGCCGATGTATCCGCCTGCCGTCATCCTGGCTCCGCCTGATGGCGGCCCGCGCGGGTATTCTAATTCACCGCCGGCCTACCGCCGCTAGCGAGCAGCTCGCCATCAACTGTCAAATCAAGCAAAAATAGGTCAACAGGAGAGAGTTATGCGTGGAATAATTTCAGGACTTGTCGCCATTGCCGGTCTGGCCGCCGCTGGCAGCGCGCCGGCCGCCGCCTGCGGCGCCTCCGCCTGCACGCCGTGCGGCTACGCCACGCCGTGCGCGCCGCAGGTCGCCTATCAGCCGACGGTCACTTATCAGCCGACCGTGACCTACCAGCCCACGGTGACGTATCAGCCGCAATACTTCTATCAGCCCGGCTACACCTATGGCCACGGCTGCGGTGCCTGCGGCGCGAGCTATGAGCGGCTGCCCGAGCCGACGCGGCAGTACTACTATGTCAACCAGGGTCCGACCTACAGCGGTCCCGGCGCCTTCGCGCCGTATCCGGCCTATGAGGAGCAGGCGCTCCCGGTCTATCGCTATCACCACCGCCGGCATGCTTATGAGGCGACCCGCGTCGCCCCCGAAGTGGTATATGCCCAGCCCCGCCCCGCCTATCGCTGGGGCGCCTCGCCTTATTATCACGGCCAGCGCGTGCTGCGCCGCTACTACTGATCAGCCGCACCTTCGTTCACGCCAGCGCCCGCGCGCCGCATGCGCGCGGGCGCTTCGTCATTTCGGCATCAATCCGATGCGGGTCGCGCCGACATAGAGTGCGAGCACGGCGGCATTGGAGACGTTGAGGCTCTTGATGGCGCCGGGCATGTCGAGCCGTGCCACGACGCTGCAGGTCTCGCGCGTCAACTGCCGCAGGCCCTTGCCCTCGGCGCCGAGCACCAGCGCGAGCGGCTCGCGCAAGGCGACCGCCGCGATGTCCTCCTCGCCCGCGCTGTCCAGCCCCACTGTCTGAAAGCCGCGTTCGTTCAGCCGCGTCAGCGCGCGGGCGAGGTTCTGCACCGTGACGATCGGCACCAGTTCCAGCGCGCCGGAGGCGGACTTGGCCAGCACTCCGGTGGCCTCGGGGCTGTGGCGCCCGGTGGTGACGACGGCCTTCACGCCGAACGCCGCCGCCGAGCGCAGGATGGCGCCGACATTGTGCGGGTCGGTGATCTGGTCGAGCACCAGGATCAGCCCCTCGGCGGCGAGCGTGTCGATGTCCGGCGAGGGCAGGGGATCGGCCTCCGCCAACAGGCCCTGGTGCACGGCGTCCGGGCCGAGCCGCTGGTCGATCTGGCTGGGACGCACGATCTCGGGCGTCACCCGTGTCTCGATCCCCTCGTCGGCGAGCCGGCGGGCAGCGTTCTCGGTCAGGTAAAGCTTGCGAATCCTCCGCTTCGGATTGGCCAGCGCCAGGGTCACGGTGTGCCAGCCATAGAGAATGACGGGGCCATCCGAGTCCTGACCGCGCTCCCGCCACGGCTGGGGGCGCTCGAATCCGCGCGGTTTGCCGGAGAATTTACCGCCCGGACGGCGAAAAGGTGGCTTTCGGTCGCGTTCGCTCATGGCCCGAGCTTCTGTCACGGCCTGCGGATTCTGGCAATTTGGCACCGCTGAGACGGGAAAATTCGTCGTCCCTTGGTTGACTTCGAGGGGCGGGTTCGATCATAACGACCCCGGCCGCGCGCGCCCACTCATCCGGGCCCCGCGGTCTTACCGTCTCCATGGCGCTGATGGTCCCGACGCTGCTGTTCCGCGGCCGGCCCGAATTGCCGTCGATACGGGGGAGTGTCCCGAGTGGCAAAGGGAGCTGACTGTAAATCAGCCGCCTCATGGCTTCGCAGGTTCGAGTCCTGCCTCCCCCACCAATTTACTGCCTCTCAGCTCGATGAGATTTTGCAAGGATCGGGGACCCCCTGGGCATTGCCGCCGCATTCCCTGCAGATGGAGCGCCGAAATCAATGGGTCGCATCTGGGTCATGGCGAGATCCGGAAATCCAACGACCGATCGTGACCTCCATTGTATCCTTGGTTGTTCCTCGATCCCTCGGCGGCAATCGCTCACGGCTGCCATGACGACGCGCCAGAACCCAGGCTCCGGACAAGCCGGCTTGGCAACGGTGGGCTATTGATCGCTTGTTGCCGGTCCACCCTCGCGGGGTGAGGTTCCGGCTGCCACAGCCGAGTTAATGCCGCGAAAGCGATCGATATATTGAAGCAACCACGGAAAACGCGACATTCTCTGTCGCGAGATTTTCTTTATGAAAAAAATAGCTGGCTTTAAATCAACCGCGTCGGCTTCGCGTCATTCCCACCGCATTGATTTTGCTTCAGAATCCTGAATCTTTCGCCTCGAAGAATGTGGCGGAGCGTAGCTATTCTGCCACAACCGGGCGGTTTTTCGTCGCAACTGTGGCGAGTCGCGTTGCGAGCTGATCTCACGTTTGTTATCGGTTCCATATGTTCAAGAGCATATATACACCGATTTTGATATGTGTTGTGGGAATGAGCTTTAGCCCGGCATTGGGCGCTGAGCCGTTCACCATCCAGGACGCCATCAACCAGGCGGTGAAGACCAATCCCGGTGTCGGGGAGGCCGCCGCCAACCGGCGGGCCACCGAAGCCGAGCTTCGCCAGTCCCAGGGGACGCTGCTGCCGCAGGTCCGGCTCGATGCGAGCGCCGGGCCCGAGATGCTCAAGCAGTATGTTTCACCGGCGCCGGCCAATAATGGCCGCTACCTGCGCGGCCGCGAGGCCGGCGTGGTGGTCCGTCAGTTGCTGTTCGATGGCTTTTCCTCGATCAATGAAGTGTGGCGCCAGGCCGCGCGGGTCGATGCCGCCGCGTACCGCGTGCTGGAGCGAACCGAGCTGATCGGTCTCGATGCCGCCGAGGCCTATGTCGACGTGGTGCGCTACTCCAGGCTGGTCGCGCTGGCCGAGAAGAACCTCAAGGTTCATCTCGAGCTGCGCAGGAACGTGCTGGCCCGTTTCCAGGGCGGCCGGGCCGGCGAGGGCGACACCCAGCAGGCCGAGGAGCGGGTCGCTGCAGCGCAGGCCGTGCTCGAAGAATTCCGTCTCAGCCTGGAAGTGGCGCGGGCGAAGTACCGCAAGGTCGTCGGCGTCGAGCCCTATAACCTGCGTTTCCCCGGCCGGCTGTCCGACATGCCGAGAGACAAGGCGGAATCGCTCGACGTCGCCTACAAGTTCAATCCGACCCTGCGCGCCGCCGCGGCGGATGTGACGGCTGCCAAGCGGGGCTTCGATGCCACGACCGGCACCTTCCTGCCGACGCTTTCGCTCGAAGGCCGCGCGACGACCGGCAAGGAATCGATCACCTACACCAATCGCTACGACGAGGTCAGCGGCAAGGTCGTTGCGTCCTGGGATATCTTCAACGGCGGTCAGAACAGCTGGCGCCGTGAGGAAGCCGCGCAGCGGATGATCCAGGAGCAGCAGAAGCACGCTCGGCTGCAGCGCGATGCGCTGGAGTCGATCGACAAGGCCTGGGCGGCCCGGATCATCACCGCCGATCGCGTCGCCGCCCTCGTACGCGATGTCGAAGCGGCCCGTCGCACCTTCGTCGCCTACAACAAGGAATACGAACTCGGCCAGCGCACGCTGATCGATCTCCTGAACTCGCAGAACCAGTACTTCAATGCCAACGTGTCGCTGGTGTCGGCGCGCGGTGTGGTTGTGTTCGCTGACTATCAGCTGCTCGCCGCGATGGGCCAGATGCTCAACTACCTGAAGACCGGGCATCCTCCGGAGACCGAGCCGGTGGACACGCCGAGCGGCTTCATCGGCTATAGCCTGGCGCCTGTTCGGCTGAGCGCGCCTGCGCCCGGACCGCAGCCGCTGAGCTCCGCCGGTCCGGTGCCGATGTTCGGCCTGCATGCTGGTACGCCGAAGCATCCTGCGCCGATTACCTTTGGCGATCGGTGGGCCTCGAGCGATCCTGAGGATACGACACTGTTCGTCGCGTCCGGAAAGTACGGCGGATTCGCTCAGAGCCCCAACGGGCGCGCGCCGAAATAGGTGAGACTAACAAAGCCGGTGCATGTCGCGCCGGCTTTTCACCATACGCATTTACTTTGCGCTGAGATTGTCGAGAAGCACCTGCAAAAATCTTGAAAAAGCCAGGTGCGAGCCAAAGAATTGGGCTAAGGCAAATTATTAGCAAGAAGCAATGGGTGCAGGTCCGCGCTGCTCGGTGGGCCAGATGGGTTTTCGAGGCGTCGTTGAATATTCGTCCGACAAGGTTCGAGCTCGAAGAGACGGCCCACGTGATGCCGCAGATGAGCGCAGCCGCAGCAGCAACTGATCCTCTCAGCGACAGTCTGCTTTACCTCGCAGCTCATCATGGCCGCGCCTTGAGCCGCAGCGCGCTGCTATCCGGACTGCCGCTCGACAGCGGCGTGCTCAGCATCGCGCTCTACGAGCGCGCCGCGCAGCGCGCCGGGCTCGAGGCGCAACTGGTCGAACGGCCGCTGAGCGAGATCCCCGCGCTGGTGCTGCCTTGCGTGCTGATGTTTCACGACGGCACCACGCGCATCCTGCTGACGATCGACGAGGCCGCCGGCCGCCTCACCATCGTCGATCCCTCGCGTCGTGAACAGCCGGCGATCGAGCGCTTCGAGGCGGTCGCGGCGCGATATGTCGGCTTCGCCTATCTGGTGCGGCCCGCCACAGTCGCCGATCCGCGCGTGGCGGCAGCCGGCGAGGTGCCGAAGACGCACTGGTTCTGGTCGGTGGTCAGCCGCTTCGGCGCCAATTACGGCCATGTCGCGATCGCCGCGTTCATCGTCAACATCCTGGCGCTGGCCGCGCCGCTGTTCACGATGAGCGTCTACGACCGCGTGATCCCGAACGGCGCGATCCCCTCATTGGTCGCACTCGGCATCGGCCTTCTCCTCGCCATCGGATTCGACTTCCTGCTCAAGGTGGTGCGCAGCCGCATCATCGACATGACAGGCAAGAAGATCGACGTGGTGCTTGCCGCGAACATCTTCGAGCACGTGATGTCGCTGAAGATGGACAAGCGGCCGCCGTCGGTCGGCATCCTCGCCAACCAGCTGCGAGACTTTGATTCGGTTCGCGAGTTCTTCACCTCCGGCACCGTGGTGTCGGCGACCGACATGCTGTTCGCGGTCGTGTTCATCATCGTGCTGTTCATCATCGCAGGTCCCATCGCATGGATTCCGCTGCTGATGCTGCCGGTGATGATCGCCGTCGGGCTGCTGATCCAGCGGCCGCTCGAACGCGCGATGCGGCAGATGCAGGCGCAGTCCGCCGCGCGTCACGGCATTCTGGTGGAATCGCTGAACGGAATGGAGACGGTCCGCGCGGTGGCCGGCGAGAGCCGGGTGCAGACGGTGTGGGAGCGCTCGGTGGCGGCGCAGGCGCGCTCCAGCGAGGACGTCCAGTTCTGGGCGTCGATGGCCATGACCGCGGCGAGCGTCGCCAGCCAGTTCTGCAGCCTGCTGCTGGTCGTGGTCGGCGTGTTCCTGATCCTCGACGGCAAGCTCTCGGTCGGTGCGCTGGTGGCGGCCAACATGCTGTCGGGTCGCGTGCTCGGTCCGATCGCCGGCATCGCCGGCCTGATGACGCGCTTCACCCAGACGACGTCGGCGCTGCGCTCGATCGACCGGCTGATGTCCCTGGACCGTGAGCGTCCGCCGGAAAAGATCTACGTCGCGCGTGAGATCAACCAGGGCCGCATCCAGTTCAAGAACGTCAGCTTCTCCTATCCGGGAAGCCAGACCAAGGCGCTCGACAACGTCTCCTTCGATATCAAGCCGGGCGAGAAGATCGGCATCATCGGTCGGGTCGGCTCGGGCAAGACCACCGTCGGCCGCCTCGCCACTGCGTTCTATCCGCCGACCGAAGGCAGCATCCTGATCGACGGGATCGACATCCAGCAGTACGACCCGGCCGATCTGCGCGCCGGCATCGGCTTCGTGCTGCAGGACACCGACCTGTTCTACGGCAAGCTGCGCGACAACATCACGCTCGGCCGTCCGGCGGCGACCGATGAGGAGGTGCTCGAGGCAGCGCGGCTCGCCGGCGTCGAAACCTTCATCGCCGGCCACCCGCAGGGCTATGAGATGATGATCGCCGAAGGCGGCCGCAGCCTGTCGGGCGGGCAGAAGCAGGCGATCGGGCTGGCGCGTGTCCTGATCCGCAAGCCGCGCGTGCTGTTCCTCGACGAGCCGACTGCGCATTTCGACGTCCGCAGCGAGGGCGAATTCCTCGAGCGCCTGAAGTCGCTGGCCAAAGGCGAGATGTCCATCATCGTCTCGACCCACCGGCCTTCGTTGTTGTCGCTGGTCGACCGCATCCTGGTGTTCGACTCCGGCAAGATTGTCGCCGACGGTCCGACCGCGCAGATCCTCACCATGCTGCGTCCGCAGCAGCCCGCGGCGGCGCCGGCCGCGAGCCACGCGGTGAAGCCGGTCCAGGGGACGCGGTGACATGGCGCTCAGCGATTTCGCGTTCTCCAACGACATCAGGGCTGCCGTCGAACTGCGCACGCCGAAGACGGCGCGGATGCTGCTGCTGGCCTCGCTCGGCCTGTTCTTCACCTTCCTGATCTGGGCGCATTTCGCCGTGCTCGATGAGGTCAAGCGCGGCAATGGCAAGGTTGTGCCGTCGCGCCAGACCCAGGTGGTTCAATCGCTGGAAGGCGGCATCATCGCCGATCTCCTGGTGCAGGAAGGCGCGATCGTCGAAAAGGATCAGCCCCTGGCGCGGATCGAGGACACCAATTTTGCGTCGCAGTTCGGCGAGATCCGCGAGCGCCGCGGCGCGATGGCGGCGCGGGTGATCCGGCTGGCGGCGGAAACCGAGGGCCGCAGCCCGGTCGAGTTTCCCGAGGAGCTCGTCGCGGACGCCCCGCGCGCGGTGCAGACCGAGCGCGCCGTGTTCGACGCCCATGCGCGCAAGCTCGCGCAGGACATCGACGTCGTGCAGCAGCAGGAGCAGCAGAAGAGCAAGGAGATCGACGAGCTCAGGGCCACCGAGAAGCGCTTCTCGGAGACGTTGGCACTGCTCAATCGCGAATTGGGGCTGACCCGCA
The DNA here is from genome assembly GCF_032381555.1 of Bradyrhizobium sp. SZCCHNPS1003. NCBI lineage: Bacteria > Pseudomonadati > Pseudomonadota > Alphaproteobacteria > Hyphomicrobiales > Nitrobacteraceae > Bradyrhizobium > Bradyrhizobium sp. SZCCHNPS1003. The sequence continues at coordinate 112,843 of NZ_JAUHIU010000005.1, forward strand.
AGCTGTTCGACCAGAAGGTGGTGCCGGAGATCGAGATGCTCCGCGCCGACCGCCAGGCCACCGACATGCGGGGGCAGCTCGCGGTGGTGCAGGCGAGCATCGTGAAGACCGAGGCGGCAGTGCAGGAGGCGCGCGCTCGCCGGCTCAACATCGTCACGGCGTTTCGCGCCCAGGCCGAGGACGATCTCGCCAAGTCGCGCGGCGATCTCGCCGTGCTCGACGAGAACATCAAATCGGCCCAGGACCGGGTGCGGCGCACCGAGCTGCGCTCGCCCGTGCGCGGCATCGTCAACAGGCTCAACGTCACCACCATCGGCGCCGTGGTCGCGCCAGGCGCCAGCCTGATGGAGATCACGCCGCTCGATGACACGCTGCTGGTCGAAGGCCGCATCCGTCCGCAGGACATCGCCTTCATCCGTCCCAACCACGAGGCGGTGGTCAAGCTCAGCGCCTATGATTCCTCGGTGTACGGCTCCTTGCACGGGCGCGTCGAGCGCATCAGCGCCGATACCATCACCGACGAGAAGGGCGACAAGAACGAGCGTGGCGAGACCTTCTATCGGGTGATGGTGCGCACCGAGAAGAACCATCTCGGGACCGCCCAGCAGCCGCTTCCGATCATCCCGGGCATGGTCGCGACCGTCGAGATCCTGACGGGCAAGAAATCGGTGCTGGACTATCTGGTCAAGCCTGCCCGCATGCTGCGCGACGAGGCGCTGCGGGAGCGCTGAGCGCAGGCGCGGCCAGCTCGTGTGAGTGCAGCGATACCCGGTTCTCCGCGAAAAGTATGTGAGATCCCAGAAGTCGCTGCGCTGATCCGCGGCTGAGCGAGCCGGCCTGCGTTACCAAATTCTGAATCGTTCAAATGCGACGCGATTTGGTCGGCCGCGATTAGTCGCGTTCGCAGCTTGGCCGCGAACATCACCGCGGTTTAACCGGCCCGAAGCCGCGCCGGCCCTATCCCTGATCCGATAACAACCGGGACAGGGATCGACGCGATGACGTCGGCCGATGCCCCGGAGCATACGGGGCGTCACTGATGTTGCGGATCGATCGGCCGCGGGCTCTCCCGCGCGCGCTGGGGCTTGCGCTTGTGTTGTCGGTCGTGGCCGGTTGTGCCGGCGCTGCGTTTGCCGAGACTTCAAATCGTAGATCTCCGCAGGGCACTGCGGATAGCGCGCTGCCGGTGCCGCCGCCCGTCCGTTTCTTCACCATCAATGCCGTGCTCGCCAAGCACGACGGCCTGCGTCGCGCGGCCTCCGGGCCTGTGGAAGTGGCATCGACCGACCCGGCCGGGCGCGCCGGATCAGTCAGCGACGCCCCGCAGGGGCCGGCGGTCGCTAATCCCAGCGACGAGCCGTTCGGCCTGATGACGTTCCGCGCACCCGAAGGCGTGCTGTGGGTGAAATGGCGCGGCATCCAGGCTGCGATGGCGAGCGAGCGGATGTCGACCGACCGCTGCAACGGCGATGACGCGCGTTGCTCGGCGTCGGAGCGCTTCTTCGTCGCGCTGATGCGGTCGGCGGCTGCCGCCAGCGAAGGTCGTGCACGCGCGGAAATCATCAATCGCGGCGTCAACCAGGCGGTGCGCTACGTCAGCGACGATCAGCAACACGGCCTGCCGGACGTCTGGAGTTCGCCACTGCAGACCTTGCGCAGCGGCCTCGGTGACTGCGAGGACTACGCGATCGCGAAATACGCGTTGTTGCTGGCGGCGGGAACGCCGGAATCCGATCTCAAGCTGCTGCTGGTCCGGGACCTCGCCGTAAGGCAGGATCACGCCGTCGTCGCAGTCCGGCTCGAGGGCAAGTGGTTCGTGCTCGACAATCGGCGGGCCGCTCTGATGGAGGGACGAGATCTGCAGTCCTTCATGCCGCTGTTTGCAATCGATCACCGCGGCGTCAGCCTGTTCGCGGCGCCCTATGCCGAGCGGCCGCACCACGAAAGCGAGAGCGACGTCACGCCGGCGGCCGAAGCCGACATCGGCGGCGGCCGTGATCCGGGCCGGCCGTTGCTGCTCTGAATGTCGCAGCCGAACGACTTGTAGCCGGCGCCGTTTGCGGTCTTAATGCACGCCGGGAAGCTGGCGAGCAGGGGGCCGCGGTGAATATCAAGCAAGTCATGGTTTGCGGGGCAGTGGTCCTGTCGGCGATCGGTGGGATGATCGGCATCGCGCGGGCCGACGCCGTGGTGCTGCCGGGCGCGGCGTTTGCGATCGCCTGCGAGAATGGCGGCAGTTACGTGCTGCGCTCTCGTCCCGTGCTCGCGCCGGGCGAGATCGTCACCGCGCAGCTCTACCTCCATCCTCGCCACGCGATTCCGGTCCGTCTCGTTCCGATGGGCGACGGCTATCGCTACGCGGGCCGCGGCGTGTGGCTCGATGGCATCGGTGACCAGGCGCTGTTGTATTTGCGCAAATATGAACCGGTCGCCTGCGTGGTCAGCCGCATCTGAGGCATTCTGCCGCTGCACAACCTCTTTCAAGAATAGGCTCCGCCTTTCGCAAATAATTCGCGAGAGGCGGAGTTCCATTTCGGCCATTTCATGGCGCTCAGCTCATATTCACGACAGCGTGCGTGGTGTTCCGCAAGTATTGCGCGCGGAACAACTGCGGATCAGTAGTAATTCTCCAGGCCAAAACCCGATTTAATCTTGTCTTTCCGGCTGCGCCATGCGTAGCGCGGAAGCATAGGCGCGGACTAATTTACCTTCATAAATGCCGCTGCACTTGACTGCATTTACCCAAAGTCCCTAAAGTCTGATTAACAAGAACCGGTAATATTGACCCGTATTCTCGTTTAATAATAGTTTAACGATAGAAATGGGAGCGCCACCAAAGCGCCCCATATTTGGAGGTTTTGGCGCATGAATGCTCCTGTCCTGCTGGCCCAGTTGACCGGCACGTCCTCGCAGCCATCCAGCGCCTCTGCAAAGCACCTCAAGATCGGCAAACCGCCGGGCAACCAAGCCATTACGGTTCACCTCGACGGTCAGAGCCAGATCGATTTCAGCGACATCGCCAGCGAGCGGCTGACCTTCGTCAAGATCGGCAACCGCCTCATCATCCTGTTCGACAATCAGTCGACGGTGTCCATCGACCCGGTTTTCGATACCAACGGCGCCCCGCTGAAGGACGTCAGCTTCGAGGTCGGCCCCGACCGAATCATCAATGGCGATCAGTTCGCCGAGCTGTTTCCCATCACCACCGACCAGTCGGTGCTGCCCGCCGCGGGAACGCCCGGTGCGCCGGGCGTGCCTGCCGGAGCGAACTTCGGGACGTTCAAGATCGATGCGCTGATCGGCGGCACGCCGCTTGGGCTGCTGGGAGCCGAGGACACCACCACCAAATTCGGCGACAATCCGGTCACGCCGAATCCGACGCCGATTGCCGGCGTCGCCGACAGCGTGGTGCTCAATGAGGACGGCCTGTCCGAAGGCCGGCCCGGCGGCAGCGGCGACATCGGCGGCGTGGCGACGAGCTTTACCGGTTCGCTGAACGTCGACTTCGGCACCGACGTGATCGGCCGCGCCTTTGCGTTTGCGGCGTCACAGCCTGGTCTTGCCGGGCTGACGTCCGGCGGCCAGGAGGTGCATTTTGCGATCACCACCGTCAACGGCCAGCCGGAGCTGATCGGCTATATCGGCAGTGATCCCTCGATCGTCGCCAACCAGGTCTTCACCGTCACGCTCGACGCCAACGCGACGATCGCGGGGACCTATACGGTCACGCTGCTGCAGCCGCTCGATCATCCGGTCTTCGGCACCGAAGACACGCTGAACCTCACCATCAACGTCATCGCCATCGACGGCAGCGGCGACACCGCGCCGGTGACGATCGTGATCGGCGTCAACGACGATTCGCCGGTCGCCGGCACCGTCGAGGCGATCAATGTCGCCGAGCACACCGGCGGCGGCAGCGAAGGCGGCGGCGAGAGCGAGCTCGTCGCCAAGGTCGTGGGCGGCGACGGCTTCGAGCCGACCACCGCGAGCGTGGATCTCCACATCGGCTGGGGCGCCGACAACGGCAACAGCAAGGTCGATGGCGGCTCCAACGGGACCGTGGTCGACGGCGACCGCTCGCTGGTGTTCGACGCGTCCGAGATCGCGACCTTGCAGGCGCTGGGCCTGACCTCGAACGGCGAGGCCATCTCCTACACGCTGTCGGCCAACGGCACCGAGATCATCGCGACCGCAGGTGAGGGTGAGGGCGCGCGCACCATCTTCACCGTGTCGCTGTCTGACACCGGCTCCGGCAGCGCCACCTTCACCCTGTCCGACAATATCGACCACAACGGCGCCAACGACGCGTCGCTGCCGCTGACCTTCAAGGTGGTCGCGACCGACGCCGACGGCGACCCCGTCAACAGCGCCTTCACCGTCAATGTCGCCGATGACGGCCCGAGCTTCGGCGAGAAGCCGAGCTATTCGGTGGTCGACGAAGACGGTCTCGGCAATGCTGGCAACAGCTACGCCGATGGCAGCGACGCCTATGGCGAAGACCTGACGGTCACCGATACGCTTGGAATCCGCTGGGGCTCCGACGACGCCAACAACAATGTCGACGGCGGCATCAACGCAACGCCGGTCAATGGCGACCGCGCCGTCACCTTCGCCGCAAACGTGGTGGCCTCGCTCGAGGCGCAGGATCTGACCTCCGACGGCTTTGCCCTGCGCTACGAAGTGTCGGGGAACGGCACCGTGCTGACCGCCTATCGCTATGATGCCGCGCACGAGACCTATGTCGATGCCAACGGCAAGCCGCTGGAAGGCGAGGGGCTGTCGGGCGCCGTGGTGTTCACGGTGTCGCTGTCCGACCAGGGCCGTGGCTCCTATACTTTCGCGCTGTCGAGTAACCTGGATCACCCGGTGCACGGCACCGAGGATGACGTCACCCTCAACATCGGTTTCGTCGCCACCGATTCCGATGGCGATGCGATCACCGACACCTTCACGGTGAAGGTCAATGACGACGCCCCGAGCTTCGGCGAGAAGCCGAGCTATTCGGTGGTCGACGAGGACGGCCTCGGCAACGCCGGCAACAGCTACAAGGATGACGGCGACGCCTATGGCGAAGACCTGAAGGTCACCGATACGCTCGGCATTCGCTGGGGCGCCGACAGCGCCAACAGCCATGTCGATGGCGGCATCGATGGCACGCCGGTCAACGGCGACCGCGCCGTGACCTTCGCGGCCGACGTGGTCGCGACGCTCGACGCCCAGAATCTCACCTCGAACGGCTTCGGTCTCACCTACGTCGTGTCCGACAACGGAACGCTGCTCACGGCCTATCGCTACGACGCCGAGCATGAGACCTATGTCGGCGCCGACGGCAAGCCGACGGACTCGGCCGGCGCGACGGTGTTCACGGTGTCGCTGTCCGATCAGGACCGCGGCTCATACACGTTCGAGCTGAAGGGCAATCTCGATCACCCGGTGCACGGCACCGAGGACGACATCACGCTCAACATCGGCTTCGTCGCCACGGATTCCGACGGTGACGCGGTGACCGACAGCTTCACCCTGAAAGTCAACGACGACGCGCCGGTGTTCGGCGATGCGCCGAGCGCCGGTGTGGTCGACGAGGACGGCCTCGGCAATGCCGGCGACAGCTACGTGGAAGGCAGCGACGTCGCCGGCGCCGATCTGACGGTGACCAAGACGCTCGCCATCCTGTGGGGCGCCGATAGCGCCAACAGCCATGTCGACGGCGGCATTGATGGCGCGTCGGTCAAGGGCGATCGCGCCGTCACTTTCGCCGCGGACACGGTTCCCTCGCTCGAGGAGCTGGGGCTGACGTCGAACGGGATTGCGTTGAGCTATCACGTCTCCGAGAACGGCACGCTGCTGACGGCCTATCGCTACGACGCCGCCCACGAGACCTATGTCGACGCGAACGGTAAGCCGACGGAGGACCTCGCCAGCGCCACGGTGTTCACCGTTTCGCTGTCGGATCAGGACAACGGCTCCTACACCTTCAACCTCACCGGCAATCTCGACCACTCGGTCCACGGCAGCGAGGATAATCAAGGGCTGTATTTCGGCTTTGTCGCCACCGATTCCGACGGCGACGCAATCCACGGCAGCTTCAATGTCGAGGTCAACGACGATGCCCCGGTGTTTGGCGAGCGCGTCAGCTACTCCGTGGTCGACGAGGATGGTCTCGGCAATCCCGGCAATTCCTACGCGGATGGCAACGACGCTGCGGGCGCCAATCTGACGGTGACCGACTTCCTCGGCATCCGTTGGGGCGCCGACAGCGCCAACAGCCATGTCGACGGCGGCATCAACGGTGCCTCGGTCAATGGCGACCGCGCCGTCACCTTCGCCGTCGACGTGGTCTCGACGCTTACCGCCCAGCATCTGACGTCGAACGGCGTCGCGCTGACCTACACCGTGTCCGCCGGCGGCACGATGCTGACCGCCTACCGCTACGATGAAGCGCATCACACCTACGTCGACGGCGAGGGCCATGCCACCGGTGATCCGGCCACGGCTGCGGTGTTCACGGTGTCGCTGTCCGACCAGGGGCAGGGGTCCTACAGCTTCACGCTGATCGACAACATCGATCATCCGGCCCACAACACCGAGGACGACGTCACGCTCACCCTCGGCTTCGTCGCCACGGATTCGGATGGCGATGCGGTCTCCGACACCTTCAAGGTCAAGATCAACGACGACGCGCCGGTGCTAAACCGGGAGATTGCGACCGGCGTGGTCGATGAGGACGGGCTCCCGATCGGGCTCGCGGGCGGGCCTGGCGACGTCCCCGGCCAGAACACGGTCGCAACGGGCGATCTCGGCATCTCCTGGGGCAGCGACAGCGCCAACAATCTCGGCAATGTCGGGATCACCGGTGCGTCATCGGTGAACGGCGACCGCGCCGTCACCTTCGCATCCGACGCCACCACGACGCTCGCCGCGCAGCACCTGACCTCGAACGGCGTCGCGTTGACCTACGGCGTCAGCGAAGGCGGCACGTTGATCACGGCCTACCGCTTCGACGGACAGCACTACATCGACGGCAACGGCAACTGGACCAGCAACAAGGCCAATGCCGCCGTGTTCACTGTGAAGCTGTCCGACCTCGATTCCGGGTCCTACAGCTTCACGCTGCTCGACAATCTCGACCACCCGGTGCCCAACACCGAGGACAGCATCGCGCTGACGTTGAAATACGTCGCCACCGATTCCGACGGCGATCAGGTCAGCGGCACGTTCAAGGTCAGCGTCAACGACGACAGCCCGGAGGCGCATACCGGGGCGGCCAAGAGCATCAGCGAAGCTGATCTCAACGCTGGCGGTGGCGATTGCGGCCCCGATTTCGACGGCCCCGATTTCGGCGGTCACGATTTCGGCGGCCACGATGGCGGCAGCCGCGATCCCCAGGTGACCGGCGCGCTCAACATCAAATGGGGTGCCGACAACAACGACAGCGGCGCCGCCGATCGCTCGGTCCGCTTCGCCAACACGTCCAACGCCGCCGACGACGTCCATGTGACCAACGGTAGCGATGTCGGCCTCAGCGGCCTGACCTCGGACGGTCAGCAGGTGAAATACGCCTTCGATCATGGCGTGCTGGTCGGCTACACCGGCAACAGCCTCAATTTCGGGCAGCGCGTGTTCGAAGTCTCGCTCGATGACGACGGTACCGGCACCTACACCTTCAAGCTGCTCGGCAATCTCGATCATCCGGCCGGGCAGGGCAGCAACGTCGTCAAGCTGACGTTCGACTACACCGCGACCGATTCCGACGGCGATTCGAGCAGCAGCACGTTCACCGTCACCGTGATCGACGACGTCCCGACGATCGGGCACGCCGAGAGCGAGACCGTCAGCGAAGCCAACCTTCCGACCGATCTCTACGACGTCCTGTTCCCGGATTCGCCGTACTCCACCGTGCAGACCGGCCGCCTCGCGATTTCCTGGGGCGCCGACGACAATGATTCCGGCGCGACCAACAACCGCTCGGTGGCGTTCTTCAACACGACCGCACCGGACGGGCTGACGTCGAACGGCTATGCGATCAGCTATGTGGTCTCGTCCGACGGCACCACGCTGAGCGCGGTCACCACCGATCATCGCACCGTTTTCACCGTCACGCTGAGCGATGACGGCGACGGCAGCTACAAGTTCACGCTGCTCGACAACCTCGACCATGGCAAGTCGGGCATCGACAGCCTGGCGCTGAGCTTCGGCTTCAAGGCCACCGATTCCGACGGCGACAGCGCCACGAGCAGCTTCACGGTGGCGGTGACGGACGACGTGCCGACCGTCGGCTGCGCCGAGGACGAGACCGTCAGCGAGGCCAGCCTGCCGACCGACGGCTACGACACCAGCCATCCAGACGCGTCGAACTCGACGGTCCAGACCGGCAGCCTCGACATTTCCTGGGGGGCCGACGACAACAATACGGGTGTCGGGCACAACCGCGCGGTGGCCTTCACCACTGTCGCCGGCGCCACGGGCCTGACCTCCGACGGCTCGGCGATCAGCTACACCATCTCCGGCGACGGCACCTTGCTGACGGCGATCACCGCGGATCACCGCACCGTCTTCACCATCCAGTTGTCCGACAGCGGCGATGGCAGCTACAAGTTCACGCTGTACGACAACATCGACCACCCGGCGTCCGGCCAGAACGACGACAGCCTGCCGCTGACGTTCGGCTTCAAGGCCACGGATTCCGACGGCGACAGCGTCACCAGCAGCTTCAAGGTCACGGTGCTCGACACCACGCCGGTCGCTGCGGCCGGCGACGCCAAGACCGTCGATGAGGACGATCTGCCGGGCGGCACCGATGCCTCCAAGGAGCCGACCGCGGTCAGCGGCGACCTCAACATCAGCTGGGGCTCCGACGACAGCAACAAGACCTCGGGCGGCGGGCTCGGCGACCGCTCGGTCAGCTTCCGCTACACGAGCGCGGGCGCGAATGTCGACGCCGAGGACAGTTCGGGCCGCAATCTGACGCTGACGTCGGATGGCCAGACGGTGAAGTACACCTTCGAGAACGGCGTGCTCGTCGGCTACACCGGCGGCGATCTCGCCCACGGCGCCCGCGTGTTCGAAGTGTCGCTGAGCGACCAGAACGACGGCTCCTACAACTTCAAGCTGCTCGGCACTCTGGACCATCCCGCCGGCAGCGGCGAGAACATCGTCAAGCTGTCGTTCAGCTTCACGGCGACCGATGGCGACGGCGACACGTCCAGCAACAGCTTCACCGTCTCGGTCAAGGACGACGTGCCGGTGCTCGGTTCGCCGACCGCCGCGACGCTGACCGAGAACACCACCGGCTCTGCTGGCGCGGAGGTGTTTCAGACCCAGACCGCGGCCGATGTCGCGCTCAACATCAATTGGGGTGCCGACGACAGCAATTCGGGCGCGGCCAATCGCAGCGTCGCATTCGATAGCGCGATCCATACCGGCGACGTGGTCAAGACCGCCGGCGCAGGCAGCCCGACGCTGACGTCGAACGGCACGGCGGTGCAGTTCATCCGCGTGTCGGACACCGAGATCTGGGGCGTCGCCAACGACAATGGCGGCCAGCTCACGACGAATGACCGCAAGGTGTTCCACATCACGCTGTCCGACGATGGCTCTGGCAGCTACACCTTCGAGCTCCTGGACAATGTCGATCACGTCGGCTCGGGCCAGACCAATGCACTGTCGCTGAAGCTCGGCTTCACCGCGACCGATGCCGATGGCGATATCGCCTCCGGCGGCAACTTCACCGTCACCATCAATGACGACAACGGCCGGCCCGCGATCGGCACGTCTGATGCCGGGACCGTCGACGAGGATGGGCTTTCCGGCGGCAACACCGGAGCGGCCATCGGCGACGTCGCCGGTGCCAATGTCACGGCCAACGGCTCGCTGGCGATCTCCTGGGGCGCCGACGACAACAACAGCGGCGGCGTGAACCGCGCGGTCGCGTTCAGCGGCATCACCAACGGCCAGAACGCCACTTCGGACGCGGGCTCGCTGACGGTCGAGGGCGTCCAGGTCAAGCTCTGGGTCGTCGGCAATACGGTCTATGGCTACACCGGCAGCAATCCGAGCAACGGCAACCCGCCGTCGGTGGCCAGCCAGGTGTTCAAGGTCTCGCTCGATGATTCCGGTGCAGGCAGCTACAGCTTCACGCTGCTGAAGCACGTCGATCATCCGGCCGGCCAGAACGAGAACGACGTCAAGCTGACCTTCGGCTTCACCGCCACCGATGCGGATGGCGACAGCACCATCTCGTCATTCGCCGTGACGATCGACGACGACAGCCCCGTCGCGACGGCGACGGTGTTGAGAGCGGCGGTCTACGAGAGCGAGCTGCCGAACGGAACGGTGGTGACCGCGACCGGCAACCATGGCGGCGACCTCAACGGCGACGGCAACGGCAACGATTCCTACTTCACCGGCAATCTGAGCTCGCTGGTGTCGTTTGGCGCCGACAAGCCCGGCACCTATACGGTCGAGAAGACCAACCTCGCGCCCGAGCTGCTGTCGCTGATGTCGGGCGGCGTGGCGCTGACCTACAGCATGGGGGTCGACAACACGCTGATCGCCAAGGCTGGCAGCGTCACGATCTTCGAATTCCAGGTCGATGCCAACACCGGCCAGTATTCGTTCCGTCTGAAGGGCGCGCTGGACCACGTCGGCACCGGCCATGACAACACGCTGACGCTCGACCTGTCGACGGCGGTGACCGCCACCGATTCCGACGGCGATTCCGTTGCGCTGCACGATCAGATCATCATCACCGTCAACGATGACAGCCCGCAGTCGCAGGACGTCGACACCGTCGCGATCTCGGAGGCAGCCGGCAGCGTCTCGACCGGCGCGGTCGATCTGCGCATCACCTATGGGGCCGATGGCGACAGCCCCGGGCCGTCGGTGACGTTCTTCGGCGCGTCGCCGGTGCGCGTCTACGATGCAGCCGACCACCAGCTCTCCGGACTGACATCGCTCGGCTTCGGCCTGACCTATGTGATGTCGGCGGATCACACGACGCTGACCGCCTATCGCATGAGCGGTGGCAGCTACATCGGCCAGAATGGTCTGGTGACGGGCAACGCGGCTGATGCGGCCGTGTTCACGGTGACGCTGTCGGAGACCGGCACCGGCTCCTACAACTTCACCTTGCTGCAGCCGCTCGATCATCCCGCGCCGATCGGGACCTCGAGCGCCGCCGACCAGTATCTCGACCTCAATTTCGCCTTCGCGGTCGAGGACCGCGATCACGACGTCTTCACCAACAATTTCACCGTCCGGGTCGATGCCGCCGGCACCGTGACCACGACGCGTTATGACGCGCCGAATTCGCCGGTGTTCGTCAATCTCGGCGACAGCGCGGCGACGGTCGTCGGCGAGACGGTCGGGGCTCACAGCGTGACCGACCGCGCCGCGGTGACCGACAAGGTGGTCGGCATCGACAAGCTCGGCGGCGTGACCGAGGCCCACGGCTCAAATGGCGACGACATTCTGGTCGGCGGCAACGGCGTGGGCGGCGATGCCCTGTTTGGCGGCGCCGGCAACGACATCATCATCGGCGGAGGAGGTGGCGACCGGCTGTTCGGCGGCGCTGGCAACGACACCTTCCTCTACACGGTGGGCGACGGCAGCGACGTCATCGACGGCGGCTCGGAGTCTGGCACGACCTTTCCGAACTACGACGTGCTCGCGATCACGGGCGATGGAAATGCGCGCAACTTCACCATCGGTAAGACCTCGACCGGTACCGAGATCAATCCGACGCTGAACGATCCGTCCGCTAGCAACGCCACCGACATTCTGGTGCGCTATGACGGTCCGAACGGCGCGACGATCCGCGCCGACGAGATCGAGCGCATCACCATCGCCGGCGGCACCGCCAGCGACTCGGTGACGATCACCGATATCAGCGGCACGGCGATCGCGCCGTCGACCATCGTCTTCAACGGCGGCTCCGGCAACGACACGCTGGATCTCGTTCGGTTTGCCGGCAACACCAGCGTTGTGTCCGACGGCGGCTCTGACAGCGACACGGTGAAGTTCGGCTTCAAGTTCGCCGAGGCGACCTACACCAAGGTGTTCGCGACGGACGGCGTGACGCTGATCGGCGTGCAGGTCACCCACAACGGCCTGACCGATACGTTCACGAATTACGAGAGCTTTGCCTTCACCGACGGCACCCGTTCGCTCACGGGCGTCTTCAACACGCCGCCGGTGGCTCATGACGACGCGGTCCAGGCGAGTGAGGATAGCCCGCTCACCGTCAACGCGCTGCTCAGCCTGCTCAACAACGACACCGACGTCGACAACAACACCTTGACCGTCACCGGCGTGTCGAACGCGACGCACGGCACCGTTTCGCTCTCCAACGGCAACCCGGTGTTCACGCCGGACAAGAACTTCTCGGGCGTCGCCGGCTTCGATTACACGGTCAGCGACGGCGATGGCGGGACCGCGACCGCGCATGTCACGGTCGACGTCGCACCGAAGGCGGACGCGCTGACGCTGGGCTTCATGGATCTCGGCCCGGCCTCGGGTGCCGAGGACACCACGATCAACCTGAAGCTCATCGGTGCCGCCGTCACCGACACCGACGGTTCCGAAAGCCTGCGGCTGCTGATCTCGGGCTATCCGGCCGGTGCGACCTTCTCGGTCGGCCATGCCGGAACCGGCGCTGACGCCGGCAAGTGGGTGATCGATAGCGCCGCCGCGATCGCCGCGTTCGACAGCCACCCGCTGCAGATCACGCCGCCCGCGAACTACAACGGCACGTTCTCGTTGTCGGTGGTCGCGGAGGTCACCGATCAGGCTACGTTGTCGGACGGCAACGTCCACACCGACGTCGTCAACACCGCACTGCAGACGATCGATGTCACGGTGACCCCGGTCAACGACGCGCCGCAGATCCATGCGCCGACGCAGGTGACGACGAACGAGGATACGCCATTCGCCTTCACCGGCGCGAACGCGTTCTCCTTCTCCGATGCGGACGGCGATGTCGTCGAGTCCGTGAGGTTCGACATCTCCGGCGGCACGTTCGCGATCCCGTCTCTCGGCGTCTACAACGCCAGCCAGACGCTCGCGATGAGCGGGTTCAAGATCAGCGATCTGAACGCCTGTCTGGCGTCGGCGGTGTTCACGCCATCAGCCGATAACGATGCGACGGGATCGGTCACGATCACCATCAACGACAACGGCAATGTCGGCGGTGGCAATCTGAGCGCGACGCAGACGATCACGATCAACATCAACCCGATCGAGGATGCTCCCACGGCCGTGGATGACACGGCCAGTGTGAACGAGGACACGACGTTGACCGTGTCCGATCCGACGCAGGGCGTTCTGCACAACGACCGCGACCCGGACACCGGCGACACGTTGAGCGTGGTGGCGGGCGACTTCGCGACGGCCAAGGGCGGCACGATTCACTTCAATGCCGACGGCACCTATGTCTACAAGCCTAAGGCCGACTTCTATGGCGCGGATACCGTGGATTACACGGTGCGTGATGCGGCCGGACAGACGGACATCGGCACGCTGACGGTCAACGTGGTGCCGGTCAACGATGCACCGGAGATCCATGCCCCGACGCACGTGACCGCCGATGAAGGCGCGTCGTTCGCTTTCACTGGCGCGAACGCGATCACCTTCTCCGACGCGGACGGCAATGTCGTCGAGTCCGTGAGGTTCGACATCTCCGGCGGCACGCTGTCCATTCCGTCGCTCGGCGTCTTCAACGCCGAGCAGACGCTCGCGATGAGCGGGTTCAAGATCAACGATCTGAATACCTATCTGGCATCGGCGGTGTTCACGCCGAACAGCGACCAGCCGGGGTCGGTCACGATCACCATCAACGACAACGGCAATGTTGGCGGCGGCAATCTGAGTGCCACCCAGACGGTCAGCGTCGAGGTCATCCCCGCCAACCACCCGCCGGTGGCGAACTCCGACACCCATGCGGTGCTCGAGGATGACACGCTCAACATCTCAGTTGCGAATGGCGTCATCCGCGGCTCGACCGGCGGCTCGGTGGCCGACACCGACGTCGACAACCCCGTCAGCTCGCTCGTCGTGTCCGGCGTCGTGGCCGGCACCGGCAGCGTGACGCAGGGGGCGGGCGTCGGCACCTCGATCGAGGGCGCCTACGGCCATCTGACGCTGAATTCGGACGGCTCCTACACCTATGTCGCCGACAAGGCCGATGCGCTGGCGGCGGGCGTGCCCGCGGTGGACACCTTCACCTATACCGACAAGGATCCGTCGGGCGCGGTGTCGAACACGGCGACGCTCAAGATCACGGTCACCGGCGTCAACGACGCGGCCGTGATCAGCGGCGACGCCACCGGCACCATCGCCGAGGAGGGCGGCATCGCCAACAGCCAGAGCAGCCCGCTCTACGGCATCGCGCGTGGCGACCTCAATGCGACCGACGTCGACGGGCACAACGATGTGTGGCAGGCGACGTCCTCGAACACGGCCAACGGCTACGGCTGGTACGACATCGGCAGCGATGGCAGGTGGACCTACGGCATCTATAACAACGACCCGAGAATCCAGGCGCTGAAGGAAGGTGAGACCACGCTGACCGACAGCTTCACGGTCTACACGGAGGACGGCACCGCCAAGACGGTGACGATCCAGATCCTCGGCAACAATGATGCGCCGGTCCTGCAGAACGCGCTGACCGACCGCAGCTCGGCGGAAGATCAGCCGTTCAGCTTCACCATCCCGTCGAACACGTTTGCCGATGTCGATGGCCGCTTCGATGGCACCGCGAACCTGCTGACGCTGTCGGCGAACCTCAGCGACGGCAGCAACCTGCCGGCGTGGTTGCACTTCGACGCCACGACCGGCACCTTCAGCGGCACCCCGCCGGCCAATTTCGTAGGCACGGTCAACGTCACGGTCTACGCCAGCGACGGCGAATATGCCGTCTCGGACGCCTTCACGCTGACCATCACGCCGGTCAATGACGGCGCTGCGAGCGTGACGGTGTCGGGCACGGCGACGCAGGGCCAGACGCTGACCGCCAATCTCGGCAGCGATCCGGATGGCGCCGCGTCGAACGTCGTCTATCACTGGCTGCGGGACGGCGCCGTCATCAACGGCGCAACCGGCTCGACCTATACGCTGGGGTCCAACGACGTCGGCCACAAGATCTCGGCCAACGTTACCTATACCGACGGCCAGGGCTTTGCCGAGAACGTGACCAGCGGCCAGACCGGCTCGGTCACGGCGCCGAACCACGCGCCGACCTTCGGAGCCGGAACGACCGCGGCAAGCGTCACCGAGGACGCCTCCTATGCGGCGCCGAGCGGCAACCTGATCCAGAACGGCTCGTTCGGCTACTACAACGGCAACTTCTACACGCTGGATGCGTGGACGGTCGGGGGCGCCCATGCCGTCACCGTCGTGGGCGGCCGCACCGATGGCGGCTCGGCCGACTTCTACGGCGCATCGAGCTCGATGAGCCAGACCATCAGCACCGTCGTCGGCGTGACCTATACCGTCGACTTCTACGTGATGACCTACGGTACGGCCGTGACATCATCCGTTGATGGAACACCCCTTCTGACGACGAGCGCCTGGAACTTTGGCTGGACGGAGCAGACCTACCAGTTCACCGCGACCTCGACGTCGACGACGATCAAGTTCGCGAGCGCAGGTGGTGCCGTCATCGACGACATCTCGGTGCAACCCAGCACGGTCGTGACACCGGGCGTGGAGCGGGCGTCCGGCGCGATCGCCTTCACCGACGTAGACGGCGATGCCCAGACCGTGACCTACACGACACCGGCCGGCAGCAACTACTACGGCTCGTTCAACGCCACGGTCGACAATACCGGCCACAAGGTGAACTGGACGTTCACCGTCAACGACGCCGACATCCAGTCGCTGCGCGCCAGCGACCATATCGATCAGACCTACACGGTGAAGATCGACGACGGTCACGGCGGGACGACGACGCAGACCGTCACCGTCACGGTGAACGGCGTCAACGATGCGGCGTCGATCGCGGGCACGGCAAGCGGGACGGTCAAGGAGGACGGCACGCTGACGGCCGGCGGGACCCTGACGGTTACCGACGTCGATAGCGGGGAAGCCCAGTTCCAGACGCCCGCTTCACTGGCGGGGACGTATGGCACCTTCACCTTCAACGCGGTGACCGGGGCCTGGGGCTATACGCTGAACAATTCGGCCGCCAACGTCCAGGCGCTCAACAATGGCGACGTCAAGCACGACACGCTGACCGTGAAGTCGGTCGACGGCACGGCCAGCCAGGTCATCGACGTGACCATCAACGGCACGAACGAGCCGGCGCCGCTGGCCGTCGTGGACACCACGAGCGCCGACGGACGCTATGCGCTGTCGCAGAACACCGACTCGCCGAACGTGATCAGCCTGAATGCGGCAACGCTGTTCGCAGGCGGAACGGGGACGGTCACCTACACCTACAGCCTCGTCTACAGCTCGACCGGCGACGACAGCTGGATCCACCGGACCGGCAATCAGTTCACCGGAGATCCGAGCAACAACGACGCGGGCCTGTACGTCTACAAGGTGACGGCGACCGATTCGGTGTCGTCTGTGTCGACCTATCTCGCCTTCAACGCGCTCGACAATGGTGCGCTCAATCTCACCATCAACTCGCTGTCGGACAAGTCGTGGGTGGTCGGCTCGGCACCGTGGCTGTCCGGCTACAGTGCCAACGACGGCGACGCGATCACCGCCACGGTCGACAACACGCTCGAGGCCAATGCCAACAACGGCTACGACGTGATGATCGGGTCGAGCGGCGGCAACAACTTCAACGGCGGCGCCGACGATGACGGCATCTACGGCCTCGGCGGCAACGACACGCTGCTCGGCGGCGCCGGCAACGACTACATCAACGGCGGCGCCGGCAATGACTCCATCCGGGGCGGCAGCGGCAACGACGTCACCATCGGCGGCTCCGGCAACGACACCTTCTATTGGGGCGTCAACGACGGCGTCGACACCGTCGACGGCGGCATCGGCACCGACACGTTCGTCATCGAGGGGACGTCGTCGCAGGATCTGATCTATGTCACGGTTGCCGGCGGCGTGATCACCGACGTCAACGGGACCAAGCTCAGCAATATCGAGGCCGTGACCGCCGATCTCGGCAGCAGCAGCGATACGCTGACCTACATCACCAGCGAGGACGTGACGGTCAATCTCGGCGCCGGCACGGCCACCGGCTTCAGCTCGATCGCCAATATCGAGCGCGTGACCGGCGGCTCGGGCGACGACATCCTTATCGGCAGCAGTGCTGCCAACACGATCAATGGCGGCGACGGCGACGACATCATCCGCGGCGGCGGCGGCAACGACACCATCGATGGCGGGACAGGGATCGACCTGCTCGACTTCTCGGATGCCACGGCCGGTTTTACGTTGACGCTGACTCAGAGCTCGACCGCAACGAATGTGTCCATTCCTGGTCTCGGCACGGACAGCTACAAGAATATGGAAGGAGTGATCGGTTCGAACTACAATGATACGATCAATGGGTCGGGCAGCGCTGACGTTCTCATCGGCGGCGCCGGCTCCGACCAGCTCACGGGCAACGGCGGGTCCGACACGTTCAAGTGGAACGCCGGCGATCTCGCCGGCGGCGGGCTCGACACCATCCTGGATTTCCAGACCGGGACCTCCGGCGACGTCATCGACATCTCGGGCCTCTTGGCCAGCGTGTCCGGCAACCATGCCGACGCGGTGCGCTTCGTCGACAGCGGCGGGCACACCAGCCTGGCCTCGGCCAACGGCAGTGGCGTGCTGAACAACGGCGACCTGACGCTGCAGATCAACGCCGGCTCCGGCTGGACCAACGTCGCGACGATCAAGGACACCGGCGGCAACCTCACGGCCGGCGACGACGTGATCAAGATGATCATCGACAACAGCCACGCCCAGACGCAGGTCCACGTCTGATCCGGCCGGCTTGGAACAAGCAGAAGCAAAGGGCCGCCCATGAGGTGGCCCTTTTCTCATGGAGGCGGCGTCGCCGATGCGCTGCGGCTCAGATCTTCTGCCCCGCCGGCCCGACGCCGACGTTGATCATGATCCGCTGCACTTCGGTGCGGCCCTGCGGGAACTTGACCTCGAGCGTCACCGTGTCGGTGCCGGCGAAGTCGGCCTTCGACTGATAGAAGGCGATGAAGCCCGGCACTTCCAGGGCGAGGCACTGCTTGTAGTTGGTCGCGCTGACCTTGCCGCGCTTGATCGTGACGGTGCCGTTGCCCGGCGGCGTCAGCAGGCGGATGGAGGGAAGGGGACCGGACGAGCAGTCGGGCTGGACGTTGAGATAGATCCCGACCTGGATCGGCTTGCCAGCGACGCCCTTGGCGTTGCGCTCGACCGTGGTCTGAGCGGGACCGGGCGCGGGAGCAGGCGTCTGGGCTGGCGCCGAGGCTGCGGTGGCCGCCGCCAGCAGCGCCGCGACGGCTATTCCCGCGAACGCTGCCCGCCCTTCTCCTCGCAACAGGTTCATCACCGTCCTCAGCCCCGCATGGTCCCTCAGCGCCGCCAGATTGCCGTATTCGAGCTGATCGTTCAACGGATTGCCGAACTTGCGGCCGACTTCAGCAAACTTCCTTCACGTCCGCCACGGCATCGCCGGCGCGGTGTCATCGGATGGGTCCGATGACGTCATGACTGTTTCCCGCTGTTGCCATTCGTGTCTGCGCAACTCGTCCGCCTCGAGGAATGCGCGGAGTGGACGACATTGGAACGCAGTCATCGGGCTGACATCGATGCCCTTCGGGCGATCGCTGTCGTCATCGTCATTCTCTTTCATCTGAAGATCACGGGTTTCGAGGCCGGCTATGCCGGCGTCGACATCTTCTTCGTCATCTCCGGCTATCTCATCACCGGGCAGATCCTGCGCGACGTCGCTGCGCAGCGCTTCTCGCTGTCGGACTTCTATCTGCGGCGGGCGCGGCGCATCCTGCCGGCGCTGGTCACGACGACAGCGGCGACGTTCGCGGTCGGCTGGCTGTTTCTGTCGCCGGAAGCCCTGCGCCAGCTCGCCAAGGAGGCGACCCACGGGCTGCTCTCGATCGCCAACATCCAATATTGGCGCGAGGCCAGCGCCTATTTCGCGCCGAGCGCGGATCAGTTGCCGCTGCTGCATTTGTGGTCGCTGTCGGCGGAGGTCCAATTCTACGCGCTGGCGCCGCTGCTCCTGATGTGGGCCGGTACGCGTCGGCATGTGTTCCGTGCCATTGCGGCGATCGGGTTGTTGTCCTTTGCCGCGGCCGCACTCTGGTTGCCGCGCGATCCAGAGGCCGTGTTCTTCCTGACGCCGTTCCGGGTGTTCGAATTCGCGCTCGGCGCGCTCGCCATTCCGCTCGAGGCCCGCCTGGCAGCGTCGCCGCGCGCACGCCTGCTCGCCGCCGCCTGTGGCGACGTCGTCCTGGCCGGCAGCCTCCTCGTGATCGGCCGCTATCAGTCCCTTGCGGGAGTCACCGCGCTGCTGCCCTGCATCGCCACAGCCGTCATCATTGCGGCCAACGCGCCGACATCGCTGGTGATGGTCCGCCCGGTGCGCGTCGTCGGCGCCGCCTCCTATTCGCTGTATCTCGTGCACTGGCCGGTGATCTTCTTCGTCCGTTTCATCTTTGGCGATGCGGCGCAGACCGCGGCGGGACTGGCGGCGCAGCTCGCGCTGATGGCGGTGCTGACCACGCTGATGTTCGTCATCGTCGAGCGGCCGCTGCGGCGGCTGCCGTGGCCGAGGGGCGCGCAGGTGGCGAGCTTTGCGACCGTGCTCATCGTCGGTGCCGCGCTCACCCATGTGACGTTCCGCGCCAACGGCGTCGTGTCGCGGCTGCCGGACGACCAGCTCGCGCTGTTCCAGCTGCAGGGCTTCGGCCTCAACAAATGCGGCCGCACCCTCGGCCGTCTCTGCGCGTTCGGCGATCTCGACGGCACGCGCGGCGTCGAGCTGCTCGGCGATTCCTATGTCCAGCAATATGTCGCCGCGCTCGATGCGACGCTGAAGGCGCGCGGCATGATCGGGCACGTCTCCACCATGAGCGGATGTCCCACGCTCGCGGGGCTCACCGCGGAGGGACCTCGGGCCCAGGTGTGCGCAGAGTTGCGCGACAGCGAGCTGCCGCGGATCCGGCAGTCGCAGGCCGATTTCGTGGTGATCGGGCAGGCGTGGCAGCATTATCTCGATCTCGGCGATGGGCCGGCAGCGCAGGCCCGCAACGCCGCGGTCGCCGCTCATCTTGCCGAGACGATCCGTCTGCTCGACCGGCCGGGCCGGCATTTCCTCGTCGTCGGCGGCCAGGTCCGTCCGGTGAATTGCGCCTTCGATCAGCTACGCATGCTGCCGGGGCCGCGCTGGCATGCGCCCGCCAAGCCGTGCGATGCCGTGCCGAAGGGCGAGGCGGTGGCGACCAACCGCATCATCGATGCCGTCCTGTCGGAGGCGATCAGGCCGTTGGCCAAGGTGACGCTGCTCAGGCCCTCGGAGGTCTATTGCGACCAGGATTGCCCGGTCGTGGAGGGGGGCGTGTGGCTGTTCCAGGATGCCGGCCATTTCACCGTGGCAGGGGCCCAGCGCATGGGCGAGCGCGCCGCGCCGGTGTTCGCGAGGTTCCTGTCGGACGATTAGGTGGCGCTATTCGCTATCGGTTGCGGCGCTTGCGGCCGCGGCCAATGCCGGCGACGCCGCGACGATCCGTGCGCCTGCGAGCTCCGAGCCCTGCGCCGTGAGGTGACCATCGTCCCAGGCGAGCGGCGCGCCGTCGGTGGTCTGGAGCACGCAATCTCCTGCCGGACACAGCAGCGCGAGCAGCGAAACGTATTCGGTCTGCGCCACGTCCGTCAGCAGCGTGCGCATGAAGTCGTCGACCTCGCCGAGCAGATCCAGCATGTGCCCGTCGGTACCGACGCCGAACCGCTTCGCCGCGATCAGCAGATGCGGCAGCGGACGATCGAATTGCGGGCCCGGCCCGACCACCACCACCTTGCTGCCGGTGTCCGCAATCGCCTTGATCGTGGCGAGCAGGCTCGCCTGTGCGGCCGGCGTCGTCGCGGTGCGCGTCCAATTGCCCGAGAGCACGACGATGTCGGGCGTGAGCTCGCGCACCAGCCGAGGCAGCCGGCGGTTGAAATTCGTGCAGGCGGCGGACTGGCCCGCTTCGGCGTGAGGGACGCATTGCGCAAGGCTGGCGCGCAGTAGCGAGGCCTGGGGCATGGCTCGCGTCAGGCCATGGATGAGGTGAGCGGCGTGACTGTCGCCCCACACCAGGATGCGCGGGCGCGGGCCTTTGGCAAGGCATGACGGCTGCAGCGCCTCGAACGTCTGGCCCGGATCGAGGAAGCAGGTGCCGCTCTCATAGACGGACTTATGATCGTAGCTGATGAATTCCGCTATCGCCCGCTCCCGCGGCGAGAAGCGGGCGGGAAAGCCGGCAAGTCCGATGATCGAGAGTGACGCCAGCAGCACGACCGATGCGCTCGCGACCAGCGCGCGCGCCGCGATCGGCGACTGCGCGCGCCTCGCCGGCTGCTCGATCAGATAGAAGCTCGTCAGCGCCAGCACGGTGCAGGCTCCGAGCAGCGCCATCTTGTCCGCGATCGAGCTCGGCGGACCCCAGACGGCCGTCGCCAGCGAGACGACGGGCCAGTGCCAGAGATAGAGCGAGTAGGACCACAGCCCGATCGCGATCATCGGTTTGACCGCGGTCAGCACGGCCTTGCTCGGGGTCGGATTGGCCCAGATCACGGCGGCGGCGCCGAGGCACGGCAGCAGCGCGGCCGTGCCGGGATAGGGCGTGTGCGGCGAGAACAGGTTGACGGCGGCGGCGAGTGCGATCCAGCCCAGTGCTGCCACCGCAATCCTGAGCCGTTGGCTTTGCGGCGCCGGCAGGGCTTCCACGGCCAGCAGCGCGCCTAGCGCGAGCTCCCAGACCCGGGCCGGCAACAAAAAGAACGCGGCGGCGGGTTGCAGCCGGGTCTGGATCACACAGAGCAGGAACGAGGTCGCGCAGACCGCGGCGAAGCTCGCAAGCATCAGCGACCGCCGCAGCGCGAAGGCGGCGAGCGCCAGCGTGGGGAACAGCAGATAGTACTGCTCCTCGACCCCGAGCGACCAGGTGTGCAGCAGCGGCTTGGTGATGGCGGCGGCGTCGAAATAGCCCTGCTGCGACCACAGCAGGATGTTGGAGCAGAAGACGAGGACGGCCAGCGCTTGGTGCGCCACGGACACTGCATCTCGCGGCAACAGGATCACGCTGGCGCCGAGCAGGGTGACGCACAGCATCGCGAGGGCGGCGGGCAGGATGCGCCTGGCACGGCGCCGGTAGAACGCCGCGAACGAGAACATTCCGGTCCGCACCTCCGCATGAATGATCCGCGTGATGAGGAAGCCCGAGATGACGAAGAAGATGTCGACGCCGACATAGCCGCTGCGAAACGGCGAGATGTCGTAGTGGAACGCGATCACCGAGATCACTGCGAAGCCGCGCAGGCAGTCGATGTCGGGACGATAGTCGGTTACGCTCAATGGGTCTGTCCGGACGCTCGCATCTGGCGGCGGCCGTCAATGCCCAACGGTCGCCGCACGCGGCCGACCCTGTTAGGCTCCGATTGCAACCGCATTGAGGGATTCCTGCGGCACGGTTGATCGTGCAAACAGGACACAATGCCATCGAATTGACATCGCAGCGGGAATCCGCGGCGTGCCTTCACAGACTTGCCTCAATGGCGTGATGGCCTTGTCGGAGTTCATGCGTCGAGCGAGCGTGTCATGCGTATATTGGGGCGGAAGGCCGGCCGGGCCGGATTGTTGTGCGGCGTTGTTCTATTTCAGATTGTAGTTGGCGGTTCGCTTGCGCGAAGCGCCGAGCCGGGCGGCTCCTCACCATCCGCAGGCGAGGTGGCCAAGGATCAGGGCAAGGACAGCGGGCCGTTCGGCGGATGCGAGCCGATCGGGTTGACGGCGTCGGGCGAGCTGGTGTTCCCGCTGGAATGCAAGAAACTGATCAAGAAGCCGGCCGAGGCGCCCGTTGCCGAGGACAAGATCCCTGCAGACGACAAGACCGCGTCGGTCAATCCCGGACCGTCCGTTCCGAGCCAAGCTGCCAGCGCCGACATTTCGGCCGGTCCCGAGGTCAAGCCTGCCGCGGCTGCGGAGGCGGCTGCGACGACATCCGCCGCCTCGGCTGAGCCGAAGCAGGCCGCAGTTGCGGACAAGCAGGATGCGGCTCCGAAGGCCGCCGCAGCAGAGCCAGTCGCCGGCAAGCCGTCCCTGACCAAGCCGTCCGTGAAATCGCCGTCGACGGCGGCGGCAGCAGCGACCAAGCCGTCCTCTGCCAAGCCGTCCTCCGCCAAGACGGCCGCGGCCAATCCGCCCGCGACGACGCCATCCCCAGCCAGGGCCTCATCGGGCAAGCCGTCCTCCGGCAAGGCGGCCCAGGCGCAGGCCGTTGTGGTCGCCGTCAGGGATGCAGCGGTCAAGGATGGCGGCAGGACATCGCGCATGGTCGCCAGCCGGCCGATGATCGTGATGGCGAGGCCTGCGGCCGCAACCCCGACCGCGGCCCGGCTGCATCCGGAGGACAAGCCCCGGCTGCGCACAGCGGGTGTGCCGGCCTGCGTCCAGTTCCGCAGCTACAACCCGGCGACGCGCAGCTATCGCGGCTTCGATGGCCATATCTATGCGTGCCGGTGAGGGCTGCCGCTCGATCGCCGGTTTGGTCTGGAGGGCGGCGAGTGACGTGACAGCCTGCCGCCCAAGGGCGGCAGCGAGGTCGGGCGGTGCGGCGCCGGAGCTGCTATAGAACGTGAGTCTTCATCTCCGTTCCCCGCCGCGGTCGCTTCCGATTCGACATGACAGAGCCTCAGTCCCACCTGTTCGAGATGCGCCGGCTGGAATCGCTGTCCAACACCATCTTCGGTGTGGCGATGACGCTTCTCGCCTACGACCTGCCGAAGCCCAATTTCGCGCATATGCCCGGCTGGATCGACCTGGCGCATACCTATTCCGGCCGTCTCGCCGGGCTGGTCCTCAGCTTCATCATCGCCGGCGTGTTCTGGATCAGCCACCACCGGCGGTTGGCCCGGCAGCCGTTCGCGGGCCGGCCCGTGGTCATCCTGAATCTGTTCTTCCTGTTGTCGATCGTGCTGCTGCCGGTGACCAACGGGCTCTACGGCGGCTACAGGCTGAGCAGCGCGGTGGCCGTCCTCTATGGCCTGCATCTGACGATCATTGCGTCGCTGAACGCCGCGCTGTGGTGGCTCGCGCTTCCAAGCGGCCGCCATGCCGAGATCGCCGGCGCGATCTTTCCCGTCATCGTGTTCGTGCCGGGCATCGTGATCGCAGCGCTTGCACCGGAGTACGTGCAGTATTTCTGGATGCTCGGCTTCGGCGGCTTCCTGGCGCGGCGGTTCGTCCGCAGTGAGCCGGCGCCCCCGGCACCGTCCGCCGGGGAACGGGCGGAGGTGCCATAAAAAACGCGGCGAGCCGTGAGACCCGCCGCGCTTCCGTTCTTGAACTCGCTGGTCCAGGGCCGAGACCGCCCCGTTGCCAAGCCGCGATGGCGCAATCCGCTGACGAATCACGCCCTCAAACGTCGCTCATGAAGAGCCGCTCAGCGGGCGATCCCAGCGAGGTGACAGCGCTTGGTGAAAGACACTGGATCACCTCCTTTCGTTGTTGATGGTCACGCCAATATAGGACGGTCCGGCCGGCGAGGGTAGGGGGCAGATTACGGAACCGGGCCGCCGCCGGCGTGCCGCGCCGCGGTCTCGGTGTCGTGCGCTGCCATCGCTTCGGGCCGTTCCATCAGGCCCGATCCGGGACCCATCCGCTTCGAAACCCCGCCCCGAAGAGGTTGAGACCCGCCGCGGACCATGTTAGGGAACGCCCTGATGCGGGTGTAGCTCAATGGTAGAGCAGCAGCCTTCCAAGCTGAATACGAGGGTTCGATTCCCTTCACCCGCTCCAGTATTTTCAGCCACTTAGCCAAAGGTAGGTTCTCTTTGGTGGCAAGTATGGTGGCAACCATTTTACCTGACGATTCATTTTCAAATAGAACACCGACCCATGAGAATCATGCTGGACAGTAATGTGCATGATCTGGTTGCGGCCGATCAGGTTGTGATCGGAGCGCATCGCGGACGGTCAATTGACGCTCGTTAGCACCCACGTTCAGCGCGATGAGCTGTCGCTGGCTCCAGAGCCGAAGTGCGCTGCTTCGTTGGAGATATACGGACTGGCTGGGAAGGTATCGACAACCGGCGCAATTTGGGACGTTTCAGAGTGGGATGAATGCAGTTGGGGCCGCAATGCAGTCAACGCCTCAATCGTGGCGCACACGGCAGGAAATACGAAGCACGCGGAAGACGCGCTGATAGCTGCAACGGCTGCGGACGAGTCTGATGTTTTGGTAACAAACGAAACCCGGCTCGCCGCAAGAATTCATCGCGCCGGATTTTCGGTCAAGGTTTGGTCGTGAAGTGAATTCGTCGGGTGGTCGACTGTTTGGCGGCCCGAACTGTGACCTCTTGCTTGTTAGCCGTCACCACCACTGCGTCAACGCCAGCCAGCATGACGCCGCACTAGATTTGGCCTGGTCGCTACGAACTCCACGTCAGCCCTTTAGCTGGTAGCCAACCTTCCCAATCCGGAGGCAGTTGGGAATAGCTCGCTTGTTTTCTGTAGCTCCCAACGACGGGTATCAGGTTGTCGCAGGAGCAGAACTTGTCGACGACAGCTTCCTTGATGGCATGAGCGGTTCTCTTTCCCAGTCTGTCTTCTTCGCGGCGGTACCTTGTCGAAAGCAACACTTCGATGAACTCATGAACGAGAACGCTGTTGAAATCGAATCCCTTCATCTCTGGATAGCTTAAGACCAACCGCGGCGCCATCGATGCGCCATTGTGCGACCCGCCCGGGCCAAACTTGGTGACATGGACGCGCACGACCTTTGGCAACGGTCGCGCAAGCTTGGCAACGAAATCGGAAGCAAATCGATCCTCCACCCGCCGCCATGACTGCACGACGCGCTCCAAACTGGCGCCCGGCAAGTCGTGACGCACGATCGCGTCGCGCAGTCTCTCATCTGAAAACTGAGCTATACCTTGCTCGATCTCCGCTTTGAGTGCATCTGGCCAGGTCACATCATATTTCTCGGTTCGAAAGAATTCGAGATTTCCAAGTTGGAAGCGGACGTGTGAGGCCTCGTCTTCGATCGTTGAAGAAAAGCGGAACTCCATGATGGCTACCTTCGTGAAACGCCAGTTGAACGACCGTCGACAGGAGCCGACGTGCCCCGATGCAAGGGTTCAATTCCCTTTATTTCAAATATTTCCAGCTCCGAGAAGCCGTTGCAGCGTCGGTCACATTGGCCGAATCGCCTAGTCGCAAGAGACGCGGTTGCCCATCCGTCGGCACGTCCTGCCGTCGCTGAAATAGGTCGTGTTTCCGATCGTATGCGCCGACGTGCCGTCGCTGTAGTAGGTGTGGTTGCCGATCTGCTGCGAGCTGCTGCCGTCGTTGTTGTAGGTGAAGCGCCCGATCTGCTGTGACGAGGAGCCGTCGTTCCAATAGGTGTTGTTGCCGATCCGCTGCCCCGACCTCCCGTCGTCGCACAGGATCTGGTTGCCGATGAACTGGCAGGTCTCGGCCTGGGCCGCTGTCGCCGCCCACAGGCCGAACGCGATCGCGAGAACGTTGCGCATGAGGTCGATTCCCGAGGTTGCAACATCCAATCGCAACCCACGCGCGAGCGCAACGGAAAACGATCCGCGGTGATCTGCGCGGATCAACGTCCGGCGCCGCGCGTCCTGGTCTTGCCGGCGGCTCCGCCGACCCGGAACGCCCGCATCTGGCCACTCAGGAAGCGCAGCAGGTGACCGGCGGCATGCGGCAGCTCGCGGCCGCGCCGGGTGATGACGCAGGCTTCGCTCGAGGCCAGCAGGCGGTTGTCGACCGGCACGGCAGCGAGTGAGCCGTCGGCAAGATCGGCGGCGATCGAGAAGGCGGGCAAGAGCGTCAGGCCGAGGCCGCTCTTGACGAAGTGGCGGAGCACGTTGATCGAGCTGGTGGTCAGCTTCGGCGACAGAGCGATACGTTCAGCGGCTTCCGCCATCGCCACGATCTGGCGCGTGCCGTAGCTCGGATGCATCAGTCCGAGCGGGTGGTCGGCGAGCTCGCGCAGGCGCAAGGGACGGCCGAGCCGCGCCAGCGCATGATCCGGAGGCATGATCGCGCACAGCGGCTGCCGGCTCGCGGTGGCGATCCGGATGCGGGGATCGGCGCCCGGATTGAACACCAGCCCGATGTGATGGCGATCCTCGGCAACGGCATTGACGACCTCGTTGGTGCCGGCGAGATCGAACGCCATGGTGAGGTCGGGATGGCGCTGCCAGAACCGGCCGAGCGGGCCGGACATCAGGTCGCTGACGAAACCCTCACCGAGCACGATGTCGACATGGCCGCGCTTGAGGCCCTGCAGTTCGCGCAACTTCGCGACGGTGTCGGCCTGGTCGGCCTGCCATTGTCGGAAGCGCTCGACCAGCAGCGCGCCGGCCTCGGTGGCGCGGATGCCGCGGCTGAGCCGCTCGAGCAGGGTCAGGCCGAGCTCCTTCTCCAGCAGTGCGATCTGCCGGCTGATCACCGACGCGTTGACGTCGAGCGCTTCCGCGGCGGCGCGTACCGAGCCGAGGCGGATCGCCTCGTGCAGATAGTGCAGGCGGTGGTGATCGAGCAGGGCGGACATGGCTTCGGAAACTGTTGACCTCAGGGCAACACTAGCGGCGGAGGGCGCTGATGTCTGCTCCGGATTGGTGCGGCTACGCTGCCGAGGCAAATCCTGGCAGGAGGCCACGTGACGGCGATCGGCATCATCGGACTTGGCAAGATGGGGCGCGGCATGGCGCTGACGCTGAAGGGCGCCGGCTTTGCCGTCACCGGCTATGACGCGCTCGCCGCGACGCGAACGGCGCTGGCGGCCGAGGGCATCGCGATTGCCGACGGCATTGGCGGCGTGATCGCCGCCGCCGACATCGTCATCCTGTCGCTGCCGACCGCCGGCATCGTCGCCGATGTCGTGGAGGGCGCCGGCGGCATCCTCGCGCAGGCCAGGCCCGGCGTCGTCATCGTCGACACCTCGACCTCGCATCCCGAGACCTCGCGCCGGCTCGCAGCCCTTCTCAAGGCGCGCGGCATGGGCTTCGTCGATGCGCCCGTCAGCGGCGGACCGAAGGGCGCGGCGAGCGGCACGATGACCATGGTGATCGGCGCCGACGACGCGGATCTGGCGCGTGTGATGCCGGTGCTGGATCGCATGAGCGCCAAGCGCGTCCATGTCGGCGGCGTCGGCGCCGGCAACGTCGCCAAGATCGTCAACAATCTCCTCTGCGCCGCGCACCTGCTCACCGCCGCGGAGGCGCTGCGCATCGCCGATGCGGCGGGCGTCGATGCCGAGCGGCTGCTGGAAGGTCTGAATGCCGGCTCGGGCCGCTCCGGCGTCACGCTCGTCAACGTGCCCAATTGGATTCTCAACGGCGCCTTCGATTCCGGCTTCACCATGCAGCTGATGCGCAAGGACGTCAGGCTCGCGGCGCAGCTCATCGGTGAGCTCGGACTGTCGCTGCCGATGGCCGCCGACACCGCGCGCATCTGGGCGGACAGCGCCGCCAGCATTGCCGACACTGATGATTTCAACCGCATCGTCGAGCTGCAGCTCGGTTCGATGGCGAAGCCGTGAGCCTGCCGCCATGACCCATTTCATCGATCCCCGCCTGCGCGCCGCGACGCTACCGTTCTGGCCTGACTTGGAGGCCGTTGGCTCCCATGTCGGCGGTGACCTCATCGTCGGCGATGGCGCGACGGTCTCGGTGAATGATCCCGCCACCGGCAGATTGCTGTTCACCTATGCCGATGCCGGCGCCGATGTGGCGGCCAAGGCGGCGGCAGCTGCTGTGGCGGGGCAGGCGGAGTGGGCGAATCTGACCGCCGCGGGCCGCGGCCGCGTGATGCAGGCGGTGGTACGGGCGATCCTCGCCGCGGCCGAGCCGCTGGCGCATTTGGAATCACTGTCCGCCGGCAAGCCGATCCGCGACACCAGGGGCGAGGTCGCCAAGGTCGCGGAGATGTTCGAGTACTATGCCGGCTGGGCCGACAAATTCCACGGCGACGTCATCCCGGTGCCTTCGAGCCATCTCAACTACACGCGTCGCGAGCCGATGGGCGTGGTGCTGCAGATCACGCCGTGGAACGCGCCAATCTTCACCGCGGGCTGGCAGATCGCGCCCGCCATCAGCATGGGCAACGCCGTGCTGCTCAAGCCGTCGGAGCTGACGCCGCTGACGTCGCTGGCGCTGGCAAGCATCGCCGAACGCGCGGGCCTGCCGAAGGGCGTCGTCAACGTGCTCGCGGGTTTCGGCCACACCACGGGGCAGGCCGCGCTGGGCCAGCCTGCGGTCAGGAAGGTCGTGTTCGTCGGTTCGGTACCGACCGGGCGGCTGATCGGCGAGGCTGCGGCGCGCAGGCTGTTGCCGTCGGTGCTCGAGCTCGGCGGCAAGTCCGCCAACATCGTGTTCGCCGATGCCGATCTCGAACGCGCCGCCGTCGGCGCGCAGGCCGCGATCTTCGGCGGCGCCGGACAGAGCTGCGTCGCCGGCTCCAGGCTGCTGGTGCAGGGCGCGGTCTATGACCGCTTCGTCGATCTGGTCGCGAAAGGCGCGGCGAAGATCAGATGCGGCGATCCGCTGTCGGCGGACACCGAGATCGGTCCGATCAACAACGCCAAGCAATATGATCACGTGCTGTCGTTGATCCGCGAAGGCGCGGCGGAGGGGGCCGAGATCGTCGCTGGCGCAAATGGCGTGGCGCAGGACGGCGGATATTTCGTCAAGCCGACCGTGCTCAAGAACGTCACCAACGCCATGGGCATCGCGCGCAAGGAGGTGTTCGGTCCGGTCGTCGCCGCGATCCGCTTCGACACCGAGGCGGAGGTGATCGCGATCGCCAATGACAGCGAGTTCGGCCTCGCGGGCGCGGTGTGGACCAGGGATGTCGCGCGCGCGCATCGCGTCGCAGCACAGGTCAAGGCCGGGACGTTCTGGATCAACGCCTACAAGACCATCAACGTCGCCTCGCCGTTCGGCGGCTACAACAACAGCGGCCATGGCCGCTCCTCCGGCGTCGAGGCGCTCTACGAATACACGCAGGTGAAGAGCGTGTGGGTCGAGACCGCGGCCGAGCCGGCCGTGGCGTTCGGCTACGCGCCGGGCTTGCGCGATTGAGCGGGCGTGGCATGATCGGTGCAAGAGCTGCGCGCCACGGAACGATCACTTAGTTCCGAAATAAGGAACGGAAACATGCCGCGCTTCGTCAACGTTGCCATTGGTCAGCTCGGCCCGATTGCCAAGAATGAAACACGCACCGCGGTGGTTGCGCGACTGATGGCGTTGATGCGGCAGGCGCACGCCAATGGCTGCGACCTGATCGTCTATCCCGAGCTGGCGCTGACGACGTTCTTCCCGCGCTGGTACATGGCCGATCAGGCCGAGATCGACCTCTATTTCGAGCGCGAGATGCCGGGGCCGGAGACGCAGGCCTTGTTCGCGCTCGCGAAGGAGCTGCGCATCGGCTTCTGCCTGGGTTACGCCGAACTGACGGTCGAAGACGACATCGTGCACCGCTACAACACGGCCATTCTCGTCGACAAGACCGGCGCGATCGTCTCGAAATACCGCAAGGTGCATCTGCCGGGACATGCCGAGCACGAGCCGTGGCGCAAGTTCCAACATCTGGAAAAGCGGTATTTCGAGCCGGGCAAAAGTTTCGGCGTCGCCAGCGCCTTTGGCGGCGTCATCGGCATGGCGATCTGCAACGACCGCCGCTGGCCCGAGACCTATCGCGTGATGGGGCTGCAGGGCGTCGAGATGGTGCTGATCGGCTACAACACGCCGGTGCACAATCCGCCCGCACCGGAGCATGACGACCTTTCGCTGTTCCACAACCGCCTGGTGATGCAGTCCGGTGCCTATCAGAACGGCACCTGGGTGATCGGCGTCGCCAAGGGCGGCATCGAGGAGGGCATCGACCACATCGCCGGCAGCTGCATCATCGCACCCTCGGGCGAGATCGTGGCGGCCTGCGCCACCAAGGGCGACGAGATCGCGCTGGCGCGCTGTGACCTCGATTTGTGCAGATCCTATAAGCAGACGATCTTCAATTTCGACGTCCACCGCCAGCCGCAAGCCTATGGCATGATCGTCGAACGCAAGGGCGAGCGGCTGATGGCGGATGGCTCGCCGGTGCGCAAGCCGTGATGCGGCCAGCTGGCACACTGCGTAGGGTGGGCAAAGGCGCAGCCGTGCTGTTTCCAAATGTGAGACCGCAATGGCGCCGTGTGCACCGTCTTGCGGCGGAGTGTGCGGCGCGATGGTGGGCACGGCGCCACGGTGACCTCGGACGTGGAGGGATTATCGCATCGCCTTTGCCCATCCTACGGCACCTGCGCCCTTGCGCCTCATGCCTCATTTGCGTTCAAATGAATCGCCTTCGCGCGCATGGCATGGGCCTTGCTTACAATTTCGGCAATTGAACTCAGGCAAGTTGCATCAGGAGAGAACATGGATCGCAGAACGGTATTGAAGGGATTGGCGGGCGCGAGTGGCCTGGCGCTGACGGGGTTCGCGGCGCCGGCGATCGCGCAAGGCGCGTCCGCACGGACGCTGCGTTTCGTGCCGCAGGCCAATCTCGCCAATTTCGATCCGATCTGGGGCACGCAATATGTCGTGCGCAACGCGGCCGCGATGGTGTGGGATACGCTGTACGGCATCGACGACCAGTTCGTGCCGCAGCGCCAGATGGTGGAATCCGAGCAGGTGTCCGACGACGGCCTGACCTGGACCTTCAAGCTGCGTCCCGGCCTGAAATTCCACGACGGCGAGCCGGTGCTCGCCAAGGACGTCGTCGCCAGCCTCACGCGCTGGTCGGCGCGCGATCCGATGGGGCTGATGCTGAAGGCGCTGCAGAACGAGCTCACGGCCGTCGACGACAAGACCTTCAAATGGGTGTTGAAGCAGCCCTATCCGAAGATGCTGTTCGCGCTCGGCAAGGGCAATGCGCCCTGCGCCTTCATCATGCCCGAGCGCATTGCGCAGACCGACCCGTTCAAGCAGATGTCGGAATATGTCGGTTCTGGCCCGTTCAAGTTCGTCAAGGGCGAGTGGGTGCCGGGCGCCAAGGCCGTGTTCGAGAAGTTCACCGACTACGTGCCGCGCCAGGAGAAGCCGGTGTGGCTCGCCGGCGGCAAGCAGGTGCTGGTCGATCGCGTCGAATGGGTGATCATGCCGGATCCCGCGACCGCGGCCGCCGCGTTGCAGAACGGCGAGGTCGACTGGTGGGAGAACCCGATCACCGATCTCGTGCCGGTGCTGAAGGGCAACAAGAACATCGGCGTCGACATCGGCGATCCCCTGGGCAATGTCGGCTCGTTCCGCATGAACCACCTGCATGCGCCGTTCAACAACGTGAAGGCGCGCCAGGCGATCCTGATGGCGATGAGCCAGGAAGATTATATGCGCGCGCTGGTCGGCGACGACAACGC
This sequence comes from Bradyrhizobium sp. SZCCHNPS1003, assembly GCF_032381555.1. NCBI lineage: Bacteria > Pseudomonadati > Pseudomonadota > Alphaproteobacteria > Hyphomicrobiales > Nitrobacteraceae > Bradyrhizobium > Bradyrhizobium sp. SZCCHNPS1003. The sequence continues at coordinate 145,428 of NZ_JAUHIU010000005.1, forward strand.
GCTGTGGAAGCCGCTGCCCGGCTTCTTCACGCCGGGCACGCCGCTCTATACCGAGGCGGGCGGCGACATCCTCAAAGGCAAACGCGATTTCGCGGCGGCCAAGAAGCTGCTCGAGGAGGCCGGCTATAAGGGTGAGCCGATCACCTGCGTCGTCGCGCAGGACCAGCCGATCACCAAGGCGTTCGGCGACGTTACCGCCGATCTCCTGAAGAAGCTCGGCATGACCGTCGACTTCGTCGCCACCGATTGGGGCACCGTCGGCGCCCGCCGCGCGCAGAAGACGCCGCCTTCGCAAGGCGGCTGGCACATGTTCCACACCTGGCACGCAGGCGCCGACTGCATTAACCCGGCCGCCTACACCGCGCTGCGCGCCAATGGCGACAAGGCCTGGTTCGGCTGGCCGACCAGCGAGCCCGTGGAAAAGGAGATCACCAACTGGTTCGCCGCCAAGTCGCTCGACGAGGAGAAGGCGGTTGCCGCGCGCATCAACAAGGCCGCGCTCGACGACGTCGTGTTCGCGCCGACCGGCTTCTTCCTCGGCTACACCGCGTGGCGCAAGAACGTCTCCGGCGTGACCAAGGGGCCGATCCCGCTGTTCTGGGGCGTGTCGAAGACGGCGTAAAGCGAAAGACGTCTCATGCTCGCTTATGCGCTCCGACGAGTCCTGTCGACGCTGCCGGTGATGGCGATCGTCGCGCTGTTCGTCTTCAGCCTGCTGTACATCGCGCCGGGCGATCCGGCCGTTGTCATCGCAGGCGACCAGGCGAGTCCGGCCGACGTCGAGCGCATCCGCGCCAATCTCGGACTGGACCAGCCATTCCTGGTCCAGTTCGGCAGTTGGGTGTGGCGTCTGCTGCACTTCGATCTGGGCACCTCGATCTTCACCAACCTGCCGGTGTCGGCCCTGATCGCCCAGCGGATCGAGCCGACCTTGTCGCTGATGATGGTGACTTTGGTCCTCACCATCATCGTCGCGGTGCCGCTCGGCGTCATCGCGGCGTGGAAGGCAGGGACCTGGATCGACCGCATCATCATGGCCTTTGCCGTGTTCGGCTTCTCGGTGCCGGTGTTCGTCGTCGGCTACATCCTGGCCTATGTGTTCGCGCTGAAGTTCGACTGGCTTCCGGTGCAGGGCTACACGCCGCTGGCCCAAGGTGTCTGGCCGTGGCTGCAGAACCTGATCCTGCCCGCGGTCGCGCTCGGCTGCGTCTACATCGCGTTGATCGCGCGCATCACCCGCGCCGCCATGCTCGAGGTGCTGCAGCAGGACTATATCCGCACCGCCCGCGCCAAGGGGCTGGGGCAGGGCGGCATCCTGTTCATTCATGCGCTGAAGAATGCCGCGGTGCCGATCGTCACCGTGGTCGGCATCGGCATCGCGCTTCTGATCGGCGGCGCCGTCGTCACCGAGAGCGTGTTCGCCATTCCCGGTCTCGGGCGGCTCACCATCGATGCCATCCTGCGCCGTGACTATCCGGTGATCCAGGGCATCGTGCTGCTGTTTAGCTTCGTCTACGTGCTCGTCAATCTCCTGATCGACATCACCTACACCCTGGTCGACCCGAGGATCCGCTATTGACCGCCACGACATCCATTTCGCCGCCGCCGGGCCTCGTCCTCGCGCCTGTTCTGCCCGACCTGATGGTTGCGCCGAAGATCCGGCGCGGCGCCATCGGCTTCCTGCGCAACCATCCGACAGTGGCGATCGGCGGCGCGCTGCTGCTGCTGCTCGTCATCATCGGCGTGTTCGCGCCATTCCTCTTCACCGTCGATCCCACCGCGATCGCGCCGGCCAAGCGAACGCGGCTGCCGTCGGCGGATTTCTGGTTCGGCACCGATGCGCTCGGCCGCGACATCTATTCCCGCGTGCTCTATGGCACCCGTGTCTCGCTCACGGTTGGCCTCGCGGTGGCGCTTGGCGCCTCCTTGATCGGGCTGACCATCGGCCTCGTCGCCGGCTTCGTGCGCTGGGCCGACGGCGTGCTGATGCGCTGCATGGACGGGCTGATGTCGATCCCGCCGATCTTGCTGGCGGTGGCGCTGATGGCGCTGACGCGCGGCAGTGTCGGCAACGTCATCCTCGCCATCACCATTGCCGAGATCCCGCGCGTCGCGCGGCTCGTGCGCGGTGTCGTCTTGAGCTTGCGAGAGCAACCCTATGTCGATGGCGCCGTCGCCTCGGGCACGCGAACGCCGATGGTTATCCTGCGCCACATCCTGCCGAACACGACCGCGCCGATGCTGGTGCAGGCGACCTACATCTGCGCCAGCGCCATGATCACCGAGGCGATCCTCTCCTTCATCGGCGCCGGCACGCCGCCGACCATTCCGTCCTGGGGCAACATCATGGCCGAGGGCCGCGCGCTGTGGCAGGTCAAGCCCTACATCGTGTTCTTCCCGGCGGCGTTCCTGTCGGTCACCGTGCTCGCGGTGAACCTAGTCGGCGACGGCCTGCGCGACGCGCTCGACCCGCGCATGGCGAAGAACCCATGAGCAGCGCAGTCAGAGACCGCCGGGAGCTCAAATGATGCCATTGCTCGAGGTCGAGAATCTGCAGGTTCATTTCCGCACCCCCACCGGCATCAACCGCGCCGTCGACGGCGTGTCGTTCCACGTCAATCCCGGCGAGACGCTCGCCATCGTCGGTGAATCCGGCTGCGGCAAGTCGGTCACGTCGATGTCGATGATGCGCCTGATCCCGGAGCCGCCCGGCAAGATCGCCGGCTCCATCCGCCTCGAGGGCAGGGAGATCCTGACGCTCTCCGACCGCGAGATGCGCGCGCTTCGCGGCAACGACATCTCGATGATCTTCCAGGAGCCGATGACCAGCCTCAACCCGGTGCTGACGGTTGGCCGCCAGATCGGCGAGACCTTGCGGCTGCATCAGGGGCTCGACCAGGCGCAGGCGGAGGCGCGCGCGGTGGAGATGCTGACCCTGGTCGGCATCCCCGAGCCGGCACGGCGCGTGCGCGAATATCCGCATCAGCTCTCCGGCGGCATGCGCCAGCGCGTGATGATCGCGATGGCGCTCGCCTGCAATCCAAAGCTCCTGATCGCCGACGAGCCGACCACCGCGCTCGACGTGACCATCCAGGCGCAGATCCTCAAGCTGATGCTGGAACTGAAGCAGCGCGTCGGCGCTGCGATCATCCTGATCACCCATGATCTCGGCGTCGTTGCCGAGGTCGCCGAGCGGGTGATGGTGATGTATGCGGGCCGCAAGGTCGAAGAAGCGCCGGTGAGGGAACTGTTCCGAAGCCCCCGCCATCCCTACACGCAGGGCCTGCTCGGCGCGCTGCCGAAGCTCGGCTCTTCGCTGTCGGGCGAGATCAAGCGGCTCGCGGAGATTCCCGGCCAGGTGCCGGACCTCAAGCAGCGCATCGAGGGCTGCGTGTTCGCCGGCCGCTGCGCGCTCGCCACCGATGTGTGCCGGCAATATGCGCCGGGGCTGGAGCAGAAGGCGCCGCACCACATCGCTGCCTGTCACTTCGCCGCCAAGGAGCAGGCCGCCGCATGAGCGCTCCCTTGCTGCAGGTCAACGACCTCAAGAAGCATTTTCCGATCCGCAGCGGCCTGTTCGGCCGAGCCAAGAGCCGGGTGCACGCCGTCGACGGCGTGTCGTTCGAGATCGCGCGCGGCGAGACCCTGTCGCTGGTCGGCGAATCCGGCTGCGGCAAGTCGACCGTCGGCCGCGCCATCCTGCGGCTGTTCGACATCACGGCCGGACAGATCGTGCTCGACGGCCTGCGCATCGACGATCTCGGCCCGCACCGCCTGCGCGAGATGCGCCGCCGCGTGCAGGTCGTGTTCCAGGATCCGTTCTCCAGCCTCAATCCGCGGATGCGCATCCGCGACATCCTCGCCGAGCCGATCAACAATTTCGGCCTCGCCAAGACTGCGGCCGAGCGCGATGCGCGCATTGCCGAGCTGATGGAGATCGTCCGGCTGCCGCGCGACGCCGTGAACCGCCGCCCGCACGAATTCTCCGGCGGCCAGCGCCAGCGCATCGGCATTGCACGCGCGCTCGCCGCCAAGCCCGACCTGATCGTTTGTGACGAGGCGGTGTCGGCGCTCGACGTCTCCGTCAAGGCGCAGATCGTCAACCTGCTGCAGGATTTGCAGCGCGAGTTCGGCCTCGCGCTCCTCTTCATCAGCCACGACCTCGCCATCGTCGAGCACATGACGCACCGCGTCGCAGTGATGTATCTCGGCCGCATCGTCGAGCTCGCCCCACGCCGCCAGATCTTCGCGTCCCCCGGCCATCCCTACACCAGGGCGCTTCTCTCAGCCGTCCCAATTCCCGAGCCCGGCGCCGAGCGCACCCCGATCATTCTCAAGGGCGATGTTCCCAGCCCCGTCAACCCGCCCAAGGGCTGCCGCTTCAACACCCGCTGCCCGCTCGCATTCGACCGCTGCCGAGTGGAGGCGCCCGAGCTGCGTCTGAAGGGCGAGGACCAGTGGGTGGCGTGCCATCTGGAGAATGTGTAGTTGTAGTCGTGTAGGCGCTACGCGGCGAAAGCCGCGCAGCGACGTGCCCACGGCCCGGTGCGAATGACAGCTTGACGCACGAGACCGTCGGGCCGATCGTCGTTGCAAGCGCAGCGAAGCAATCCAGAATCGTTCCGCGGCGGCAGTCTGGATTGCTTCATTGCGCTCGCCATGACGGAGGAGAGATGGTGCGTTTCTCGCGCGGATCTGTCTGGGTGCGGCGCGTAGCCCGCATGAGCGATAGCCGGCGCGCGGGACGCGCGTCGGCGCCAGCGACATGCGGGGTCTCACGTGCGGTGTCGTTGAACCCGGATGTCGCTGCGCTCATCCGGGCTACGTGACGACTGATCCGCGTCTCCGCTCTCCCGCCAACCTCCGTTGTCGTCCCGAGCAAGCCACGACGGCGCGAAGCGGCGGCGGGGCGCCGACCCGGGACCTATCCTCCGTAAAGGCCGTTGGGCTGCGGACGTCGGGCCATCTCATGTCACCAATCCCCCGTGGTTATGGGTCCCTGCGTACGCCGGGAAGACAGCGGAGTTTTGGGAGGCTGCGAGACTCTGCGGCGAGCGGCCGCGATGCGCGTGGGGGACCCTGGGACCCATCGGCCGCACCGGCCTCGTCAATCGACGGCACGCGGCCCCGTCTCCAGCGGTGGAAGGCGGCATCGCTGCGTCGCGTGCCGGCGCTGCACCCCATGTTTGAGGAACGGTACCACAGCCGTGCCCGGTTCCGACCAGCCGTCGGCTCACCGGGGTACGGCCTCGGCCGCTTTAGGCTGCAAGCGATCGACTGAATTTCGTCCAATAGAACGTCGCAAAGCGCGATCTGCGACAACAGGGTGGCCTCTGTCGATTGGAGCGACTTCGGCCGATCGAGGCGCAGCTTTGCTGCGCGGAGTCTACTTAGCGATTTCAATACAGCCTGATTGGACAGGTCGCCGCTTCGAATATCGGTCATTTTTTTCTGCACCACGACTACACCAGACCCGTCGCATCAGGACCGATTTGGTTCAAAGCAATCGGTATGCCACGAAGGGGGCCGGGAGCGGACAACGCGACCTTGCGGATCCCTTCGGCGTCTGCAAAGCAGCGCCCAGGGACATCAATTGGCGGTTTGCAGTCGGTTCCGAATTTGGAACCTGGCACGTTGAGTTGACGATTTGCGTGCCTGATTGGCAACTTATCGCTTTTGATCGAGCGATTGGCGACCTGCTGATAACGTATTGCAGTCGTGCCAGACTGGAAGATGATCGCTGTGCCCGGCGAGGGGATGACTTGGTGCACTGCCACTGAACTGGTAATCCCTACAAGATAAGTAATAGAATGCAACGTGACCGTCTTGATAAGCATGATAAGGACTCACTTCATATCGCCTCATATCGACAGGCGTGTGGACGTTGCCAGGCTCGCGTTGTGACAAGGTCATAAGTTCATCGCTTCGGTGACCTGCTTCGCAATATCGAGTATCTCAAGCGCCCAGCGTCGACGGTTGGGGGCGCTTGTCTTGATCACCTGATCCCCATTCCCTCAAAGCCGTCGAGCAGCACGCGAACGACGCCCGCTCAAGCTTGAGAGCCAATCATGAGGACTGTGTCCCATAGGAAACGTGAGACACTGGCGGTGTGTCAGTGGGCAGGATGATCACCGCCTCGTCCAGCACGGACCTCATGAGTTCCACGTCGTCGGGCTGAAATACTGGTCCCGTGCCGCCACGTTCGTCTCCTCTCTTGCGGCCGCAGAGAAGACCTGCGGCCTGTTCATCTCAACGAGATTGAAGCGCGTCGCGCAGCGATTTTGAAGTCATTCTCAAGTCCAGTCTCTGCAAACTTTGCTCAGAATTAGCTGCATCACTAGCCAATTACCCTTTCGAATTAACATGTGAGAAACGGGAACCTGATGGAACTGCGGCGCCTGCCGCCTGACGAAAGTGTTCGGAGGTTGACTTGGATCAGCCCGGAAGACGTACGCTCCAATATTTTGGCAAAAGCCATATAAGAGTGGGGACCGATCCTCCGATGAACCTCGACCGATCCGTGAGCCTGCTGAGCCGCGCTCCCGTCATTCGTACAGACGATCCGGAGGCGATGGAGCACGCGTTGCGTACGGTGTACGGGGCAACTGGATTCGCAGTCTCCAACGCAGATGGCTTCCAGGGGGTGGGCAACTACCTTCAGCTTGCGAGCATCGGCCTCGGCTTTTGTGCATATGGCGGCGCAAGGTCAGTCGTCGAGTTCCCGGAGAGCGACTTCGCGCGCCTGCAAATCGGCCTCAAAGGCAGCGCTGTGACCATTCTGAATGGCACGGCGATCGCGGTAACCGAGCGGCAGTCCTGCATAGTTGCGCCGGGCGAGCCCAACAAGATTGTGTTCGAGCCAGGTTATGAGCAGCTCATTCTTCGAATAAGCGCGAGGGCGTTGGAGCAGACATTGACGACGCTGCTCGGTGCAAAGCCAGCCGGTGTCCTCAAGTTTGATCCCATAGCGGCTGCGGTGCAGCCGAACGCTCTGGTCTTGCGCGATCTGGCGATGTTTCTCGCTCATCAGTTGGATGCGACGGCGGCAGAGCTGCCACGCACGGTGCTCGTCGAACTGGAGCAGGCGCTCATCGTTTCCTTCCTGTCGGCTCACCGCCACAATTTCAGCGAGCTGTTGGAGAGAGCCGAAAAGGACGTTGCGCCGCAGATCGTTCGGCTGACCGAAGAGTATATCGAGGCCTCTTGGGGGCGCGCCATCACGATCGAGGAGCTGGCATCGCAGACAGGCGTCAGCATCCGCGCGCTCTCTGCTGCGTTTAAGAAGAGCCGCGGATACTCGCCGACGGCGTTTGCAAAAACGGTGCGATTGCGACAGGCAAAACAGATGCTCTCGGGGCCAGATCAGCGCACCTCCGTCTCTGCAGTCGCCTTCAATTGCGGCTTCGGAAATCTCGGACACTTCGCAAGAGACTATCGCGACATGTTCGGTGAGCTTCCATCCGAAACTCTGTCGCGCGGGCGGCGCGCCGCCTAGCTCGCCTGATAGAAGCGTCGGCCAGGACCATTCCCAAGAGCGCTGGGGCAGCAGCAAAGGTCGCTCAGAAACTGGAACCTCAAGCTATATCGGCGATGAAGGGAGCTGCGGCACCTCGCCGCTGACCGGGTTTTTCCCAGGTTTGAGTCCGGTCAAACCTGAGATACCATCCTTCGATGAACTTGGACCGATCCGTAAGCCTCCTGAGCCGCGCTCCCGTCATTCGTACAGACGATCCGGAGGCGATGGAGCACGCGTTGCGTACGGTCTACGGGGCAACTGGCTTCGCAGTCACCAAGGCAGATGGCTTCCTGGGGGTGGGCAACTACCTTCAGCTTACGAATATCGGCCTGGGCTTTTGTGCATATGGCGGGGCGAGGGCGGTCGTCAAGTTCCCGGAGAGCGACTTCGCGCGCCTGCAAATTGGCCTCAAAGGCAGCGCTTTGACCATTCTGAATCGCACGGCGATCGCGATAACCGAGCGGCAGTCCTGCATAGTTGCGCCTGGCGAACCCAACAGGATTGTGTTCGAGCCAGGTTATGAGCAGCTCATTCTTCGAATAGGCGCGAGGGCGTTGGAGCAGACATTGACGACGCTGCTCGGTGCAAAGCCAGCCGGTGTCCTCAAGTTTGATCCCATAGCGGCTGCGGTGCAGCCGAACGCTCTGGTCTTGCGCGATCTGGCGATGTTCCTCGCTCATCAGTTGGATGCTGCGGCTACAGAGCTGCCACGCACGGTGCTCGTCGAACTGGAGCAGGCTCTCATCGTTTCCTTCCTGTCGGCTCACCGCCACAATTTCAGCGAGCTGTTGGAGAGAGCCGAAAAGGACGTCGTACCGCGGATCGTCCGGCTGGCCGAAGAGTATATCGAGGCCTCTTGGGACCGCGCCATCACGATCGAGGCGCTGGCATCACAGACAGGCGTCAGCATCCGCGCGCTCTATACTGCTTTCAAGAAGAGCCGCGGATACTCGCCGATGGCGTTTGCGAAAACGGTGCGATTGCGACGGGCAAAGCAGATGCTCTCGGGGGCAGATCAGCGCACCTCCGTCTCTGCAGTCGCCTTCAATTGCGGCTTCGGAAATCTCGGACACTTCGCAAGAGACTATCGCGACATGTTCGGTGAGCTTCCATCCGAAACTCTGTCGCGCGGGCGGCGCGCCGCCTAGCTCGCCTGACAGAAGCGCCGGCCAGGACCATTCCCAAGAGCGCCGGGGCCGGCAACGCGCGGTGGGCAGGTTGTGCCCGGCGAAGCTTGCTGATGATGTCCAGTAGTCGCAGCCAGGCTGGGCCTCCGTGCTGTGTCTGGAGGCAAAGCGACCGAACTGCGACATTACGGGCGACGTGTCATAATCATTGCGCTCGGCGGCGGACATGCTGCAGGGCGGGTCAAGGCGTGCACGCGACGATTCGCCGGATAGCGACATTCCATGGCGATTCACGCGCCTCCCGCTCGGCGATGCGGGGCAGCGGCACCCCCGCTTGCCCAGCCTGCGATTGAAGGCTTCGCACCCTGCGACCGGCCTGCCACACCAATACAGCCAATCGTCCATATGCCGTGCCGTCGCCGGGCGGGTGCATTGTCAGGAGCCCTTATGGCGATTAAAGATTCCGACCCAGACCGCGTCGGCACCGCAAGCCTTCCTGCGCGGTCATGCGTTCGATGAGGCCGCCATGCATCTTGCCCATGATCCCACAGCGCCGGCGGCAGCAGGGATCAGCTTCGACCAGTTCTTGGTCGTCGACATCCGCGTCGGCACCATCGTCGCGGCCGAGCCCTATCCGGAGGCGCGCAAACCGTCGCTGAAGCTGACGATCGATTTCGGGCCCGGCATCGGCACCAGGCGCTCCAGCGCCCAGATCGCCACGCTCTACGATCCAGCCACCCTGATCGGCCGCCAGGTCGCCGGCGTCGTCAATTTCCCGCCGCGCCAGATCGGCAAGTTCATGTCCGAGGTGCTGACGCTCGGCTTCCCGGACGAGGCCGGCAACGTCGTGCTGTTCCAGCCGGACAAGCCCGTGCCGAATGGCGCGCGGCTGTTCTGAGCGCCGGGGAGAGCCGACCATCATGGATATGCTGCTCGAACCTGTTACGCTGCCGCCATTCCCCGAAGGATTGAGGATTTCGCTGCGGCAGATGCATCTTCTCCAGGCTCCCATGGGCGGCACCCTGGTGACCGGCGGCGCTACCTTCCGCGTGTTCGCGCCGCATGCCAAGGCGGTCTACGTCTCCGGCCCGTTCAACGACTGGACGCAGGACGCGAGCTGCCGCCTGGCGCCGATCGGCAACGGCCATTGGGCGATCTTCATCCCCGGCCTGAAGGACGGCGACGCCTACATGTACTTCGTCGAAGGCGAGGGCACCTCGGGCTACAAGCGCGATCCGCATGCGCGGCTCTTGACCGTCGATCCGCCGTTCCCGCAATCGCATTCGGTGCTGCGTAATCCCAACGCGTTTCCCTGGCACGACACCGCGTTCACACCGCCGCCTTATAGCGAGCTCGTGATCTACCAGCTCCACGTCGGCACCTTCGACATGAAGGCGGGCAATCCCGACGGCTGCTTCTTCGACGTGATCGAGCGCGTGCCGCACCTGGCGAAGCTCGGCATCAACGCCATCGAGCTGCTGCCGGTGCAGGAATTCCCGACCATGTTCAGCATGGGCTATAACGGCACCGACCTGTTCAGCCCGGAAACCGACTATGGCGAGGCCGAGGAGGCGCATCTCGCCGCCTATGTCGCCCGCACCAATGAGATCCTGGTCGCGGCTGGCGCGGCGCCTTACGCCGGCGTCGACACCGTGCGTCATTGCGACGACCAACTGCGCGCCTTGATCGACGTCTGTCATGTCCATGGCATCGCGGTGCTGTTCGACGTCGTCTACAACCACGCCGGCGGCGGTTTTGACGAGAACAGCATCTGGTTCTTCGACCGTCAGGCCTATGGCGATCCCAACCGCAGCCTGTACTTCACCGACCAGGGCTGGGCCGGCGGCCAGGTGTTCGCCTATTGGAACGCCGACGTGCGGCAGTACCTCGTCGACAATGCCGTGATGCTGTACCGCGAGTACCACGCCGACGGCCTGCGCTTCGACGAGGTCAGCGTGATGGACCGCTTCGGCGGCTGGGCGACCTGCCAGCAGCTCACCGAGGCGCTGCGCGCCGAGAAGCCCGACGCGTTCCAGATCGCCGAATATTGGCCGGTGAACCCGTGGGTGGTGAGGGACATCGCACAAGGTGGCGCCGGCTTCGACGCGACCTGGAGCGACGGCCTGCGCCTTGCTGTGCGCGGCGCCATCGCCAGCGCGGCCGGAGGCGCCGGCGCTGCCGTTGCGATGCAGCCGATCGCCGCGGCGATCGCCGATCTCAGCCTCGACAAGCGCTGGCGCGCGGTGAACTCGATCGAGAACCACGACATCGTCTATGCCGGCCGCGAGCCGCGCATCCCGCGCCTCGCCGATCCCGTCGACAGCCGCTGCTGGTATGCGCGCAGCCGCAGCCGCGTCGCCACGGGCCTGTTGCTGACCGCGCCGGGCATCCCGATGCTGTTCATGGGCCAGGAACTGTTCGAGGACAGACCATGGAGCGACACGCCGAACCCCGACACAACGATCAGTTGGGCGCTGCTTGACGGCGAGGACAAGATCACCGCCGATGCGATGCGCTTTACCAGCGAACTGATCGCGATCCGCCGCACCCATCCGGCGCTGACCGCCGAAGGCTGCGCCATCGTCCACGTCCATGACGGCAACCGCGTGCTCGCCTTTCACCGCTGGGATGGCCAGGGCGACGACGTCGTCGTGATCGTGAGCCTGAGCGAGACGCCATGGCGCGACTACGCCATCGGCTTTCCGGCGGCCGGGCAGTGGAAAGAGGTGTTCAACAGCGACGTCTACGACAATTGGGTCAATCCGGGCGTGGTCGGCAACAATGGCGCTGTGATCGCAGGCGGCCCGGCGCTGCACAGCCAGCCGTGCTCGGCGATGGTGACGATCCCGGCGAACGGCGTGCTGGTGTTTGCGCGGGCGTAACGGCCGTAGGGTGGGCAAAGCCGCAGCCGTGCTCTGTCCACGACCCAGATCGGGATTGCGCCGTGCGCACCATCTTCGCCGTCGAGCGCGCCGATCCACGATGGGCACGCTGCCGCCTTCGGCGGCCGCTTTGCTCACCCTACGGCCGCGCGCCCGCAGCGACGACATGTGGAAGATGGACGCTTGGTCTTTCCTCCGTCATTGCGAGCGAAGCAAAGCAATCCAGAATCTTTCCACAGAGACAAGTCTGGATTGCGTCGCTGCGCTCGCAATGACGCGGCAAGAGCACGTTACGCTGCCAACGACGCGACCTGCGGGACCGAACTACACGATCAACCGCCCCTGTCGCTCGGCAATCCCGATTACCGCCTCGGTCCCGGCGTTGAAGTCGAGATGGTCGGCCTCGATGCCGTCGGAGAAGATGACGCCGTTCTCCGGCATCAGCGAGCGCAGGCGCAGGGTCTCTGCGCCCCTGAGGCCTCCGCAGACCAGGGAGGTCTGCGAGGTCTTGCTCGGGAACGGCTCGCGCACGGCGAAACGAAGCGCGCGGGCGTCCCAGGGCAGGGGAGTGTAGTCGCCGCCCGTCGTGCGGCCACCGAAGCTGCCGGCGATGGCGAGCGCGGCGGTGACGATGCTCTTGAACCAGGCGGTCGAGCCGAGCCCCGTTGCCACGATCAGGCCGCTGGAGGACTGCCGCTCATGGCCGTCGCGCGTCGCGATCTCGTAACGGGCCGAGACATGGGTGCGCGCGCCGATGAAGAGGTCGTTGACGGCATGCAGCACCTGGCCGTCGGCGAGGCTTGCGCGTGCCATGGTCACCGCCTTGGCGGCGCGCTTGTCGGCGGCGACCTCGGGCAGCAGGCTCGCGAGGTTCTCCGGCGCGAACGGCAGCAGCACGCCGTCATGCCGGGCCGCGTCCGGGTTCAGGCCGAGCAACGGCTGGCCGTCGAGATATTTCATCGTGTTGGCGACGAGGCCGTCCGGGCCGAGCGCCGCGACGATGTCGGCCGGGCCGAACAGGAAGTTCGGCAGGAAGCTGCGGTCGACGATCTGGTAGCGGCCCCAGCGTTCCAGCGTCTGGACGCTGGTCAAGCGCGCGGCCTGGTAGGCCGCGTGCTCGCGCTCATAGTCGGAGAAGTCGGCACCGAGATGCTCGACATAGAAGCGGGCCTGGTCCGCGGTGAGGAACCTTGCGATCAGCTCCTCGAGCCGCGTCCTTCGCGTGACCAGCACCACCTTGCGGTCATTGCCGGACACGGGCGGCCTCCGCGGGCTTCTGCATCAGGCTGTTCAGCAGCTCCGGCGAGACATTCAACTGCCCGATCTTCTCGGCCTTCTCGGCGAGCCCCGAGAACGCCTGCGCGATCAACTGGCCCGGCTGCATGCCGGTGGCGGCCAGCGCCTGGATCACGCGGGTGTCGACGCCCTCGAAGATCTTCATCAGCGCGCCGACGCGATAGGCTTCGGCATCGGCCAAAGTGCGGGTGTTCGACGCATTCAGCGCGACGAAGTCCTTGCGCTTGGCCTCCAGCCCGATGTCGGCGACCATGCCGGCCTCGCGCAGCTCGTTCTTCTTCGCGGCGACGCTGGCCTCCGCATCCATCTGCGTCTCGCGGATCGAGCGCTTCTTCTGCTCGACGGCAATCTCGGTGTCGAGTTCGCTCTCGCGGATCGCCCGCTCGCGCTCCACGGCAAAGTTGCGCCGCGCGAAGATCGCTTCATCGGCGGTCTTCAGAATCGCCTCGCGCGCCTCGGCCTCGAGCGCCTTGGCGGTCTCCGGCGTCGGCTTCACCGCGCGCACGGCGACGCCGAGGATCTCCAGGCCCAGCGCATCGATGTCGGCGCGTTGCCTCAGTCCGGTCGTAATCGCCTCGGCAATGCGGTCGGAGGCGCGCAGTGCCTCCTTCAGGGTCATGTCCTTGACCGCCTGCTGTGCCAGCACCTCGACCGCGCCGAGCACGCGCTGCGGCAGCTCCTCCGGGTCGTCCGACTCGTACGTCTTGCCGTCGCGCTTGAGGGTGAAGTTCAGCATCGCCGCTGCCTTCCTCGGCTCACCGATGCGGTAGGTGACCTGGCCCTGGATCGTCAGCGTCTGAAAGTCGCGGGCGATCTGCTGGAAGATGAAGGCGGCGTCGCGGCTGCCGATGGGGATCGCGACCAGCGAGGTCGCGGGCCCGTAATAGAAGGTGGAGAGCCCGGCGCCTTCCTCGACCACGGCGCCGGCGCGGTATTTGAGGAGGTAGGTGGTGGGTTGGGCCTTGATGAAGCGAATGCCGAACATGGCGGCCTCCTGACGTCTGATGGCGTAAGTGTGTTACGCCAACTAAGTAAGTTGGACAGTACAACTAAGCGTGCTAGTGTCAAGGGGCAAAATTCGGCAAGGCGGTCAGGGGGCGGCATGGCGGGACGGCAAGAACCAGGCGGCGGCGCGGGCGAGATCGGGCGAGGCGGGGCCGGGCTTAATTTCCCGCGCCCGTTGACGACGGTCGACGTCGTCATCTTCACGATCCGCCTGGAGGCGCTGCACGTGCTGCTGGTGCGCCGCGGTCACGGCGAGGGTGAGCCGTTCCCGGACGCTTTCGCGCTGCCGGGCGGCTTCGTCGATGTCGACACGGATCGCGATCTCGAAGCCTGCGCCCGGCGCAAGCTCGTCGAGAAGACCGGCGTCGTCAGCCCGTATCTGGAGCAACTCGGCAGCTGGGGCAGCGCGAACCGCGATCCCCGCGGCTGGTCGGCGACCCACGCGTATTTTGCGCTGGTCCCGACGTCAGCGGCGGAGACGGCGCTCGCCGCGGACGCGCAATGGTTTCCGCTTGACGGGACCGGCGTGAAGCCGAAGCTCGCTTTCGATCATGCGGAGATCCTGCGCGCTGCGGTGCAGCGACTGCGCAACAAGGTCGAGTACACCTCGCTGCCGGCCTATCTGATGCCCGAGGAATTCACCTTGCCCGAACTGCAGCGGACCTACGAGGTCGTGCTGGATCGTGCGCTGGAAAAGAGCGCCTTCCGGACCCGCATGCTGTCGGCCGACCTCATCGAACCGATCGCCAAGATGCGCAAGGGGCCGAACCGGCCGGCGCAGCTCTACCGCCTGAAAAAGACGGCTGCGCCGGTGTATTTCGCGCGGACGTTCAATGCGCCGGAGTGACGCCGCCGGTTTCTCCACGTAGCCCGCATGAGCGCTGCGATAGACCGCGGGCACAATGGTGAGACCGCCGGATCATGCCGAGAAGTCGACCACCAGCGACTTGCTGGACGAGCTCGACGAGCTGGTGCCGCTGGCGCTGTAGGACGAGGTCTTGCTGCTGTTCGAGCTCTGCAGCGCGTCGAGCAGCTTCTTCAACAGCTCCTCGACTTGAGACGATGAGCTCGATGAGGACGACGACGAGGTGCTCGACGTGGTGTCGCTGCTGGCATCGTCGCTCGGTGCGGGCGGCGGACCGCCGGCGCCGCCGCCGGAGAACGCATTGGCGAATACGTTCTTCAATTCGGTCGCCTGGTCGGAGGTGAGCTTGCCGCTGTCGACCTCGCTCTGGATGAGATCGTCGATCTTCGACTGCATCTCCTTGGGCGAGGGCGGCGTGCTGGAGGTCGACGACGAGGACGAGCTGTTGCCGCCGCTCTTCAATGCGGAGTCGATGTCGTCGAGCGCCGACGACAAGGCGGTCTGGTCGGTCGAGCTGACCTTGCCGGCCGAGACTTCCTTGGTGAGCTCCTGTTTGAGCAGGTCGAGCGGCGAAAAGCCGCTCATCGAGGAGGCAGAGATCGAAGTCATGGTGTGCTCCGGGTAAGACATCAAACCTGTCTCCAGCTGTGGTTGTAACGCTTAACGGCTCCTTGTTCCCTGTGTCCGGATGTGTCTGGACTCCCGTCGCACACAAAACGAAGCAAGAAAGTCGGCGCGTGCCCCGGTGATTGCGGGCGCATTCCCCAATGGGTGCTACCGGTTCGGTGAGCCTCGCGAATCCGGGTGACATCCTGTGCCGGGCAAGGCCGCATGCCGCCAGCGCAGTGCTCCGGGGCACGAAATGGTGTATCCGCGGGTGACAGGCGGTGCCTCGCAGAGCAAATCCGCCACAAGGAATAAGTCTCCCGGAGGAACTCCATGTCGGCCCTGCCGCTTTCTGGCATCAAGATTCTCGATCTGACGCGCGTGCTGGCCGGACCTCTGTCCGCGCAGATGCTGGCCGATCTCGGCGCCGAGGTGATCAAGATCGAGCGGCCCGGCACGGGAGACGACGCGCGCGCCTTCGGCCCGCCCTACCTCAAGGACCCCGAGGGCAAGGCCAACAATAACAACTCGTTTTACATCTGCGCCAACCGCAACAAGAAGTCGGTGACCGTCAACATCGCGAGCCCGGAGGGGCAGGAGATCATCCGCGCGCTCGCCAAGGATTGCGACGTCTTCATGGAGAACTACAAGGTCGGCGATCTCAAGCGCTACGGCCTCGACTATGAGGCGATCCGCGCGGTCAACCCGGACGTGATCTATTGTTCGGTCACCGGCTTCGGCCAGACCGGGCCGTATGCCCCGCGCGCCGGCTACGACGCGATCTTCCAGGCCATGGGCGGGCTGATGAGCGTCACCGGCCACATGGACGGCGAGCCGGGGGCGGGGCCGATGAAGGTCGGGCCGTCGATCGTCGATTACATGACCGGCATGAATACCTCGATCGGCATTCTCGCGGCGCTGTATCACCGCGACGTCAATGGCGGCGGCGGCCAGCACATCGACGTCTGCCTGTTCGACACCGTGATCGCCTCGCTGTCGCACTACGCCCAGATCTTCCTGGTCAACGGCAAGTCGCCGCCGCGCCGCGGCACCTGGGGCAATGGCGGCATGCCGGCCGGCGTGTTCCGCTGCACCGACGGCGAATTGATGCTGGTGGTCGGCAACGATGCGCAATTCGCGCGCACCTGCGCCGTGTTAGGGGCGCCGGAGCTCGCCACCGATCCGAAATTCGTCAAGAACAACGACCGCGTCGTCAACGGCAAGGAGATCATGGCGATCTTTGCCGGCCTGTTCCTGAAGAACTCGGTGGCGCACTGGCTGGAAGAGCTCGAAAAAGCGGGCGTGCCTTGCGGACCCGTCAACGATTTCGCCCACGTCTTCGCCGATCCGCATGTGCGCTCGCGCGGCATGGAGGTGAAGGTCGAGCACCCGTTCGAGCCGCAGCTGTCGCTGATCCGCAATGCGCTCACCTTCTCGGGCACGCCGATCACGGAGTACCGCGCGCCGCCGCTGCTCGGTGAGCACACCCGGGACGTTCTATCGCAACTCGGCTACGACGAGACGAAGATCGCGGCGTTGAAGCAGCAGGGCGTGGTGTAGCCGCGTAGCCCGCATGAACGAAAGCGACATGCGGGATCGCCACTACCGCCGGTGAAGACCCCGGATGTCGCTGCGCTCATCCGGGCTGCAGTTTGAAGCAGAGGACGTGGTGTAGCGTACGATCAGTGGGCGTGGCGGTGATGCCGGTGCCGCTTCGCCTTCCACGGGGAATAGGAGTGCGGCGCTTCGAACAACGGGGCCCGCGGCGGCGCGCCCAGCTGCTGCCGTGATTCCTGCAGGCGGCGCTGATAGCCCGGCGAGTTCATGATGCTGGCGGCGGCGCCGCGGGCCAGCACCGGCTCGCTGGCGGTCACCATCGCGAGCGCCGTGGCGGCGACGGCCATGATCAATCGCAGGCGCTGCGTCATCAGGCGAGCTTCCTTCTCATCCAGCGGAGCACGAGGTCTAGCGCGCCTCGCGCGCTGCGACCTTGGCCTGTGACTTTGCCGCCGGTACGCGCGTCGTCAAGCCGAGCACGGCGCCGCGCACCACCCGCGCGATCACATCCTCGACATCGTCGAGGTCGCATCGGCCGTCGGAGAGCTTGGTCAGCCGCTCGCTCTCGCGGATGGTGTGATGCGCCATCGCCAGCGCAAAATGCAGGCCCCAGAACAGGTCGACCTCGGAGCTGTCGGGCAAAGCGCGCTTCATCGCCGCGGCGAACTTCCGCAGATGGTCGATTTCCTTGTTCTTGATGCGGCGGATTGGCGGCACCGATTCGATCGAGGCGCGGATCATGAATTGCGCCACCGCCGAACGCTGGTTCTCCGGCCCCAGGCAGCCGCGCAGGATCGGGCCGACCAGCGCGCGCAGGATGTCGCTGATGTCGGCGCGGCCGCCGCCGGCATCCTCCGCTGCGCGCAATTCGCGCAGCCGCTCGCGGTTGAGCGCGATCGAGCGGGTCACGAACAGTTCGGCGATCAGCTCGTCCTTGGAGCCGAAATGATAGTTCACCGCGGCGAGGTTGACGTTCGCCTCCGCCACGATGTCGCGCAAGGTCACGTCGGAGAAGCCGCGCTCGGCATAGAGCCGCTCGGCGGCGATCAGGATCGCAGTCCGGGTCTGGTCGGTCGCCATGCTGGTCCTCCCGAACGACGAAGCAGGGTGGGGAGTTGCGTTTCAAACAATTGTATGAAACTATTGTTTGAGACGGCTGGAATGTCAATCGCGGTGCTTCCGCGAGACGACATTTTGGCACTGCAGCGACGGTTCGCGCGGTCGTGTCGCGCGAGATCACACTTGCACGGATGCATCCGGCGGGCCGACACTGCGGTCAAAACAATCTCGAGGAAACCCTGAGGAGAGTCCCATGGACTTCACGATGTCGGCGAAGCAGCAGGAATGGCTGGAGCGCGTGCGCAGCTTCATGACCAAGCATGTCCGCCCGGCGGTGCCGATCTACAAGCAGCAGGACGCCGAGGGCGATCGCTGGAAGGTGATCCCGATCCTGGAGGACCTCAAGGCCAAGGCGAAAGCCGAAGGCCTCTGGAACATGTTCATGCCGCCGTCGGAGCACGAGGATGACGAGTTCCGTGGCGCCGGCCTGACCAATCTCGAATATGCGCTGCTGTCCGAGGAGATGGGCCGCATCTCCTGGGCCTCGGAGGTGTTCAACTGCTCGGCGCCGGACACCGGCAACATGGAGGTGTTCATCCGCTACGGCTCCAAGGAGCAGAAGCGCAAATGGCTGCGCCCGCTGATGGACGGCGAGATCCGCTCGGCCTTCCTGATGACGGAGCCCGCGGTGGCCTCGTCCGATGCCACCAACATCGAAACCCGCATTACGCGTGACGGCGATCATTACGTCATCAACGGCCGCAAATGGTGGTCGTCGGGCGTCGGCGATCCCCGCTGCAAGATCGCGATCCTGATGGGCAAGACCGATCCGTCGGCCGCCAAGCATCAGCAGCAGTCGCAGATCCTGGTGCCGCTCGACACACCCGGCATCAAGGTCGAGAAGATGCTGCCGGTGTTCGGCTTCGACGACGCGCCGCATGGCCACGCCCAGGTGCTGCTCGAGAACGTCCGGGTGCCCAAAGAGAACATCCTGCTCGGCGAGGGCCGCGGCTTCGAGATTGCGCAAGGGAGGCTCGGTCCGGGCCGCATCCATCACTGCATGCGCACCATCGGCAAGGCCGAGGAGTCGCTGGAGAAGATGGTGCGCCGGCTGATGACGCGCCAGGCCTTCGGCAAGAAGATCATCGAGCATTCGGTGTGGGAGCAGCGCATCGGCGAGGCCCGCACCAACATCGAGATGACGCGCCTGCTGTGCCTCAAGGCCGCCGACATGATGGACAAGGTCGGCAACAAGACCGCGCAGGGCGAGATCGCGATGATCAAGGTCGCTGCCCCCAACATGGCGCTGAAGATCATCGACGACGCCATCCAGGCGTTCGGCGGCGCCGGCGTGTCAGATGATGCGGGTCTCGCCAAGGACTACGCCAACATCCGCACGCTCCGTCTTGCCGACGGCCCGGACGAGGTGCACAACCGCGCCATCGCCCGGCTCGAGATGAAGAAGTACGCCAACGAGCCGCGGCATTGACGCAGACCTTGTAGGGTGGGCAAAGCGTCGGCCCGGGCGCGAAAGCGCGCGGGCAGGCGCGTGCCCACCATTCCAGTCTCCGAGAAAAGCGGTGGGCACGCTTCGCTTTGCCCACCCTACGTTCAATATGACCCAAGGGAGTTCGTCGTGGCCGACGGCGTCAAGAAGGACGAAGAATTCTCCGGCACCAAGCCGGTCGAGGAGCGGCACCGCTTCGACGAAGCCAAGCTCGCGGCGTGGATGGCCGAGCATGTCGAGGGCTATGCCGGCCCGCTCACCGTCGAGCAGTTCAAGGGCGGCCAGTCCAATCCGACCTATCGGCTCAACACGCCGGCGCGCTCCTACGTGCTCAGGCGCAAGCCGTTCGGCAAGCTCCTGCCGTCAGCGCATGCGGTCGATCGCGAATTCCGCGTCATCGCCGCGCTCGGCAAGCAGGGCTTTCCCGTCGCCAAGGCCTACGCGCTGTGCAACGACGACAGCGTCATTGGCGCTGCCTTCTACATCATGTCGATGGAGGAAGGCCGGGTGTTCTGGGATCCGACCCTGCCGCATGTCGACGCGCCGCAGCGCCGCGCGATCTTCACGAGCAAGATCGAGACGCTGGCGAAGTTGCACACCTACGATCCCGCCGCAATCGGCCTCGCCGATTTTGGCAAGCCCGGCAACTATTTTGCCCGTCAGGTCGACCGCTGGACCAAGCAGTATCGTGCGTCCGAGACCGAGCATCTGCCGGAAATGGAGAAGCTGATCGAATGGCTGCCGCGCACCTTGCCGGCGCAGCAGCGCGTCTCGATCGTGCATGGCGACTACCGGCTCGACAACATGATCTTCCACGCGACCGAGCCGCGCGTCATCGCGGTGCTCGACTGGGAGCTGTCGACGCTCGGGGATCCCATGGCGGACTTCACCTATCTGCTGATGCAGTGGATCATGCCGGGCCTCGACGGCGTCGACCTGAAGGCCAAGAACATCCCGACCATGGAGGAGGCGGCCGCGATCTATTGCGGCGTCACCGGCGTGAAGCTGCCGGACCTCAACTGGTACTTCGCCTACAACCTGTTCCGGCTCGCCGGCATTTTGCAGGGGATCATCGGCCGCATCCGCGACGGCACCGCTGCCAACGACAAGGCGATCGAGTCGGTCAAGCGCATGGTGCCGATGACCAAGCAGGCCTGGGCCTACGCGCGGAAGGCGGGCGCGGCGTAAGGCGCGGGCGGTTCGGCAGCCCGCATGAGCGCAGCGACATGCGGGCCAGCACTCCTGCCGGTGAAGACTCCGGATGTCGCTTCCGCCTTCGCCCGTTGGGCTTCGGCGGACGAACCGCTCATCCAGGCTACACAGCGACCACCCACCAGCTTCGGGCTCAGCGGCCGCCGCCGCCACCACCGCCCCCGCCGCCGCCTCCGGCCGCGGTCATGGCGCTGCTGTAGCGCGGGTCGGTCTGCTTCATGTAGGTCGGCGAGGTGTCGGAGGTGCGGTGCCGCGAGGGCTGCGGCAGCAGCTCATAGGTTCCGCAGGAGCCCCAAGAGCTCAGCTCGCAAGGCGGCAAATTGAGCTGACGTGCATGGGCGCCGGTCGCCCCCGCGCCGGCCGCAATGGCCCCGATCGTGGTGAGCAGCCGCAGTTTCGACATCCTCGACATCTGATCCATCCTTCGGTTTTGCGAAGCCGAAATGGTCCGCTTGCGAGGTTCGACGGCGCCTCGGAGCAGCCGGTTCGAAGATGCGACCGGAAAAAACGCGGCTAGCGGCGACATCCTCGCTTGAACCCGAACGCCGCTCACGGCGACGTTGCGCTTTCCGTAGCCCCCATGAGCGCGAGCGACATGCGGGGACACACGAGCTGCACGCGAGACCCCGGGTGTCGCTTGCGCTCATCCGGGCTACGCCTTCGTACCCGCGACGATGGCGCCGACCGCCGCGCGACCATGATGTGACGCGCCTTGCTGCTTGGCGTGCAACGCCCATATCCACGTGAAGGAGAGCCGTCATGATCCATCAGCTTCGCATCTACGAAATCTTCGAGCACAACAAGGCGGCGTTTCATGCCCGTTTTCGCGATCACGCCGCCCGCATCATGCGCATGCGCCATGGCTTCCAGATCGTCGCGATGTGGGAGAGCCGGTTCGGCGAGCGGACCGAGTTCGTCTACGTTCTGGAATGGCCGGACGAGGCCACCAAGATAGCGGGGTGGGCAGCCTTCATGGCGGATGCGGAATGGTCCGAGATCAAGCGCATCACCCATGCCGAGCATGGTCTGATGGTCGGCCAGATTGAGGACCGCCTGCTGACGTCGGTCGACTACTCGCCGGCTGTCCGGCGAAGCCTGTTGCCGCCGGATCGATGATCCCAGGTAGGCGCCGGCGGTGCCCGCCGGGCAACTCGGATGCGCGACGTCAGGGCGGAGCGATGATGAGTGCGATCCGACGATGTGAAAGGGCTGCGCCTACAAAGAAAGTTTGTGTGGTTCTTCAGCGCGATGAGCGCCGTCGTCGGCCCATGCTTAAATTTTTCACTTTCGCTTTTTCGGAATTTGTGATTTGATTGCCGCCATCCCGCCTCAACGAGAGGGGCGTTGCGCGCGATCGTCACGACACGCGAGGCGGGGAGGCGGTGGCCGCGGAGATGCCGCAGCGTAGTTTGCTACGCGGACGAACGGCAGTTCGCGGACGTGAAGTCGCAGCGTGCTGGCACCCCGATGCTGGTGCTACGTTCGCGACGGCGCTTGCGCGCCGCGCGGGCAATGGTGGCCAACAAGCCCGGCGCACCAGGCAGACTGCGTATAAGCGTGAAGACCATCGCGCAGGGAAGGCCGGGCGTTATCCGGCTGCACCTGTGGTACCTGCCGCCTGCATTTTTTCTCGCAGGCGGGCCGCAGGCGTCAGCCGACGCCTGGCCTTCCCTGCGCCCTCGATGCGAGAGGGCGGTGAAATTCGGGATCACTCGGGCGCGAAGGCGTCGCGGGAAGAATTTTGCATGATTGCACGCGGTCATCATGATTGAACTCCGTCGCTGCGCTCGCAATGACGGCTGCGGAAAGGAACGTCGCCTGACGGACAGCCGGCAGCCACGTTGCTCGCGCGATTCCGCGGCATGGGTTCCCGCGTTCGCGGGAACGACAGCGGAGTGTGTTGCGCGCAGCTGTGCTGAACGGGCCGCAGTAGCGCGGCAACAACAGCTGTCGTCCCGGCGGACGCCGGGACCCATACCGCGTGATCTGGCGAGGGACGTCGCTGTCAGTTGCGGGCTTCATTCCGGCCAGGGGATATGGGTCCCGGCGTTCTCCGGGAGGACACCGGTGTTTGGCGCGGCAACCCGGCTAAATCGGTTTCCCCGCATACGGCATCGACGCCGTGAGGCCGCCGTCGACCGGAAACGCCTGGCCGTTGACATACGACGCCTCGTCGCTGGCAAGGAACAGGCCCATGGCGGCGATCTCGTGCGGCTGGCCGGCGCGCTTCAGCGGATTGAGCTGGCCGATCTTGCCTTCGGTGCCGCGCTCCTTGGCGCCGTCGAAGATCGGCTTGGTCATGCCGGTCTCGATCAGGCCGGGACAGACCGCATTGATGCGCACGCCGGTGCCGGACAGCGAATAGGCGGTGGTCTGCACCAGGCTGATGACGCCGGCCTTGCTTGCGGCATAGGGATGGCCCGAGGCGCCCGACTTCAGGCCCGCAACGGAAGCCGTGCAGACGATGGCGCCGCGCTGCTGCCGCACCATGTGCGGCATCGCGTGTTTGACCGCGAGGAACGGGCCGATCAGGTTGATGCGCAGGATCTCCTGCCAGTGCTCGACGGTCTGCTCGGCGATCGGGATCAAGCCGCCGGAGATGCCGGCATTGGCCCAGATGACGTCGAGCTTGCCATAGGTCGCAACGGCGCGATCGATGAAGCCGCTCACGTCGGCTTCCGAACCGGCGTCAGCCATCACGGCCTCCGCGATGCCGCCCTGCTGCTTGACGAGTTCGACGGTCTCCTTGACGCCTTCGCTGCGATCGACTGCGATCAGCCGCGCGCCTTCCCTGGTGAACATCAGCGATGCGGCGCGGCCGATGCCGCTGCCGGCGCCGGTGATGATGACGGATTTGCCTTCGAGGCGGCCCATGTTTCCTCCTGCTTCAATTGTAATCAGTTGCGTGCCGCGCAACGGAATTCAAACGCCGTTTCAAACGTGCTGAGATCGCCAAGCGGCTTGAGACGATCTAGGCCTTCACGTACAGCGGGAGACGAGCGGAGGGAAGGGTCTGAGCGATGTCGGCTGATGGAACGAAACCTTCTGTCGTCACCACGCGCTGGTGGTGGGTGCGTCACGCGCCAGTGCGCAGCGACGGCGGCAACATCTACGGCCAGTCCGACATCGCCTGCGATACCTCCGATCGCGAGGTGTTCGAGGCGGTCGCGAAAATCCTGCCGCGCAGCGCGGTGTGGTATGCGAGCAGTCTGATGCGCACGCATCAGACTGCGGAGGCGATCTGGGCCGCCGGATTCCCGCGTCCCGCAGCGATGATCAGGGAGACCGCTTTTGCCGAGCAGCATCTCGGGCAATGGCAGGGCATGAACCGCGCCGCGTTCCTGGCGAGCCGGCCGGCGGGCAGCCACTGGTTCGCCGACATCGATGAGCCGGCGCCGGGCGGCGAGAGCTACATGGATCTGTACACCCGCGTGACAGCGGCGATTGCGCGCATCACGGTTTCGGAAGCCGGCCGCGACGTCATCGCCGTCGGCCATGGCGGCACCATCAAGGCGGCTGTTGGCCTGGCGCTCGGCGGCCTGGTCGAGAAGGGGCTGGCCTTCGACATCGACAATTGCTCGGTGACCCGGCTCGACCACATCGTGGCCGGCGAGACCAGCACATGGCGCCTGCCAATGGTCAATCAGCAGCCGTGGATCGCGGATGCAAGGCACAAGGCGATGCATCAGCCGGCCGGGCCGGAGCTGACGACGAGCAAGCTGGCGTGAGGCATCCCGTAGCCCGGATGAGCGAAGCGACATGCGGGTTCACCGGGACAGCACGTGAGACCCCGGATGTCGCTGCGCTCATCCGGGCTACGGGACTTACAATGAGCCGTCGGAGCCGACGACATTCCAACAAGCCAAGGAGGACTCCCAATGACCCTGTTCGACATGACCGGCAAGGTCGCCGTCATCACCGGATCGACCCGCGGCATCGGGCTCGCCATTGCCGAACGCATGGCCGAGCACGGCGCCAAGGTGGTGATCTCTTCGCGCAAGGCGGATGTCTGCGATGCTGTCGCCAAGGAGCTCAATGAGCGATTTGGAGCGGGTACCGCGGCCGCGGTCGCCGCCAACATCTCCAGCAAGGAGAACCTGCAGAACCTCGTCGACGAGGCCAACCGCATCTACGGCAGGATCGACGTGCTGGTCTGCAACGCCGCGTCGAACCCGTATTACGGGCCGCTCGCCGGCATCTCCGACGATCAGTTCCGCAAGATCCTCGACAACAACATCGTCGCCAACAACTGGCTGATCAGCATGGTCGTGCCGCAGATGATCGCGCGCAAGGACGGCTCGATCATCATCGTCTCCTCGATCGGCGGCCTGAAGGGCTCGACCTTCCTCGGTGCCTACGCGATCTCCAAGGCCGCCGACATGCAGCTCGCGCGCAACCTCGCCTGCGAATACGGCCCGCACAATGTGCGCGTGAACTGCATCGCGCCCGGCCTGATCAAGACCGATTTCGCCAAAGCGCTGTGGGACAATCCGGAGAACCTGAAGGCCTCGACCGCCCGCTCGCCGCTGCTCCGCATCGGCATCCCCGACGAGATCGCGGGTGCTGCGGTGTTCCTGGGCTCGGCGGCCGGTAACTTCATGACGGGGCAAACGATGGTGATCGACGGCGGCGCGACGATCAGTTGAGGGGGGCATACGGGTGTGGGTGTGGTGCGCGATGACGCCGCCACACTCTCAACTGTCGTCCCGGCGAACGCCGGGATCCATAACCACCGGCCGCCATGAGGCAGGCAACTGGCAGTGATGACCTTCGACAGATCACGCGGTATGGGTCCGGACGTTCGCCGGGGCGACAGCATTTGCTGGGCGCCGCCCTCACTCCACCGCCGCGTACACCACGTCGCGCACCAGCGTGCGCAGATAGTCGCGCTGTCCGGGAGCCTGGGCCATGAACACGCAGAACAGATCCTCCTTCGGATCGATCCAGAAGAACGTGCCGGCGATGCCGCTCCAGAAGAAGGTGCCGGGCGAGCCGGGGAATGGCGCGATGCCGGCCTCGCGGCGCACGGCGAAGCCGAGGCCGAAGCCGTGACCGGGCGACAGCAGCGTGCCCTGGGTCTTGACGTGGGGCCCGAGATGGTCGGAGGCCATCAGCTCGAGCGTCTTGCGGCCGACCAGCCGGGTGCCGTCGAGGCTGCCCTTGCTGAGCAGCATCGCGCAGAAGCGGGCGTAGTCCATCGTGGTCGCCACCAGCCCGCCGCCGCCGGATTCCATCAGCGGCTGCTCGGTCATCTTGAACAGGTTGACCGTCTCGCCGGTCCACGGGTCCTTGGCGAACGGCTCGGCCAGCCGGCCAGCATTCGCCTCGGCGGTGGAGAAGCCGGTCTCCTTCATGCCGAGCGGCTCGAGGATGCGCTCGGAGAGGAAGGGGCCGAGCGTCTGGCCCGAGACGACCTCGATGATGCGTCCGAGGATGTCGGTCGAGCGGCTGTAGTTGAACTCGGCGCCGGGCTGGCAGATCAGCGGCAGGCCGGCGACGATCGTCGCGTGCTCGGCGTTGGTGATCTTGCGGCTGCGCACCCGCGATTGCTGGTAGAGCTGGTGCACCGGCCCGGTGCCGGTGTGCTCATACGCCAGGCCCGAGGTGTGGCGCAGCAGGTCCTGGACCGTCATCGGCTGGGCGATCGGCACCAGCTCCAGCTTGCCGCCGGTCTCGACGCCCACTTTCTGCTCGCCGAATTCCGGGATGAACTTGGCGACCGGGTCGGACAGCAGCAGCTCGCCGTCCTCGACCAGCATCATGATCCCGAGCGAGACGATCGGCTTGGTCATCGAGAAGATGCGGAAGATCGAATCCGGCCGCATCGGCGTGTCGGCGTCGGGCGCTTGCCGGCCGATGGCGTCGAACCAGCCGATCCGGCCGCGGCGGCCGACCAGCAGGGTGGCGCCGGGGATGGTTCCCTTGTCGGCCTCGCGCTTGAACGCATCCGAAGCTCGCTGCAGCCGCGCCTGGGACAGGCCCAGCGCCTCGGGGCGGTCATCCGGCAGCGGTGGCGTCAGCGAGCGGAGCGCGGAAAGGTGCGCGCTGGATGCGGCAGTCGGCGGGGTCATGGGCTCTCCCTGAAGTCCTGTTGTCGGTTTGCATCAAGTCTGGCGCGGAAGTTGTGGTCTGACCAGTCGATTTGCCCCATTGCACCCTTGCATTCGGGGGGAGGTCTATGCTTCAAAGCGCGCGAACCGGCGACACTGTCCCGGCTCGCTAGGAGTGTAGCTCAATTGGTAGAGCACCGGTCTCCAAAACCGGGGGTTGGGAGTTCGAGCCTCTCCACTCCTGCCAGCGAGATCAAGCACTTAAGCCAAAAATCGACGAGACAGGTTAGGCCGGGGCCCGCAACGCGCGAGCCCCGAATGCATTTCAGCAACCCCTTATTGCTTCACATAAGGACAGTATTGCTTCACATAAGGACAGTTGCCGTCCTTCATCGGCCTGAACACCTGGTCGCCGGGCACCTCGGCCAGCACCTTGTAATAGTCCCACGGGCCCTTCGACTCCTCGGGCTTCTTCACCTCGAACAGGAACATCGAGTGCACCATGCGGCCGTCCTCGCGGACGACGCCGTTGTCGGTGAAGGCGTCGCGCACCGGGGTCTCGCGCATCTTGGCGAGCACCGGCTTGGTGTCGCGATTGCCTGCTGCCTTGACCGCGTTGAGATAGTGCAGGGTCGCGCTGTAGGTCGCCGCCTGGTTCATGGTCGGCATCCGCTTCATGCGCTCGAAGAACTTCTTGCCGAACGCCCGGGTGCGGTCGTTGAGATCCCAGTAATACGCCTCGGTGATGATCAGGCCCTGGGCGAGCTTCAGGCCGAGGCTGTGGATGTCGGAGATGAACATCACGATGCCGGCGAGGTTCTGGCCGCCGGCGACGATGCCGAACTCGGCGGCCTGCTTGATGGTGTTGATGGTGTCGCCACCGCCATTGGCCATGCCGATGATCTTGGCCTTGGAGGCCTGCGCCTGAAGCAGGAAGGACGAGAAATCCTGGTTGTTGAGGGGATGGCGGGCGCTGCCGACCACCGTGCCGCCGGCGGCGCGCACGACGTCGCCGGTGTCGCGCTCGATCGAATGGCCGAACAGATAGTCGGCGGTGATGAAGAACCAGGTGTTGCCGCCGTTCTTGACGATGGCGCTGCCGACCGTGTGCGCGTTGCCGTAGGTGTCATAGGTCCAGTGTACGGTGTAGGGCGAGCAGGACTTGCCGGTGATGTCGGAGCTCGCGGCATCCGTCACGATCATCAGCTTCTCGAACTGCTTCGACATCTCCATGCCGGCGAGCGCGGTGGCCGAGGTCGGCATGTCGATGACCATGTCGACGGCCTCGTTCTCGTACCATTTGCGCACGATCGCGGCGGCGATGTCGGCCTTGTTCTGCGGATCGGCGCTGATCACCTCGATCGGCTTGCCGAACATGCTGCCGCCGAACTCCTCGACCGCGAGCTTGGTGGCCTCGAGATTGCCCTGGCCACCGATGTCCGAATAGACCGACGAGAAGTCGCTGAGCACGCCGATCTTGAGCGGGGCTTGGGCCTGGGCACAGGCAGGGACGGCGGTGAGGGCGAGAGCGGCAAGACCGAGAGCAGCAAGGCTGACGGCGGCAAGGCGCGTCCGTCCCTTGCGCGGGGCAAAGGTCATGGGTTTCCTCCGGATTGTTCTTGTGCGGACGAGAATGAGCGGGTGGCGCAGGCCCGGCAAGAGCAGGAGCTGCTCCACTACGGGCATTTCGTCGCGGCAACTGCTCAACCTGCCGTGGTGCGGAAATGGCCTGCCGTTGCGCGAAAAACCGCGTTGTGGCGGACCAGGCGGGGGCCTGACGCGGGTATGGCCGCCGACGCCCGGCATGCCCATATCTTGACCTTTGGCCGGCCCGACAGTAGATATCTCGACAACCTGCAGCCGGCCCGCGATAAAAGCGGATATCCGGCGCGGCTTTTCACTCCCCGAACAAGCGAGCCCGTGGATTCGGCTCATCTCTCCGACAAGAGGGTGGGCCAAGGACGGCTGTTCGGTTTTCCCAGTCAACTCTTCAATCGTCCGATGACGGACGCGGACCCCTGACGATGGCTACCAGCCCGTTCAAATTCCTGCAGGAAGTGCGCTCGGAGACCGCCAAGGTCTCGTGGCCGAGCCGTCGCGAGGTCACCATCACCACGATCATGGTGTTCGTGATGGTGGCGCTGGCCTCGGTGTTCTTCTTCGCCGCCGATCAGATCATCCGTTATCTCATCACCCTCGTGCTGGGCATTCACTGATGGCAACCGCAACGCAAAGCTCCGACAAGCGCTGGTACATCGTCCACGCCTATTCGAACTTCGAGAAGAAGGTCGCGGAGTCGATCCGCGAGCAGGCCAAGCAGCGCAATCTCGAGGACCTGTTCGAGCAGGTGCTGGTGCCGATCGAGAAGGTCACCGAGGTGCGCCGCGGCCGCAAGATCGACGCTGAGCGCAAGTTCTTCCCCGGCTACGTGCTGGTGAAGATGAAGCTGACCGACGAGGCGTTCCACCTGATCAAGAACACGCCCAAGGTGACCGGCTTCCTCGGCGCCGAGAACAAGCCGATGCCGATCTCCGAAGGCGAGGCGATGCGCATCCTGAACCAGATGCAGGAAGGCGTGGAGCGGCCGAAATCCTCGGTGTCGTTCGAGATCGGCGAGAACGTCCGCGTCGCCGACGGCCCGTTCGCCTCGTTCTCTGGCGTGGTCGAGGAAATCGACGAGGCGCGCTCGCGGGTCAAGGTCGCGGTGTCGATCTTCGGCCGCGCCACCCCGGTCGAACTGGAATTCAACCAGGTCGAGAAGATCGTCGGTTAAGGGCCGGGCTGCCGGGTCTCTCGGCGTCCCGGGCTTTCCTTTTCGTCCGATCTCGTGTATCGGGCGCCCTTCGCTCCCCAACCGGGGGGCGATTTCGTTCGTGGGAGGCGTGACCGGCTTTGCCAGCCGGATCAAGCGCGCCGGACCACGGTCCCAAACCTCGCCTGAGGGTTTTGTCGCCCGAAGGCGTTGCGTTCGCATCAGGCAGAATCGCGAACGCATTGGAGAGTCATAATGGCAAAGAAAGTAACCGGTTACCTGAAGCTTCAGGTTCCGGCCGGTGCGGCCAACCCGTCGCCGCCGATCGGCCCCGCGCTGGGTCAGCGCGGTCTCAACATCATGGAGTTCTGCAAGGCGTTCAACGCGCAGACCCAGAAGGAAGAGAAGAATACCCCGATCCCGGTGGTCATCACCATTTATGCGGACCGGTCCTTCACCTTCGAGATGAAGACCCCGCCGATGTCCTACTTCCTCAAGCAGGCCGCCAAGATCCAGTCCGGCTCCAAGGCCCCGGGTCGTGACAAGGCCGGCTCGGTGACCAAGGCGCAGGTGCGCGATATCGCCGAGAAGAAGATGAAGGACCTGAATTGCGACTCGATCGAGTCGGCCATGAAGATGGTCGAGGGCTCCGCCCGCTCGATGGGTCTGGAAGTTGCGGGGTAAGGCGCCATGGCACTCGGAAAGCGTTTGAAGAAGGCCCGCGAGGGCATCGATCGCACCAAGCTCTACCCGCTTGCTGACGCGATCAAGATGATCAAGGAGCGGGCCGTCTCGAAGTTCGACGAGACCA
The DNA here is from genome assembly GCF_032381555.1 of Bradyrhizobium sp. SZCCHNPS1003. Taxonomy (NCBI): domain Bacteria; kingdom Pseudomonadati; phylum Pseudomonadota; class Alphaproteobacteria; order Hyphomicrobiales; family Nitrobacteraceae; genus Bradyrhizobium; species Bradyrhizobium sp. SZCCHNPS1003. Next base: position 175,673 of record NZ_JAUHIU010000005.1, read on the forward strand.
TCGAGGTCTCGATCAACCTCGGCGTCGATCCGCGCCATGCCGACCAGATGGTCCGCGGCGTCGTCATGCTGCCGAACGGCACCGGCCGTACGCTCCGCGTCGGCGTGTTCGCCCGCGGCGCCAAGGCCGACGAAGCCAAGGCCGCCGGTGCCGACGTCGTCGGCGCGGAGGACCTGGTCGAGAAGGTGCAGAACGGCAACATCGACTTCGACCGCTGTATCGCCACCCCCGACATGATGCCGCTGGTCGGCCGTCTCGGTAAGGTGCTCGGTCCGCGCGGCATGATGCCGAACCCGAAGATCGGCACCGTGACCATGGACGTCGCCGGTGCCGTCAAGGGCGCCAAGGGCGGCTCGGTCGAGTTCCGCGTCGAGAAGGCCGGCATCATCCAGGCCGGCGTCGGCAAGGCCTCGTTCGCCGAGGACAAGCTGGTCGAGAACATCAAGGCGCTGGCGGATGCGGTCGTGAAGGCCAAGCCGGCGGGCGCCAAGGGCACCTACGTCCAGCGCGTCGCCGTCTCCTCGACGATGGGCCCGGGCGTCAAGGTCGAGCCGGGCACCGTGCTCGCCTGAGCGGCCATGCATAGGTTAGATTGGGGAGGGCGGGATCGTTCATCGATCCCGCCCTTCGCATTTTGGAGTACCGGCCGACATGCCCGACAAGGTCCTGATCTATTCCCGCCTGCCGAAATCCTTGACCCAGCGCTTTGCCGATCGGTTCGATCTGCTCGACAGCGGCGGCAAGCCGGCGCACGAGGTGTTTCCGGCGGACGAGGTCGCGCGGATCCGGGCGCTGATCACGGCCGGCGGCACGCCGCTGGGGGCTGCCGACATGGACAGGCTCCCGGCGCTCGGGGCCATCGTCTGCTATGGCACCGGTTACGACGGCGTCGACCTGAAGGCGGCCGCGGCCCGTAACATCGCCGTCGGCCACAGCCCGGGCGCCAATGCCGCGGCGGTCGCAGACGTCGCTGTGATGTTGATGCTGGCGACCACGCGGCGGCTGACGGTGGCAGACGCCTATGTCCGCGACGGGGGCTGGGCGTCCGCAAAACCATCGCCGCTGATGAAGCCGCCGCCCGGTCTCGCCGGCTGCAAGGTCGGCGTCTACGGCATGGGCGAGATCGGCCGCAAGATCGCGAGCCGCGTAGCCGCCTTCGAGACTGAGGTCGGCTATTTCAACCGCACCCGCTATGACGATCTGCCGTATCAATATTTCCCGAGCCTCGATGCGCTCGCCGAATGGTGCACCGTGCTGATGATCGCCGTCCGCGCCAGCGCCGAGACCACCCACGTCGTCAACGCCGACCTCCTCAAGAAGCTCGGCACCGACGGCCACATCGTCAACATCTCGCGCGGCTCGGTCATCGACGAGCGGGCGCTGGTGGCGGCGCTCAAGGAGGGTACCGTTGCCGGTGCCGGTCTCGACGTGTTCGAGACGGAGCCGCATGCGCCGGATGAGCTGACCTCCCTGCCCAACGTGGTGGTGACGCCGCATATCGGCGGCAACACCAGGGAGTCGCACGTCGCGATGCAGGCCTGCGTGGTGGCGAATCTCACAGCGTTCTTCGGCGGCGAGATGATGCCTTATCAAGTCAAGTAGCTCGTAGCCCGGGCGAGCGGAACGACCCGGGACGGACCATCCCCCATGTCGCTTTCGCCTTTGCGGGCTGTGGCTGACGCTGATGCGGGCTGCTACGTCCAAAACGTTCCGCCCCGCGCAGAAATATTTTGACGCACTGCACATCTCTGTGAATTGCGAACCATTCTCGAATGCTTCTAACTCTTGCTGTTAGGACGACAGATAGAGCGAGGGGCCATGGCGGCGTTCACTTTGAAGATCAATGGGCGGGAGCATCAGGTTGATGTCGACCCCGGCACTCCGTTGCTCTGGGCCATTCGCGACAATGTTGGGCTGACCGGCACCAAATATGGCTGCGGCGTAGCGCAATGCGGGGCCTGTACAGTCTATCTCGACGGCCAGACCGTGCGCTCGTGCTCGTTGCCGGTGTCGGCAGTCGGGAAGAGCGAGGTGACGACGATCGAGGGACTCTCCAGCAAAGAGGCGGTTGCCGTCCAGAAGGCATGGGCCGCGCATGATGTGCCACAATGTGGCTACTGCCAGTCAGGCCAGGTGATGAGCGCCGCCGCGCTGCTCAGCCTGACCCCGAAGCCCAGCGACCAGGACATCGATCTCGCAATGAACGGCAACATCTGCCGCTGCGCCAGCTATGTCCGCATCCGCGCCGCAATTCATTCGGCCGCCAAGACTCTGGAGGGCTGATCATGAACCTTCATGTGAAATCTGAAGCCGCTGCGACCTTGTCGCGCCGCTCGCTGTTGAAAGCCGGCGCTGGGTTCGTGCTCGCCACCTATGTCGCGCGCAACGGCGTCGCCTACGCGCAGGACGCTGCTGCGGCAAAATCCGTCAACATCGCGCCGAACACGTTTCTGGTGATCGGCCAGGACGACACCGTCACCGTTCTCTGCAAGCACATCGAGTTCGGACAGGGCCCGTTCACCGGCATGGCCACCCTGGTGGCCGAGGAGCTCGATGCCGATTGGTCGCAGATGCGCGCCGATCATGCGCCCTCGAATCCGGTGCTCTACAAGAATCTCTTGTTCGGGGTGCAGGGCACTGGCGGCTCGAGCGCGATCGCCAATTCCTACGAGCAGATGCGCAAGGTCGGCGCCGCCGCGCGCGCGATGCTGGTGGCTGCGGCTGCCGACGAATGGAAGGTGCCGGCCGAGGAGATCACGGTCGATAAAGGCATCGTTAGACATCCCTCCGGCAAGCAGAGCGGTTTCGGCGCGCTGGCCGCGAAGGCGATGCAACAGCCGGTGCCGGCGAACCCGCAGCTCAAGGATCCCTCCGCCTTCAAGCTGATCGGCAAGGAAGGCGCCGTGACCCGGCTCGACAGCGTGGCGAAGTCGAACGGCTCGGCCGAGTACACGCTCGACATCAAGGATCCGGGGACCTTGACCGTGCTGGTGGCGCGCTCGCCGCGGTTCGGCGGCAAGGTGGCCTCCTTCGACGCATCAGCAGCGAAGGCCGTGCCTGGCGTCGTCGACGTCAAGGAGGTGCCGAATGGCGTCGCCGTCTATGCGGAGGGCTTTTGGCCGGCCAAGACGGCACGCGACCTGCTCAAGATCACCTGGGACGACAGCAAGGCGGAGACGCGCGGCACGGCGCAATTGCTGGAGGAGTTTCGCGCACGTGCGAAGAAGCAGGGCGCGCTGGTCAAGCAGGAGGGCGATGTCGATGCCGAGATCGCCAAAGGCGGCAAGCTGATCGAGACCGAGTTCGTCTTCCCCTATCTGGCCCATGCGCCGATGGAGCCGATCAATGCGTTCATCCATTGGAAGGGCGACACGGCGTCGGCGCGCTACGGCAGCCAGTTTCCGACGCCTGATCACGCCGTGATCGCGCAGGTGCTGGGGCTCGACATCGCCAAGGTCGATCTCAAGACGATTCTCGCCGGCGGCAGCTTCGGCCGGCGCGCGCAGCAGTCGACCCATGTCGCCATGGAGCTGGCGCAGGTCGCCAAGGCGATCGGGCCGGGACGTCCGGTCAAGCTGGTGTGGACCCGCGAGGACGACATGCGCGGCGGCTACTACCGGCCGTTCAGCCTGCATCGCATGCGCGGCGTCGTTCGCGACGGCAAGATCGTGGCGTGGTCGGATACGATCGTCGGCCAGTCGATCATGAAGGGCTCGCCGTTCGAGGCGATGACCATGAAGAATGGTCTCGATGCGACCGCCTATGAGGGCTCGAACGAGATCCCGTACCAGGTGCCGAACTTCCGCTGCGACCTGCACCAGGTCGATGTCGGCGTGCCCGTGCTGTGGTGGCGCTCGGTCGGCCACACCCATACCGGCTACGCTGTCGAGGCGTTCGTCGATCAGCTGCTCGAAGCCGTCGGCCAGGATCCGGTGGAGGGGCGACTGGCGATGATGGCCGACAAGCCGCGTCACGCCGGTGTGCTCAAGGCGGTCGCCGAGCTCGCGGACTGGAAGGGCGCCAAGCTCGAGGCGGGCCGCGCCCGCGGCGTTGCCGTGGTCGAGAGCTTCAACACCTACGTCGCCCAGGTCGTCGAGCTGTCGATGGGCGCCGACGGACCGGTCGTGCACAAGGTCTGGTGCGCTGTCGACTGCGGCGTCGCGGTCAATCCCGACATCATCCGCGCCCAGATGGAGGGCGGCATCGGCTTTGCGCTGGGCCACATCCTCTATGCGCAGCAGCCGCTCGACGAGGGACGTCCGGTGTCGGGCAATTTCGATACCTACCGCTCGCTGCGCATCCACGAGATGCCCGAGATCGAGGTCGCGATCGTGCCGTCGACAGAGAAGCCATCGGGGGTAGGCGAGCCCGGCGTCCCGCCGCTCGGACCGGCCGTCGCCAACGCCATGGCGAAGCTCGGCCTGCCGCGCCCCACGCAATTGCCGATCCGGCCGGGAGACACTGCATGAGACTGGTTAGAACGGGGGCGATGGCGTTGCTCGCCGGCTGCCTGGCTGCGGTTGCCGTCGCGGCCTATCCGGAGCTTCAGCGCGCCTATGCCGCGCCCGAGGCGACCCGCGTGGCCAATGGCCTGAAGCCGGCAGCGGACTTCGCGAAGATCAAGAACAGGGAGGAGCGCGCGGTGGCGCTGTTCGAGGAGGCCGGCAAGGTGCTGCAGTCGCCGCGCTGCATGAACTGCCATCCGGCCGGCGATCGTCCGACCCAGACCGACAAGATGATTCCGCACCAGCCGCTGGTGGTCCGCGGCGAGGCCGGCATGGGCGCGCCCGGCGGGCTCGCCTGCACGACCTGTCACCACGAAGCCAATTTCGACCCGGCGCGCGTGCCCGGCAATCCGAAGTGGCAGCTGGCGCCGATCGAGATGGCCTGGCAGGGCCGATCGCTCGGCCAGATCTGCACCCAGATCAAGGACCCGAAGCTCAACGGCGGCAAGACCATGGCCCAGCTGATTCATCATATGGCTGAGGACGAACTGGTCGGCTGGGGCTGGAATCCGGGAGCAGGGCGGACGCCGGCGCCGGGGACTCAGAAGCAGTTCGGCGAGCTGATCAAGGCCTGGGCCGAGGCCGGAGCGTCCTGCCCGAAGGGGTAGACGGGTAGCCCGGAAGAGCGCCGCCGGAGCCACTCGGGCGAAGGCGGAAGCGATCTCCGGGGCCGGTTTCTCCGCGCGACGGTCTGGCGAGAGTCCCGCATCTCGCTTCCGCCTGCGCCCGTTGGGCGCTGGCTGACGCTCATGCGGGCTACGGGACTGGCCGACGTAACTGGTGCGATTTTTGCTCTTGGGGTCTTGGCAAGTCGCCATTCACCCGTTAAAGAACCGGCTTCCGGGCGGGTCGGCTTTTGCTGGCGCGCCCGTGTGCGCATTCCGAAAGTCTAGAGGAGCCAGCATTCCTTTTGAGGATATCCGTTTGGATTTCTCGGAAGGAAAGAAGGATCTTTCTGCTCTCGAAATGCCACAGGGGAGGTCGGTCCGCCGATCCCTCCGAATCCTGTCCGAGACTGCAGGCGCCGGCGCGGAAGTCCAATTTCCTCAATGGCTTAATCATACGGCCTGCATAGACGGGTGAAGACCGGATTTCGGCATGTCCTCTGCGCTGGTCGTGGTGGCATGCAGGTTTGGTTCGAACCTCGACACTCCGTGGGCCGATAAAGCCTTGCGGAAGGGCAGGCTATTCATCGCCGTTTTGCCTTGCGTGTCCTCGGGTTCTTCCGTCCGGAGGTCAGGTTTGGTGGGGCGGCGGGTGCAACCCGGCGGTCCCGCTTTCGGGCGAAGGCCGCCAACCGGAGAGAGCTTGCTGTGGAACGAGCGGCAAAGAAAGAGGCGGTCGAGGAACTGCACGAGGTCTTCAAGACCACGGGCGTCGCGGTCGTCGCTCACTATTCCGGCCTCACCGTAGCCCAGATGCAGAAGCTGCGCATGCAGATGAAGCAGGCGGGCGCGTCGGTGAAGGTCTCGAAGAACCGTCTCGCCAAAATTGCTCTTGAAGGCACGGACGTCGTCGGCATCGGTCCCCTGTTGAAGGGGCCGACCGTGATCGCAACTTCGAACGATCCTGTCGCGGCGCCCAAGGTTGCCATGGAATTCGCCAAGGCGAACGAAAAGTTCGTCATCCTCGGTGGCTCCATGGGTAAAACCGTCCTGAATGTCGACAGCGTCAAGGCTCTCGCCTCGCTGCCGTCGCTGGACGAACTGCGCGGCAAGCTCGTCGGCCTGATCCAGGCTCCGGCGACCAAGCTCGCCCAGCTCGCCAACGCACCCGCGGCCAAGGTCGCGCGCGTCATTCAGGCTCATGCCTCAAAGGGCGAAGCGGCCTGACGCCCTTCGCAAACACTCAAAACCTGGTTTCGAACCGAACCATCTTAAGGAAGTAGATCAATGGCTGACTTGCAGAAAATCGTCGACGACCTGTCCTCGCTCACCGTTCTCGAGGCCGCCGAGCTCGCCAAGCTCCTGGAAGAGAAGTGGGGCGTGTCCGCCGCTGCCGCCGTCGCGGTTGCTGGCCCGGCCGCTGCCGCTGCCGCTCCGGCGGAAGAGAAGACCGAGTTCACGGTTGTCCTGGCTTCGGCCGGCGACAAGAAGATCGAGGTCATCAAGGAAGTTCGCGCCATCACCGGCCTGGGCCTGAAGGAAGCCAAGGACCTGGTCGAGGGTGCCCCGAAGCCGGTCAAGGAAGGCGTCAACAAGGAAGAGGCCGAGAAGATCAAGGCTCAGCTCGAGAAGGCTGGCGCCAAGATCGACCTCAAGTAATCGCAAGATTGCAAGCGGAGCCTTCCGGCGGCCTAAGGCAGGTCCGAAGGTTTCGAGAGATTATGATGACCGGGCGGTAATATCGCCCGGTCATCATCGGGACAAAAGATTTTTGCAGAGGTGTCGGGTCGGGCCGGGATACTGCAAAAGGCGTGCAACAGGATCGCCCGTTGCGGGCCGAACACGGAAAAGTGTGGAGATTTAGGGGCTTCCCCCTCGAATCTCGGCTATCGTCGGCCCATATTGGGTCGGCAGCACGAAAAGCCGGTTATCGGTGGAGTAGCGTCTCCGCCTTTAGACCGTTGGGAGATAGGCAATTTCGGGCTTTTGCAGTCCGTGACGAGATGGTTGTGACGAGCGGGTGCGCCCTCGCGCCTCGCGCGTCGTTTTGCGTTTTGCTGGTCTGAAGAACAGAGCTGGGACGTTTCCGTTCCGGCTTTGGGCCTCAGATCCTCGAAATGGATCGAAATTCAACCCGAAGGGGCGGTGGCAGCCGCTGTTTCGGAAGGTTCGCCCCTCCGGGCGACGAAATGAGAGGCCACGATGGCGCAGCAGACATTCACCGGTCGCAAACGCGTTCGCAAGTTCTTTGGACACATCAAGGAAGTCGCGGAGATGCCGAACCTCATCGAGGTTCAGAAGGCGTCCTACGACCAATTCCTGATGGTGGACGAGCCCACGGGTGGGCGAGCGGATGAGGGCCTGCAGGCGGTGTTCCGCTCGGTGTTCCCGATCTCCGACTTTTCGGGCACCTCGATGCTGGAATTCGTCCGCTACGAGTTCGAGCCGCCGAAATACGACGTCGACGAGTGCCGCCAGCGCGGCATGACCTTCGCTGCGCCGCTCAAGGTGACCTTGCGCCTCATCGTGTTCGATATCGACGAGGAGACCGGTGCGAAGTCGGTGAAGGACATCAAGGAGCAGGACGTGTACATGGGCGACATTCCGCTCATGACCATGAACGGCACCTTCATCGTGAACGGCACCGAGCGCGTCATCGTCTCGCAGATGCACCGTTCGCCGGGCGTGTTCTTCGACCACGACAAGGGCAAGACCCATTCGTCGGGCAAGCTGCTGTTCGCTGCCCGCGTCATTCCGTATCGCGGCTCCTGGCTCGATATCGAGTTCGACGCCAAGGACATCGTGTTCGCGCGCATCGACCGTCGCCGCAAGCTGCCGGTGACGTCGCTGATGTTCGCGCTCGGCCTCGACGGCGAGCAGATCCTGTCGACCTTCTACAAGAAGCTGATCTACAAGCGCATCAAGGAAGGCTGGCGCGTTCCGTTCGACGCCAACCGGTTCCGCGGCTATTCGACCGTGAACGACCTGATCGACGCCGACACCGGCAAGGTCGTGCTCGAGGCCGGCAAGAAGCTCACCGTGCGCGCCGCCCGCCAGCTCCAGGAGAAGGGGCTGAAGGCGCTGCGCATGTCGGACGAGGAGCTGCTCGGCAACTACATCGCCGAGGATCTCGTCAATCCGAAGACGGGTGAGATCTACGCCGAGGCCGGCGAGGAGATCACCGACAAGCTGTTCAAGGTGCTGAACGAGCAGGGCTACAAGGACCTGCCGCTGCTCGACATCGACCACGTCAATGTCGGCCCCTACATCCGCAACACGCTGTCGGCCGACAAGAACATGACGCGTGAGGATGCGCTGTTCGACATCTACCGCGTGATGCGTCCGGGCGAGCCGCCGACGCTCGATTCGGCGCAGGCGATGTTCCAGTCGCTGTTCTTCGATGCCGAGCGCTACGACCTCTCCGCGGTCGGTCGCGTCAAGATGAACATGCGCCTCGAGCTCGATGCGCCCGACACCCAGCGCACGCTGCGTAAGGAAGACATCCTGTCGGTCATCAAGACCCTGGTCGACCTGCGTGACGGCAAGGGCGAGATCGACGACATCGACCATCTCGGCAACCGCCGCGTCCGCTCGGTCGGCGAGCTGATGGAGAATCAGTACCGCATCGGCCTGCTGCGCATGGAGCGTGCCATCAAGGAGCGCATGTCGAGCGTCGACATCGACACCGTGATGCCGCAGGACCTGATCAACGCGAAGCCCGCCGCCGCTGCCGTGCGCGAATTCTTCGGCTCGTCGCAGCTGTCGCAGTTCATGGACCAGACCAACCCGCTGTCGGAGATCACCCACAAGCGCCGCCTGTCGGCGCTTGGACCGGGCGGTCTGACCCGCGAGCGCGCCGGCTTCGAGGTGCGCGACGTGCATCCGACGCATTACGGCCGCATCTGCCCGATCGAGACGCCGGAAGGTCCGAACATCGGCCTGATCAACTCGCTGGCGACCTTCGCCCGCGTCAACAAGTATGGCTTCGTCGAGACGCCGTACCGCAAGGTCAAGGATGGCCGGGTCACCGACGAGGTGGTGTATCTGTCGGCCATGGAGGAGGGGCGCTACCGCGTCGCGCAGGCCAACGTGCCGCTCGATGCCAAGGGCCGCTTCACCGAGGACCTCGTGGTCTGCCGTCATGCCGGCGAAGTCGTGCCGATGACGCCCGACAAGGTCGACTACATGGACGTGTCGCCGAAGCAGCTCGTTTCGGTGGCCGCGGCGCTGATCCCGTTCCTCGAGAACGACGACGCCAACCGCGCGCTGATGGGCTCGAACATGCAGCGCCAGGCCGTGCCGCTGGTTCGCGCCGAGGCGCCGTTCGTCGGTACCGGCATGGAAGGTGTGGTGGCCCGTGACTCGGGCGCCGCGATCGCGGCGCGCCGCTCCGGCGTGATCGACCAGATCGACGCCACCCGCGTCGTCATCCGCGCCACGGAGGATCTCGATCCGACCAAGTCGGGCGTCGATATCTACCGGCTGATGAAGTATCAGCGCTCGAACCAGTCGACCTGCATCAACCAGCGTCCGCTGGTGAAGGTCGGCGACATCGTCAAGAAGGGCGACATCATCGCTGACGGTCCGTCGACCGATCTCGGTGAGCTCGCGCTCGGCCGCAACGTGCTGGTCGCGTTCATGCCGTGGAACGGCTACAACTTCGAGGACTCCATCCTGCTCTCCGAGCGGATCGTGAAGGAGGACGTCTTCACCTCGATCCACATCGAGGAATTCGAGGTGATGGCCCGCGACACCAAGCTGGGTCCGGAGGAAATCACGCGCGACATTCCGAACGTGTCGGAAGAGGCGCTGAAGAACCTCGACGAAGCCGGCATCGTCTATATCGGCGCGGAGGTGCGCGCCGGCGACATCCTGGTCGGCAAGATCACGCCGAAGGGCGAGAGCCCGATGACGCCGGAAGAGAAGCTGCTGCGCGCCATCTTCGGCGAGAAGGCCTCGGACGTGCGCGACACCTCGCTGCGGGTGCCGCCGGGCGTGCAGGGCACGATCGTCGAAGTCCGCGTCTTCAACCGGCACGGCGTCGACAAGGACGAGCGTGCGCTGGCGATCGAGCGGGAAGAGATCGAGCGTCTGGCCAAGGACCGCGACGACGAGCAGGCGATCCTGGACCGCAACGTCTACAGCCGTCTCGCCGACATGCTGGATGGCCGTCAGGGCATCTCCGGTCCGAAGGGCTTCAAGAAGGACACCAAGATCACGCGCGCGGTGCTCGACGAGTATCCGAAGTCGCAGTGGTGGCTGTTCGCGTCGCCGAACGACAAGCTGATGGCCGAGATCGAGGCCATGCGGAAGCAGTACGACGAGTCGAAGAAGGGGCTGGAACAGCGCTTCCTCGACAAGGTCGAGAAGCTGCAGCGTGGCGACGAGCTGCCGCCAGGCGTGATGAAGATGGTCAAGGTCTTCGTTGCGGTGAAGCGCAAGATCCAGCCGGGCGACAAGATGGCCGGCCGTCACGGCAACAAGGGCGTCGTCTCCAAGATCGTGCCGATCGAGGACATGCCGTTCCTCGAGGACGGCACGCATGCGGACATCGTGCTGAACCCGCTGGGCGTGCCCTCGCGCATGAACGTCGGACAGATCCTCGAGACGCATCTTGGCTGGGCCTGCGCCGGCCTCGGCAAGCGCATCGCCCAGACGGTCGATGCCTACCTGTCGAAGCAGGACGTGAAGCCGCTGAAGGAGACCTTGAAGCGGATCTACGGCGATGACGAGACCATCAAGTCGCTCAACGACAACGAGTTGATCGAGCTTGGTCACAATCTGAGCCGTGGCGTGCCGATCGCCACGCCGGTGTTCGACGGCGCCAAGGAGGCCGACATCGAGGAGATGTTGAAGCTCGCCGGCCTCGACGCCTCCGGTCAGTCGACGGTCTATGACGGCCGCACCGGCGATGCGTTCGATCGCAAGGTGACGGTCGGCTACATCTATATGCTGAAGCTGCACCATCTGGTCGACGACAAGATCCATGCGCGTTCGATCGGCCCGTACTCGCTGGTCACCCAGCAGCCGCTGGGCGGCAAGGCCCAGTTCGGCGGCCAGCGTTTCGGCGAAATGGAGGTGTGGGCGCTCGAAGCCTACGGCGCGGCCTACACGCTGCAGGAGATGCTGACGGTGAAGTCGGACGACGTCGCCGGCCGCACCAAGGTCTACGAGGCGATCGTGCGCGGCGACGACACGTTCGAGGCCGGTATTCCGGAATCGTTCAACGTGTTGGTCAAGGAAATGCGCTCGCTCGGCCTCAACGTCGACCTGCACAACTCCAAGCTCGGACCGGCGCCGACGTCGGAAGCCGCCGAGTAGTTCAAGAGGTCAGGCCCGGCCGTCTCGGACGGCCGGGTGCCGGCGCCTTCCCCCGCGGGTCAGGACAAGGCGCCCGTTGAGAGATTTTCGAATTTGCGGCCGACCCCCGATCGGCCCGCGAGGAGAATACGATGAACCAAGAAATTATGAATCTCTTCAATCCGACGACGCCGGCTCAGGTCTTCGACCAGATCCGGATCTCGATTGCGTCTCCGGAGAAGATTCTGTCCTGGTCCTACGGCGAGATCAAGAAGCCGGAAACGATCAACTACCGCACCTTCAAGCCCGAGCGCGACGGCCTGTTCTGCGCCCGCATCTTCGGGCCGATCAAGGACTACGAGTGCTTGTGCGGCAAGTACAAGCGGATGAAGTACAAGGGCATCATCTGCGAGAAGTGCTCGGTCGAGGTGACCTTGTCGCGCGTCCGGCGCGAGCGCATGGGCCATATCGAGCTCGCCGCTCCCGTCGCGCACATCTGGTTCCTGAAGTCGCTGCCGTCGCGCATCGGCCTGCTGCTCGACATGACGCTGAAGGATCTCGAGCGGATCCTGTACTTCGAATACTACGTCGTTCTCGAGCCGGGTCTGACCGCGCTCAAGGACCGTCAGCTCTTGTCCGAGGACGAGTACCTCAAGGCGCAGGACGAATACGGCCAGGACAGCTTCACCGCCATGATCGGCGCCGAGGCCATCCGTGAGCTGCTGCGCGGCCTCGAGCTCGAGAAGCTCGAGCAGACGCTGCGTGCGGAGATGCAGGAGACCGACTCCGACATCAAGCACAAGAAGCTCGCGAAGCGTCTGAAGATCGTCGAGGCCTTCCGCCACTCCGGCAACAAGCCGGAATGGATGATCATGACCGTGGTGCCGGTGATCCCGCCGGACCTGCGGCCGCTGGTCCCGCTCGACGGTGGCCGCTTCGCGACCTCCGACCTCAACGACCTCTACCGCCGCGTCATCAATCGCAACAACCGTTTGAAGCGGCTGATGGAGCTGCGCGCGCCGGACATCATCATCCGCAACGAGAAGCGCATGCTTCAGGAAGCGGTGGATGCGCTGTTCGACAACGGCCGCCGTGGCCGCGTCATCACCGGCGCCAACAAGCGTCCGTTGAAGTCGCTCGCCGACATGCTCAAGGGCAAGCAGGGCCGCTTCCGTCAGAACCTGCTCGGCAAGCGCGTCGACTATTCCGGTCGCTCGGTCATCGTGGTCGGTCCGGAGCTGCGCCTGCATCAGTGCGGCCTGCCGAAGAAGATGGCGCTCGAGCTGTTCAAGCCGTTCATCTATTCGCGGCTCGATGCCAAGGGCCTGTCGACGACGGTCAAGCAGGCCAAGAAGCTGGTCGAGAAGGAGCGCCCCGAGGTCTGGGACATCCTGGACGAGGTCATCCGCGAGCATCCGGTGCTGTTGAACCGCGCGCCGACGCTGCATCGCCTCGGCATCCAGGCGTTCGAGCCGGTGCTGATCGAGGGCAAGGCGATCCAGCTGCATCCGCTGGTGTGCTCCGCGTTCAACGCCGACTTCGACGGCGACCAGATGGCCGTCCACGTTCCGCTGTCGCTCGAAGCGCAGCTGGAAGCGCGCGTCCTGATGATGTCGACCAACAACATCCTGCATCCGGCCAATGGTCAGCCGATCATCGTGCCGTCGCAGGACATCGTGCTCGGTCTCTACTACGTCTCGATCATGCGCGAAGGCATGCCCGGCCAGGGCATGGCGTTCGGCAACATGGCCGAGCTCGAGCATGCGCTGCACGCCAAGGCCATCCATCTCCACAGCAAGATCAAGTATCGCTGGGAGGGCATGGATGAGACCGGCAAGGTCGCCAAGCGCTGGATCGAAACCACCGCGGGCCGCGTCATGCTCGGCAATCTCTTGCCGAAGCATCCGCGCGTCACGTTCGAGGTCATCAACAAGCTGATGACCAAGCGCGAAATCTCGGGCGTGATCGATCAGGTCTATCGTCACTGCGGCCAGAAGGAGACGGTGATCTTCTGCGATCGCATCATGGCGCTCGGCTTCTACAACGCCTTCAAGGCGGGCATCTCGTTCGGCAAGGACGACATGGTCGTGCCGGCGGGCAAGTGGAAGATCGTCGACACCACCCGTACGCTGGCGAAGGATTTCGAGCAGCAGTACAATGACGGTCTGATCACCCATGGCGAGAAGTACAACAAGGTCGTCGACGCCTGGTCGAAGGCCAGCGAAGAGATCGCCAAGGAGATGATGAAGGAAATCTCCGTCACCAAGAAGACGGCGACGGGGGCGGATGCCGACATCAACTCGATCTACATGATGTCGCATTCCGGTGCCCGCGGTTCGCCGGCCCAGATGCGTCAGCTCGCCGGCATGCGCGGCCTCATGGCCAAGCCGTCGGGTGAGATCATCGAGACGCCGATCATCTCGAACTTCAAGGAAGGTCTGTCGGTTCTCGAGTACTTCAACTCGACCCACGGCGCCCGCAAGGGCCTCGCGGACACCGCGTTGAAGACCGCGAACTCGGGCTACCTGACCCGTCGTCTGGTCGACGTCGCGCAGGACTGCATCATCACGCAGGACGATTGCGGCACCCATCTCGGCATCAAGATGCGCGCCATCGTCGATGCCGGCACGGTCGTGGCTTCGCTCGGCTCGCGCATCCTGGGCCGCGTGCCCTGCGATGACGTGCGTGATCCCGCGACCAACGCCGTGCTGGTCAAGGCCGGCACGCTGATGGAGGAGAGCCACATCGACGCCATCCAGCAGGCCGGCGTCCAGGAGGTGAAGATCCGCTCGGCGCTGACCTGCGAGCTCGTCAACGGCATCTGCAAGATGTGCTACGGCCGCGATCTGGCGCGCGGCACGCCGGTCAATCATGGCGAGGCTGTCGGCGTCATCGCCGCGCAGTCGATCGGTGAGCCCGGCACCCAGCTGACGATGCGCACCTTCCACATCGGCGGCGCGGCGCAGCTGAACGAGCAGTCCTTCGTGGAATCGAACTTCGAAGGCAAGGTGGTCATCAGGAACAAGTCGATCGCTCGCAACAGCGAGGGTCACCTGATCGCGATGGTCCGCAACATGGTCGTGACGATCGTCGACCCCGACGGCACCGAGCGTGCGACGCACCGTATCCAGTACGGCTCGCGCATGCACGTCGACGACGGCGACATGATCAAGCGCGGCCAGCGCATCGCCGAGTGGGATCCCTATACCCGCCCGATCCTCACGGAAGCGGAGGGCACGATCGGGTTCGAGGATCTGACCGAAGGTCTGTCGATCTCGGAAACGCTCGACGAATCCACCGGTATTGCCAAGCGCGTGGTCATCGACTGGCGTGGAACGCGCGGTGGCGCGGATCTGCGTCCGGCGATCGTGATCAAGGGCAAGGACGGCAAGGTGCTCAAGCTCGCCCGCGGCGGCGATGCTCGCTACATGCTGTCGGTCGACGCGATTCTTTCTGTCGACGTCGGTGCGACGGTGAAGCCAGGCGACATCCTGGCGCGTATCTCGACCGAAAGCGCCAAGACGCGCGACATCACCGGCGGTCTGCCGCGGGTGGCGGAGCTGTTCGAAGCGCGCAAGCCGAAGGATGCCGCGATCATCGCTGAGATCGCCGGCACCATCCGGTTCGGTCGCGACTACAAGAACAAGCGTCGCATCTCGATCGAGCCGGTCGACAAGACCGAGGAGCCGCGCGAGTACCTGATCCCGAAGGGCAAGCACATCCATCTGCAGGATGGCGACATCGTCGAGAAGGGTGACTTCATCGTCGAAGGCAACCCGGCGCCGCACGACATCCTGGCGATCAAGGGCATCGAGGAGCTCGCGGCCTATCTGGTCAACGAGATCCAGGAGGTCTACCGGCTGCAGGGCGTGCTCATCAACGACAAGCACATCGAGGTGATTGTCCGTCAGATGCTGCAGAAGGTGGAGATCGCCGACCAGGGCGACACCGACATGATCTCGGGCGAACAGGTCGACAAGATCGAGTTCGACCTGCTCAACGCGAAGGCCGTGGAGGAGGCGAAGAAGCCGGCCACAGGCACTCCGGTTCTGCTCGGCATCACCAAGGCGAGCCTGCAGACCCGGTCGTTCTTCTCGGCGGCCTCGTTCCAGGAGACCACCCGCGTCCTCACCGAGGCGGCGGTCAACGGCAAGATCGATCCGCTCGAGGGTCTCAAGGAGAACGTCATCGTCGGCCGTCTGATCCCGGCTGGCACCGGCGCCTCGATGGCCCGCATCCGCGAAGTCGCCTTGAAGCGCGACAAGCTGATTCTCGACGAGCGCGAGAAGCAGGCGGCGATCGTGCCGGCGCAGCCCGAGCCTCAGCCGCTCGCTCTGCCGCCGGCAGAGTAAACGGACGATTGCGGCAGACCCTGACGGTGTTGGGGTCTGCCGTGCGTTCATCACGCGTAGAAAAGGCCGGCGGTTGCCGGCCTTTTTTTGACATTTTCTTCTCCTGTTGCCGCGCTGCTGCCCCGTTGTTCATCTTCCCTTCAGGGACAGAGGTGCTCTTGGAAGCATCAGATCCGCTGAGCTGATTTCCGTCGACTCCCGTGGCGATGCGCCGATTTGCTCCGGCGCAAATCTTTTGCGGGCCGGGTACGCTATGGCCGATCGAGCCCCGAGGGTGGCAGGACCCCTGATATGGACGACCGGCAACGTCGCTGACAGCCGGAGATGGCGGAACTTAGATGCTTGACCTTGCGATTGTTGGTGGCGGTCCGGGTGGACTGATGAGCGCCTGGTACCTGAGGCGCAAACTCGGCGATCTCTGCAAGGTGACGATCTTCGAGGCATCCGACCGGCTCGGCGGCAAGATCGTGACGCGCAAGTTCGATACCGCACCGGCGATGTATGAGGCTGGTGTCGCAGAAATCTACGACTACTCGATGACCGGCCCTGATCCGCTGCGCGAGCTGATCCAGCATTTCGGTCTGCAGACGATTCCGATGGATGCGCTGCAGGTCCAGCTCGACGGCGAGCTGCTCGACGACGTGCCCGGGCTGCGCCGCAAGTACGGCCCGAAGACGGCCGCTGCCGTCGAGGCGTTCCGCAAGCGTTGTACGGAGGTAATGTCGCCGGTCGAATATTACGAAGGCGTCGGCGCCCACGATAACGAGCACCCCTGGGCCTACAAGACCTGCGAAGAGCTGCTCGACGAGGAGGTCGAGGATCCCACGGCCAAGCGCTTCTTCAAGGTGATGTCGCGCTCCGACCTCGCGACCGAGGCCCACAACACCAACGGCCTCAATGCGCTCAAGAACTTCGTGATGGATATCGACGACTATATCGGCCTGTACTCGATCCAGAACGGCAATGAGCAGCTGATCGAGTGCCTTCGCTCGGAGGTTGATGCTGACATCAAACTCAATCATCGCGTGCTCCGCATCGGCAAGACCGAGCAGGGCCGCTACCGGCTCAACATGATGAACGGCAAGGGGCCGGAGACGCGCGAGTTCGATCTCGTGTTGGTGTGTCTGCCGCATTCCTGGCTGTCGACGGTCGGCTGGGACGGCGAGAAGCTGCGCCAGTCCATGGTCAAGCACATCGCCTATTTCGATCGTCCCGCGCATTATCTGCGCGTCTCGATCCTGTTCGACGAGCCGTTCTGGGGCGAGAAGATTCCGGGCTCCTGGTTTATGTCGGAGGCGTTCGGCGGCTGCTGCATCTACAACGAGGGCTCGCGCCACGACGTCGGCAAGCACGGCGTGCTGAACTGGCTGATCGCGGGCTCGGATGCGCTCGCCTTCGCCAATCTGTCGGACCAGGAGCTGATCGATGCCGCCCTGAAGTCGCTCCCGGCGGCGCTAGGCGATGCGCGCGCGCACTTCATGGAAGGCAAGATCCATCGCTGGCTGTCGTCGGTCAACGCGCTGCCCGGCGGTCTGCCGGTGCGCGACGTCATGACCAATCACCGGCCTGAGCCGAAGGAGCACCCCGGTATCGTCGTGGTCGGAGACTACCTGTTCGACTCGACCTTGAACGGGCTGCTCGATTCCTCAGATGCGGCCACCGACATCATCCTGACCGAGATGATGCGGCTGCGCCGCGCCCGCTCGCAGGCCGAGATGCCGCTGTCGGACAAGATCGACCGCGACTATTTCGACAATTATCGCGGGCAGGGGCCTTACAGCGAAGCGTGGTCGCAGTTCACCGATCCGGACTATCTGACCAGCCTGATCAAGATCGTCTGGAACCGGGCCGGCAAGGGCAAGGGCTACAAGCTCCTGGTCGCCGGCTCCGCGAGCGGCGAGCTGGTGGGAGCGCTCCGCGAGCGCGGCATCGATGCCTGGGGCATAGAGAACAACCGCTACATCCACGGCAAGACGCCGAAGGCGCTGAAGAAGTACAACAAGCTCGGCTCGATCACCGACATGCCGTTCAAGACCGGTGAGTTCGATTTCGTGTTCGAGACCAGCCTCTGCCACCTCGGTGACAAGCAGGTTGCGCGCGCGATCCGCGAGCTCAACCGTGTCGTCAAGACCGGCCTCGTGTTCGGCTCGATCACCTCGGACATGGCCCCGGCGCTGGTCGACCGCTACGACCTGCTGCGTGGGGTCAAGAAGCTCGGCACCTGGTGGGAGTGGTCGGAGCTGTTCTTCGGCAACGGGTTTGATCTGGCCATGCACCGCCGCGATTGCACCGACGAGGTGTGGGCTGCGACGCTCGCGGCCAACAAGGGGCCCGGTCAGTGGTACGCCGACGCCGACAGCCTGCGGTATTCGTTCTTCGACAAGGTCGAGGACGAAGATTGAGGACGCTGGCCGCGGCGCTGTGCAGATGTTAAAGGCCTGACGCGCAAGGCTGGCGCTCTCGTCGGCCGCGCTGCTTCGGTTGGTTGCATGGCGCCCAAGAAACCAGAGTCAGAGTCGAGACCGGCTTCCAAATCAGGCTCGAAACGAGGTTCGAAATCCAATTCGACCTCGGCGCCGCCCGGTCAGGCCGCGGACGATCGGATTGCCGGCGAGCGAATTGCGGCTGCCGCGGGCGCCGCAGCCGAGATCGCGAAGCGGCTTTCTGGAACCGCCGCGCCCCAAGCGCCGCAGGCACCCCAAGCGCCGGAAACACCGCTCGCCGCCAACGCGCCACTGGCAGCCGAAGCGCAGCACACATCTGAAGCGCCGCAGCCCTCCGAGCCGTCGCAGGCCGCCAAACCGCCGCAGGCATCCAAGCCGCCGCAGGCCACCAAGCCACCACAGGCAAGCAAGCCTGCGCCGCCTCCCTCCGACGAGGACGACGATGAGGACGGCGAGGACGAGGGCGACGATCTCGACGACGATGATGACGACGACGAGGATCTCGTCGTCTACACGGCCCGCGAGGCCGCCGGTGCGCTTGCGACCATCTACGGCTTCGTCTCGCCGCTGCTCGCCAGATACAAGAAGATGCTGGCTTTCGTGTCGATCGGCGTCCTGATCGAGACGCTGTTCAACGTCATCATGCCGCTCAGCCTCAAGTTCCTGATCGACGATGCGCTCGGCGAGGAGGATTTCGAGGCGCTCTATCGCATCCTCGGCGTGCTGGCCGTTGCGGGCATCTTCACCTCGATCGTTGCCGTGCTCTACGAGCGCTGGGATGCGCGTCTGGCGGCTTGCGTCATCTCGGATGTCCGCACCCGTCTGTTCGATCACGTGCAGAACCTGCCGGCCGCCTATTTCCAGCGCACCAAGCGCGGCGAGATCCTGTCGCGCTTCTCGGTCGACATGTCGGCGTTCGAGAACGTCGTGAAGAGTTTCGCCAACAGCGCTGTGCTGCCGTTCCTCGAGCTGATTGCGGGCATCATTCTGATGCTGTTTCTCAACTGGCAGCTCGCTGCGATCGCGCTGCTGGTGTTTCCGATCACCCTGATCGGCCCGCGCATCCTGACGCCGAAGGCGGTTCAGGCCAATTACGAGCAGAAGCTGAACGAGGCGTCGCTGCTCGGCGTGATCCAGGAGAACATCGCGGCGCAAGCCGTCATCAAGGCCTTCAGCCTGCACCGCAAGGTATTCGGCTGGTTCAGCTTCCGCAACGACGCGGCGCGGCGCAAGATGGCCGATGCGATGTTCCTGTCGACCATGGTCGAGCGCACCGTCACGATCTCCGTGCTGCTGCTGCACCTCGTCGTGCTCGCTCTCGGAGCCTATCTCGCCACCAAGGGCCAGATCACGATCGGCACCTTCGTCACCTTCGAGAGCGCATTCTGGGAGGTGTCCTACAACATCGCCCATGTCATGCATTTCGTGCCGGTGTCGATTTCCTCGGCGGCCGCGATCCGGCACATGCAGGAGCTGTTGGACGAGCCGACCCGCGGCGCCGACCGGCCGGGCGCGCCGGATCTGCCCCGCATCAGCCACGACATCACCTTCGAGCGCGTGACCTTCCAGTACGAGGGCAGCGAGACGCCGGTGCTCGACAATCTGAGCCTCAAGCTCGACGTCGGCAAGCGGATCGCGATCGTCGGTCCGTCGGGCTCGGGCAAGAGCACGCTGCTCAACCTGATCCTGCGACTCTACGTGCCCAACGAAGGCCGCGTCACCATCGACGGCGTCGACATCCGCAGGGTCACGCGCGATTCGCTGCGCGGCAGCATGGCCGTGGTGTTCCAGGAGAACATGCTGTTCAACATGTCGCTGCGGGAGAACATCCGGCTCGGCAAGGAGGGCGCCACCGACGCCGAGGTGGAGGAGGCGGCCAGGAAGGCCGAGATCCACCGCTACATCATGAGCCTGCCGCAGAAATACGACACGCTCGTCGGCGAGCGCGGCGACACGCTGTCCGGCGGCCAGCGCCAGCGCATCGCAATCGCCCGCGCCATCATCCGCAATCCCTCCGTGCTGCTGCTCGACGAGGCGACCTCGGCGCTCGACCAGACCACGGAAGCCGCAATCAACCGCACCCTGCTCAAGGTCGCCAAGGGCCGCACCATGATCTGGTCGACCCACCGCCTGACCTCGGTGGTCGAGATGGACGAGATCATCGTCATCTCCGGCGGCCGGGCGATCGAGCGCGGCAGCCACGCCGAGCTCTTGGCCAAGAACGGTGTCTATCGCAAGCTGTGGGACGACCAGGGCCACCAGCCGAGTCGGGCCGATCAGGCCGACGACGACAGCGATGAAGACGATGATGATGATGATGACGACGATGACGACGAATAAGCGTTGAGCGGCGCAATGGTCTTCGTCAGCCGCTGCCGCGTGCCGCGGCCGAGCGAGACAGCAAAGCGTGCCCAGCGCTGCGCCTGCCAATAGGGGCTGGTCCCGATCGAGACGGATCTGAAATTCCAGGCCTTCTCGAGCGACCACGCATCGCAGGCCATCTTGACAGGGTCCGCATAGAAGGCCGCGATCTTGGCCTCGCCCATGCCGTCAGTCGCCAGCCAGCGCGGAATGTGGACGTTGCAGAGGCGCTCGACATCGGTGAACACCTTGTCGGAGCCGGTGCCGGTGACGGGGCAGGTGGTGCAGAAGGCGTCGCCGACGAGCACCACGCCGGGCATGCGATATCCGCTGTTGGTGATCAGATCGGCCGGCCGGACCTTCACCTCGCCGCTCACGGCGTACTCGCCAGTGATCCGCCGCAGGCCGGGCAGGGCGGTCGTCAGCGTTTCGACCGGGGCGCGCCGGATCGCCCGCAGCCAGGGATCATCCACCTCGCGATAGGCGAACAGGTTCGCCCGCATGCGCTCGCCGATCGGGAACAGGGTGATGTAGGGCACCCGCGCACTGGCCCGCTCCTGGAAGTAGGTCATGGCCGGGAACGGGAAGGCGGCGCGGCCGACCGGCGTCAGGTCGAAGCCGATCGAGACGGAATGCGCGGGGCTGGTGATCTTGCGGGTGATTCCCAGCATGTGCCGCAGCCCAACGTTCAGCCCGTTGGCGAGCACGACGAGGCGGGCCGAGATCGTCTGCCCGTTGGACAGCACGACCGACTGGCGATCCTCGCCTGGCGTGATCGCCACGGCCTTGGCGACGATTCGCGTCACAGGGCCACGGATCTCGTCACGCACGGCCGTCACCAGCGTATCGTACGGGATGCCATATTGCTGGACTGGCGCCCGTTCGAGCACGTAGCCGAATCGGGCGATCCAGTTCTCCGAGGCCAGGGTGGCTTGGGTTAACGCCTTGTCGGCGATCCCGGTGCGACGGAACCGGTCGATCTGCCCGGCACCGGAGATCTTCTCGATTCGAAAGTCGGCCGGGTAGATCGCATGGGGATCGACCAGAATCGCCGGGATGCCCGCACGCCCGAGCATGGCGGCCGTGATCGCGCCGGCCAGGCCGCCGCCAATGATCGCAATATCAGTATATTCTGTCACCGGGCGCCTCGTCTTGGCGCCATCCTTGTCGGCCAAAGCCGAAAAAAGCCTTATCTTCAATGTCTCTGGATATGTCCGGGGTTGGAGAGGTGACTGCGCAGGCGCGGGCAGGGCTCTGCGGTCTACAGATACCTTAGGACGCGGGGGCACCGTCGGAGCGGAAACTGCAGCGGCCAGAAGCGCTTCTTTGAGCGTCCTGCGGCGTCGTTTTGCTTGACTTGGATATTTACCGCTTATAAAAGGCCGGCACTCAACGACAGGCGGTGAGCTTCGCCAGCGTCGGTACGGATCACCCAGACCACCCAGAACAGGGTGGGACGGGCACCACCCTCGACGAATGCCGCTCAAACGCTGTCGATCATAGCTAGGCAATGCCAAAACGATATTAGATCTCTCGAGCTCGTTCTCCTGAGACCAATTTCGGATGCATGACCTCGGTAGGCCGCCCGCCAGCGCAAGCTGACTGGTGGTGATCGCGGTCCTCTGTGGCGTCAAGCGCTTTCCGTTCAGCGATGAACGGTTGGCGCGATTTCGTTTTGCGTGGGTTTTGATCGCGCGAACGGCCCGGTGAGGCGGGGAACCTCGAACAGAATTTGCGGAAGCCGGTCGCGGTCTCCGTGCGAACGTTGAGAAGGGTGAAGGCCAAGATGCCGACGATCAACCAGCTGATCGCAAATCCGCGCGAAGTGCAGAAGTCGCGCAAGAAGGTGCCGGCGCTGCAGCAGTCGCCGCAGAAGCGTGGCGTTTGCACGCGCGTCTACACCACGACCCCGAAGAAGCCGAACTCGGCGCTTCGTAAGGTCGCCAAGGTGCGCCTGACCAACGGCTTCGAGGTGATCGGCTACATCCCGGGTGAAGGCCATAACCTGCAGGAGCACTCGGTGGTCATGATCCGCGGCGGCCGCGTCAAGGACTTGCCGGGCGTGCGCTACCACATCCTCCGCGGCGTGCTGGATACCCAGGGCGTCAAGAACCGTAAGCAGCGCCGTTCGAAGTATGGCGCGAAGCGTCCGAAGTAAGACGTTCGAGAGAAGCGGGAACAAGATCACATGTCGCGTCGCCATTCAGCCGAAAAGCGTGAAGTGCTTCCGGATCCGAAGTTCGGGAACATCATTGTCACCAAGTTCATGAACTCGGTGATGTACGCCGGCAAGAAGTCGGTCGCCGAAGGTATCGTCTACGGCGCGTTCGGCATCATCGAGGCCAAGACCAAGCAGAGCCCGCTGACGGTGTTCGAGCAGGCCCTCGAAAACGTCATGCCGACCATCGAGGTCCGCTCCCGCCGCGTCGGCGGCGCGACCTACCAGGTGCCGGTCGAGGTTCGTTCGACCCGCCGGCAGGCGCTGGGCATCCGCTGGCTGATCTCGGCCGCGCGCGACCGCAACGAGAAGACGATGACCGAGCGGCTTTCGGCGGAGCTGCTCGATGCCTCCAATAACCGGGGCAACGCCGTGAAGAAGCGTGAAGACGTGCACCGGATGGCTGAAGCCAACCGCGCCTTCTCGCACTATCGCTGGTAACGGCGAAACCGACGGAAATCAGGGAACACACCCATGCCCCGCCAACACGCCATCGAAGACTATCGCAACTTCGGCATCATGGCGCATATCGACGCCGGTAAGACGACCACGACCGAGCGCATCCTCTATTACACCGGCAAGAGCCACAAGATCGGCGAAGTGCACGAAGGTGCCGCGACGATGGACTGGATGGAGCAGGAGCAGGAGCGTGGCATCACGATCACCTCCGCTGCGACCACCGCGTTCTGGAACGGCAAGCGCCTGAACATCATCGACACCCCCGGTCACGTCGACTTCACCATCGAGGTCGAGCGCAGCTTGCGCGTGCTCGACGGCGCCGTCTGCGTGCTCGACTCCAACCAGGGCGTCGAGCCGCAGACCGAGACCGTCTGGCGTCAGGGCGACAAGTACAAGGTGCCGCGCATCGTCTTCGCGAACAAGATGGACAAGACCGGCGCCGACTTCTTCAAGTGCCTGTCCGACATCGTCGATCGCCTGGGCGCGAAGCCGGTGGCTATTCAGCTGCCGATCGGCGCGGAGAACAACTTCAAGGGCTGCATCGATCTCGTGACGATGAAGGCGATCGTCTGGAACGACGAGGCGCTTGGCGCGAAGTTCGACTACGCCGAGATTCCGGCTGATCTCGCCGATCAGGCCAAGGAATATCGCGAGAAGCTGGTGGAAGCCGCCGTCGAGCTCGACGACGACGCCCTGGCTGCGTTCCTGGACGGCAACGAGCCGGACGAGGCGACCCTGAAACGCCTGATCCGCAAGGCGGTGCTGACCGGCGCCTTCTATCCGGTGCTGTGCGGCTCGGCCTTCAAGAACAAGGGCGTGCAGCCCTTGCTCGACGCCGTCGTCGACTATCTGCCGTCGCCGCTCGACGTGCCCGCGATCAAGGGCACCGACGACAAGGGCAACGAGGTCGTGCGCAAGGCGGACGACAAGGAGCCGCTGGCGCTGCTGGCGTTCAAGATCATGGACGACCCGTTCGTCGGCACCATCACTTTCTGCCGCATCTATTCGGGCGTCCTGACCTCGGGCACCGGCGTCGTGAACTCGACCCGCGAGAAGAAGGAACGCATCGGCCGCATGCTGCTGATGCATGCGAACAACCGCGAGGACATCAAGGAAGCCTATGCCGGCGACATCGTCGCTCTTGCAGGCCTCAAGGAAGCCCGCACCGGTGACACGCTGTGCGATCCGTCCAACCAGGTGATCCTGGAAAAGATGGAGTTCCCGGAGCCGGTCATCGAGATCGCGATCGAGCCGAAGTCGAAGGCCGACCAGGAGAAGCTGGGCGTCGCGCTGGCGAAGCTGGCCGCGGAGGATCCGTCCTTCCGCGTGTCGACCGATCACGAGTCGGGCCAGACCATCCTGAAGGGGATGGGCGAGCTCCATCTCGACATCAAGGTCGACATCCTCAAGCGCACCTACAAGGTCGATGCGAACATCGGCGCGCCGCAGGTGGCGTTCCGTGAGCGTATCACCAAGCCGGCCAACGTGGACTACACCCACAAGAAGCAGACCGGCGGTACCGGCCAGTTCGCGGCCGTGAGCCTCGTGGTCGAGCCGAACGAGCCGGGCGGCGGCTATGTGTTCGAGTCCAAGATCGTCGGCGGTGCGGTTCCGAAGGAATACATCCCGGGCGTCGAGAAGGGCATCGAGAGCGTGCTGGGCGCGGGCGTTGTCGCCGGCTTCCCGGTGGTCGACGTCAAGGTGGCGCTGGTCGACGGCAAGTATCACGATGTCGACTCGTCGGCGCTGGCCTTCGAAATCGCCTCTCGTGCGGCTTTCCGCGAGGCGCTGCAGAAGGGCAAGTCGGTTCTGCTCGAGCCGATCATGAAGGTCGAGGTGGTGACCCCGGAAGACTACACCGGCTCGGTCATCGGCGACCTGAACTCGCGTCGTGGCCAGATTCAGGGCCAGGACATGCGCGGCAACGCCAACGTCATCAACGCGATGGTGCCGCTCATGAACATGTTCGGTTACGTGAACAACCTGCGCTCCATGAGCCAGGGCCGCGCGACCTTCACGATGCAGTTCTCGCACTACGCGGAAGCGCCGGCCAACGTGTCGGCTGAAGTCCAGAAGAAGTTTGCCTGATTGTCGCGAGCTCAAGTGAGCGACTGAACGGAGAGTCAAATGGCCAAAGCTAAGTTTGAACGTAACAAGCCCCACTGCAACATCGGCACCATCGGTCACGTCGACCACGGCAAGACCTCGCTGACGGCTGCAATCACCAAGATCCTGGCCGAGACGGGCGGTGCGACGTTCACTGCCTACGACCAGATCGACAAGGCCCCGGAAGAGAAGGCGCGCGGCATCACCATCTCGACCGCGCACGTCGAGTACGAGACCAAGAACCGTCACTACGCGCACGTCGATTGCCCCGGCCACGCCGACTACGTGAAGAACATGATCACCGGCGCCGCGCAGATGGACGGCGCGATCCTGGTCGTGTCGGCCGCTGACGGCCCGATGCCGCAGACCCGTGAGCACATCCTGCTCGCTCGCCAGGTGGGCGTGCCGGCGCTGGTCGTGTTCCTCAACAAGTGCGACATGGTCGACGATCCGGAGCTGCTGGAGCTCGTCGAGCTCGAGGTCCGCGAGCTGCTGTCGAAGTACGAATTCCCGGGCGACAAGATCCCGATCATCAAGGGCTCGGCGCTCGCCGCTCTCGAAGATTCGGACAAGAAGCTCGGCCACGACGCCATCCTCGAGCTGATGCGCAATGTCGACGAGTACATTCCGCAGCCGGAGCGTCCGATCGACCAGCCCTTCTTGATGCCGGTCGAAGACGTGTTCTCGATCTCGGGCCGCGGCACCGTGGTGACCGGCCGTGTCGAGCGCGGCATCATCAAGGTCGGTGAGGAAATCGAGATCGTCGGCATCCGCCCGACCCAGAAGACCACCGTCACCGGCGTCGAAATGTTCCGCAAGCTGCTCGATCAGGGCCAGGCCGGCGACAACATCGGCGCGCTGCTCCGCGGCACCAAGCGCGAGGACGTCGAGCGCGGCCAGGTGCTGTGCAAGCCGGGCTCGGTCAAGCCGCACACCAAGTTCAAGGCTGAGGCCTACATCCTCACCAAGGAAGAGGGCGGCCGTCACACGCCGTTCTTCACCAACTATCGTCCGCAGTTCTACTTCCGCACGACCGACGTGACCGGCGTCGTCCATCTGCCGGAAGGCACCGAGATGGTGATGCCGGGCGACAACATCGCGATGGAAGTGCACCTGATCGTGCCGATCGCGATGGAGGAGAAGCTGCGCTTCGCCATCCGCGAGGGCGGCCGTACCGTCGGCGCCGGCGTCGTCGCCTCGATCATCGAGTAACAACAGCGAATAGGGAATGGCGGGTGGCGAATGGAGATTATCCATTCGCCGTTCGCTACTCGCCACTCACTACTCACAGAAAGATACGGCAATGAACGGCCAAAATATCCGCATCCGTCTCAAGGCGTTTGACCATCGTATCCTCGATACGTCGACGCGCGAGATCGTCAACACGGCGAAACGGACCGGCGCGCAGGTTCGCGGACCCATTCCGCTGCCGACCCGCATCGAGAAGTTCACCGTGAACCGTTCGCCGCACGTCGACAAGAAGAGCCGCGAGCAGTTCGAGATGCGCACCCACAAGCGCCTGCTCGACATCGTCGATCCGACCCCGCAGACCGTCGACGCTTTGATGAAGCTCGATCTGGCCGCCGGTGTCGACGTCGAGATCAAGCTCTAAGTTTTTGGATTCACGTTCGCACCTCACGCGGACATAGAGAAGAACAGGATGCACGCCGATGCGCTCCGGAGTGATCGCACAAAAGGTCGGGATGACGCGGGTCTTCACGGAGACCGGCGAACATATCCCCGTGACCGTGCTGAAGCTCGGCAATTGCCAGGTGGTTGGTCACCGCACCACCGAGAAGAACGGCTACGTCGCTCTGCAGCTCGGCAGCGGCAGCCGCAAGACGGTCTACATGCCGAAGGCCGAGCGCGGTCAGTTCGCGGTCGCCAAGGTCGAGCCGAAGCGCAAGCTCGCCGAATTCCGTGTCAGCGAGGACTCGCTGATTCCGGTCGGCGCCGAGATCCAGGCCGATCACTTCGTCGTCGGCCAGTTCGTCGACGTCACCGGCACCTCGGTCGGTAAGGGCTTCGCCGGCGGTATGAAGCGCTGGAACTTCGGCGGTCTGCGCGCCACGCACGGTGTCTCGATCTCGCACCGTTCGATCGGTTCGACCGGTGGCCGTCAGGACCCCGGCAAGACCTGGAAGAACAAGAAGATGCCCGGTCACATGGGTGTCGATCGCATCACCACGCTGAACCTGCGTGTGGTGCAGACGGATGTCGAGCGTGGCCTGATCCTGGTGGAAGGCGCGGTGCCCGGCTCCAAGGGTGGCTGGATCTCGGTGCGCGACGCCGTGAAGAAGCCGCTGCCGAAGGAAGCGCCGAAGCCCGGCAAGTTCAAGGTCGCGGGTGAGCAGGCTGCCGAAGCGCCGGCCGTGCAGGAGGGCGCATAAATGGAACTGAAAGTCACCACCCTCGAGGGCAAGGAAGCCGGCTCCGTCCAGCTCTCCGACGCCATCTTCGGTCTGGAGCCGCGCGTCGACATCATTCAGCGCTGCGTTCAGTGGCAGCTGAACAAGCGCCAGGCCGGCACCCACAAGGCCAAGGGCCGCGCCGAGATCTGGCGCACCGGCAAGAAGATGTACAAGCAGAAGGGCACCGGCGGTGCTCGTCACGGCTCGGCCCGCGTGCCGCAGTTCCGTGGCGGCGGCCGCGCCTTCGGTCCGGTCGTGCGCTCGCATGCGACCGACCTGCCGAAGAAGGTCCGTGCGCTGGCGCTGAAGCATGCGCTGTCGGCCAAGGCCAAGGACGGTGATCTTGTCGTGCTGGAGAACGCCACCCTCGAGGCGGCGAAGACCAAGGCGCTGATCGGTCACTTCTCCGGTCTCGGCCTGACCAACGCGCTGATCATCGACGGCGCCGAGCTGCACAACGGCTTCGCCGCTGCGGCCCGCAACATCCCGAACCTGGACGTGCTGCCGATCCAGGGCATCAACGTCTACGACATCCTGCGCCGTCAGAAGCTCGTGCTGACCAAGGCGGCGATCGATGCGCTGGAGGCGCGCTTCAAATGAAGACCATTGATCCGCGCCACTACGACATCATCATCGCGCCGGTCGTGACCGAGAAGGCGACGTTCGCCTCCGAGCACAACAAGGTTCTGTTCAAGGTGGCCGCCAAGGCGACCAAGCCTCAGATCAAAGAGGCGATCGAGAAGCTGTTCGACGTCAAGGTCAGGAGCGTCAACACGCTCGTCCGCAAGGGCAAGACCAAGGTGTTCCGCGGCAATTTCGGTTCGCAATCGGACAGCAAGCGCGCGATCGTGACCCTCGAAGAGGGTCACCGTATCGACGTGACCACCGGACTGTAAGGCTGAGCTGCCATGGCACTGAAGACATTCAATCCCACGACGCCGGGCCAGCGCCAGCTGGTGATGGTCGATCGTTCGGCCCTCTACAAGGGCAAGCCGGTCAAGGCGCTGACCGAAGGCAAGCAGTCGAGCGGCGGTCGCAACAACACCGGCCGCATCACGGTTCGCTTCCTCGGTGGCGGCCACAAGCAGTCGTATCGTACGGTCGACTTCAAGCGCGACAAGGTCGACGTTCCGGCCACCGTCGAGCGGCTGGAGTATGATCCGAACCGCACCGCCTTCATCGCCCTGGTCAAGTATCAGGACGGCGAGCTCGCCTACATCCTGGCGCCGCAGCGCCTGGCGGTCGGCGACACCATCGTCGCCGGCAACTATGTCGACGTGAAGCCGGGCAACGTCATGCCGCTCGGCAACATGCCGGTCGGCACGATCGTGCACAACATCGAGGTCAAGATCGGGAAGGGCGGCCAGCTCGCGCGTTCGGCCGGCACGTATGCTCAGATCGTCGGCCGCGACCAGGACTACGTGATCGTCCGCCTGAACTCGGGCGAGCAACGCCTGGTGCACGGCCGTTGCCGCGGCACCATCGGTGCGGTGTCGAACCCGGACCACATGAACACCTCGATCGGCAAGGCCGGCCGCAAGCGTTGGATGGGTCGTCGCCCGCACAACCGCGGTGTCGCGATGAACCCGATCGACCATCCGCACGGCGGCGGCGAAGGCCGTACCTCGGGCGGTCGTCACCCGGTCACTCCGTGGGGCAAGCCTACCAAGGGCAAGAAGACCCGCACCAACAAGTCGACCGACAAATTCATTCTCTTGAGCCGCCACAAGCGGAAGAAGTAAGGAACGACGGACATGGTTCGTTCAGTCTGGAAAGGCCCGTTCGTCGAGGCGTCGCTGCTCAAGAAGGCAGATGCGGCGCGCGCGTCCGGCCGTCACGACGTCATCAAGATCTGGAGCCGCCGCTCGACCATCCTGCCGCAGTTTGTCGGCCTGACGTTCGGCGTCTACAACGGCCAGAAGCACGTGCCGGTGGCGATCAACGAAGAGATGGTCGGCCACAAGTTCGGCGAGTTCTCGCCGACCCGCACCTTCCACGGCCATTCGGGCGATAAGAAAGCCAAGAAGGCTTGAGGATTAAGCGATGAGCAAACCAAAGCGCGAACGGAGCCTCCCCGAAAACGAGGCCAAGGCTGTGGCCCGGATGCTTCGGGTGAGCCCGCAGAAGCTGAACCTGGTGGCGCAGATGATCCGCGGCCGCAAGGCGTCGGCAGCCCTCGCCGACCTGCAGTTCTCGCGCAAGCGGATTGCGGTCGACGTCAAGAAGTGCCTGGAATCGGCGATCGCCAATGCCGAGAACAATCACGAGCTCGAGGTCGACGATCTCGTCGTTTCGCAGGCTTTCGTCGGCAAGGGAATCGTGATGAAGCGTTTCTCGCCGCGCGGCCGTGGCCGTTCGGGCCGAGTTTTCAAACCGTTTTCGCAGCTGACGATCATTGTCCGTCAGGTCGAGGCGAGCGCTTAAAGCAGGCGCTGGGAGAATACGATGGGTCAAAAGATCAATCCGATCGGTCTGCGTCTCGGCATCAACCGGACCTGGGATTCGCGCTGGTTCGCTGGCAAGGCCGAGTACGGCAAGCTGCTGCATGAAGACGTCAAGATCCGCGAGATCCTGCACAAGGAGCTCAAGCAGGCGGCCGTCGCCCGCATCGTGATCGAGCGTCCGCACAAGAAGTGCCGCGTCACGATCCACTCGGCACGTCCGGGCGTCGTGATCGGCAAGAAGGGCGCCGACATCGACAAGCTGCGCAAGCGTGTCGCCGACATCACCTCGTCGGACGTCGTCATCAACATCGTCGAGATCCGCAAGCCCGAGCTCGATGCGACCCTGGTCGCCGAGTCGATCGCGCAGCAGCTCGAGCGCCGCGTGGCGTTCCGCCGCGCCATGAAGCGCGCCGTGCAGTCGGCGATGCGTCTCGGCGCCGAGGGCATCCGCATCAACTGCTCGGGTCGTCTGGGCGGTGCGGAAATCGCCCGCATGGAATGGTACCGCGAGGGCCGGGTGCCGCTGCACACGCTGCGCGCCGACATCGACTACGGTGTGGCCACCGCGTTCACCACTTTCGGCACCTGCGGCGTGAAGGTCTGGATCTTCAAGGGCGAGATCCTCGAGCACGATCCGATGGCACAGGACAAGCGGATGAACGAAGGCGGCGGCGAGAGCTCGCAGCCGCGGTCGCGCCGCGACGCGGCCTGATCGATCAGCCGCGACAAGACAGGTTTGAGGGCTCAAAGCCATGATGCAACCAAAGAAGACCAAGTTCCGAAAGGCGCATAAGGGCCGTATCCACGGCGTTGCGTCCTCGGGCGCGACGCTGGCCTTCGGCCAGTTCGGGCTGAAGGCGATGGAGCCGGACCGCGTCACCGCGCGCCAGATCGAGGCCGCCCGTCGTGCCTTGACCCGTCACATGAAGCGCGCCGGCCGCGTCTGGATCCGGGTGTTCCCGGATCTTCCGGTGTCGAAGAAGCCGGCCGAGGTCCGCATGGGCTCCGGCAAGGGCTCGCCGGAATTGTGGGTGGCCCGCGTCAAGCCGGGCCGGGTGATGTTCGAGATCGACGGCGTGAGCACCCAGATCGCGCGCGAGGCGCTGCTGCTGGCGGCCGCCAAGCTGCCGATCAAGACGCGCTTCGTCGAACGCATTGCGGAGTAATGGTCATGGCCGAGATGAAGATTGCCGACATTCGCGCGATGAGCCCCGATCAGATGGACGATGCGATCGTCAACCTGAAGAAGGAGCGTTTCAACCTGCGCTTCCAGCGTGCCACCGGCCAGCTCGAGAACACCGCTCGGCTGCGCGAGGCGCGTCGCGACATCGCCCGTATCAAGACCATCGCCGCGCAGCAGCGCGCCAAGACGAAGTAAGAGGCTCGACATGCCGAAACGGACCCTCCAGGGCGTTGTCGTCAGCGACAAGCAGGCCAAGACGGTGGTCGTGCGCGTCGACCGGCGCTTCACCCACCCGATCTACAAGAAGACCATCCGCCGCTCGAAGAACTACCACGCCCACGACGAGAACAACGAGTTCAAGCCGGGCGACATGGTGTGGATCGAGGAGAGCAAGCCGATCTCGAAGCTGAAGCGCTGGACCGTGGTCCGGGGCGAGCACAAGAAAACCGCCTGAGGCGCGAAGCGGCCCTCGTCGAAGAGGGCCCATTTCGCTTTCGGGATCAAACAAGGCGCAGCTTTCCTGCGCAGCAGATGAAGAGGACGAGGTGCATCAATGATTCAGATGCAGACCAACCTCGACGTGGCCGATAATTCCGGCGCACGCCGTGTCATGTGTATCAAGGTGCTGGGCGGCTCGAAGCGCCGCTATGCCACCGTCGGCGACATCATCGTGGTGTCGATCAAGGAAGCCATTCCGCGTGGCAAGGTGAAGAAGGGCGACGTCATGAAGGCCGTCGTGGTGCGCGTCCGCAAGGACATCCGCCGCGCCGACGGCTCGGTGATCCGCTTCGACCGCAACGCGGCCGTTCTGATCAACAACCAGTCGGAGCCGGTCGGCACCCGCATCTTCGGGCCGGTGCCGCGCGAGCTGCGCGCCAAGAACCACATGAAGATCATTTCGCTCGCGCCGGAGGTGCTGTGATGGCTGCCAAGATCCGCAAGGGCGACAAGGTGATCGTCCTGACCGGCCGCGACAAGGGTCGCACCGGCGAGGTGTTCGAGGTGCGTCCCGACGAGGGCACCGCGCTGGTGCGCGGTATCAACCTGGTGAAGCGTCACCAGAAGCAGACCCAGAACCAGGAAGGCGGCATCATCTCCAAGGAGGCGCCGATCAACCTGTCGAACGTCGCGTATGTCGGTAAGGACGGCAAGCCGACGCGCGTTGGATTCAAGATTCAGGCGGACGGCAAGAAGGTCCGCGTTGCCAAGAGCTCGGGAGTTGAGATCGATGGCTGAGACTGCTTACACCCCGCGCCTCCGCACGGAATATGATCGCCAGATCAAGAGCCAGCTGACCGAGAAGTTCGGCTACGCCAACGTCATGCAGGTGCCGCGGCTCGACAAGGTCGTGCTCAACATGGGCATCGGCGAGGCGGTCAACGACCGCAAGAAGGCGGAGACGGCGGCGGCCGACCTGTCGCTGATCGCCGGCCAGAAGGCGGTCGTGACCTATTCGCGCGTCGCCATTGCGACCTTCAAGCTGCGTGAGAACCAGCCGATCGGCTGCAAGGTCACGCTGCGCAAGACCAAGATGTACGAGTTCATCGACCGCCTGATCAACGTCGCGCTGCCGCGCGTCCGCGACTTCCGCGGCCTGAACCCGAAGAGCTTCGACGGCCGCGGCAACTACTCGCTCGGCATCAAGGAGCACATCATTTTCCCCGAGATCGACTTCGACAAGGCCGGGGAGAGCTGGGGCATGGACATCACGGTGTGCACCACCGCGACGACCGATGATGAGGCCCGTGCCCTTCTGACCGCATTCAATTTCCCGTTCCGGCAGTGAGACGCTGAACAGCTTCTCAAACGCGGATACCCAGGAGCCAAGCATGGCAAAGAAGAGTTCAATCGAGAAGAACAACCGGCGCAAGCGGATGACGAAGAACGCCGCCCCGAAGCGCGCCCGGTTGAAGGCGATCATCGCCGACAAGTCCAAGCCGATGGAGGAGCGCTTTGCCGCGACCCTGAAGCTGGCCGAGATGCCGCGCAATTCGTCGGCGACCCGCATCCGCAACCGGTGCGAGCTGACCGGCCGTCCGCGGTCGAACTATCGCAAGAACAAGCTGAGCCGCATCGCGCTGCGCGAGCTCGGGTCCAAGGGCCTGGTCCCGGGCCTCGTGAAGTCGAGCTGGTAAGGAGGGTCGCACCATGTCAACGCACGATCCCATCAGCGATCTGATCACCCGCATCCGCAACGCGCAGATGCGCTCGAAGTCGAAGGTCTCGACTCCCGGCTCCAAGATGCGCGCCAGCGTGCTCGAGGTGCTGAAGTCCGAAGGCTACATCCGTGGCTATGCCACGCTGGAGCATCCGTCGGGCCGCAGCGAGATCGAGATCGAGCTGAAATATTTCGACGGCGAGCCCGTGATCCGCGAGATCGAGCGCGTCTCCAAGCCCGGCCGCCGCGTCTACACCTCGGTGAAGAACCTGCCGCGCGTGAACAACGGGCTCGGAATTTCTGTTTTGTCGACACCGAAGGGAATCATGGCCGACCATAGCGCGCGTGACGCGAATGTCGGCGGTGAAGTTCTCTTCACGGTGTTCTAAGAAGGATTGAGCCATGTCACGTATTGGCAAGAAGCCTGTGGCGGTGCCGTCCGGTGTGACGGCCTCCGTCGATGGACAGACCGTCAAGATGAAGGGGCCGAAGGGCCAGCTTCAGTTCATCGTCCATGACGACGTGGACGTGAAGTTCGAGAACGGCCAGGTCAAGGTTGCCCCGCGCGCCGAGACCAAGCGCGCCCGTTCGCTGTACGGCACCGCTCGCGCCCAGATCGCGAATCTGGTCGAAGGCGTCACCAAGGGCTTCGAGAAGAAGCTCGAGATCACCGGCGTCGGCTACCGCGCCGCGATGCAGGGCAAGAACCTGCAGCTCGCGCTCGGCTACAGCCACGACGTCGTCTACCAGATCCCGGAAGGCATCACGATCGCGGTGCCGAAGCCCACCGAGATCACGGTCACGGGCATCGACCCGCAGCGCGTCGGCCAGGTGGCCGCCGAAATCCGCGCCTACCGGCCGCCGGAGCCCTACAAGGGCAAGGGCGTGAAGTACGCGGGTGAATTCATCTTCCGCAAGGAAGGCAAGAAGAAGTAACGGAGCCGGACATGTCGAGAGCCAAGGTTACGAATGCCCGGCGCAAGCAGCGTGTGAGGCTGTCGCTGCGCCGCTCCGCCGGCGGCCGTCCGCGTCTGTCGGTGTTCCGCTCGTCGAAGCACATCTACGCTCAGGTCATCGACGACCAGAAGGGCGAGACGCTCGCCTCTGCGTCGTCGATGGAGAAGGAGATGCGCTCGGCCGGCAACACCGGTGCCGACATCGACGCGGCGAAGGCGGTGGGCAAGCTGCTCGCCGAGCGCGCGGTGAAGGCGGGGATCAAGGAAGTCGTGTTCGATCGCGGCGGCTATCTCTATCACGGGCGCGTCAAGGCGCTGGCCGACGCGGCGCGCGAGAGCGGGCTGAGCTTCTAACATCAATGGATATGGGCGTCAGAGCCCCTCAGAAGATTGGATAGCACCATGGCAGGTGAACGGGAACGAGGCGGTCGCGATCGCAAGGAGCGCGAGGAGCGCGACAGCGAGTTCGTCGACAAGCTCGTCCACATCAACCGAGTCGCGAAGGTCGTGAAGGGCGGTAAGCGCTTCGGCTTTGCGGCGCTCGTCGTGATCGGCGATCAGAAGGGCCGGGTCGGGTTCGGCCACGGCAAGGCACGTGAGGTTCCGGAGGCGATCCGCAAGGCGACCGACTCCGCCAAGCGCAACCTGACCCGCGTCGCGCTGCGCGAGGGCCGCACCCTGCACCACGACATCTTCGGTCGTCACGGTGCGGGTCGCGTCTATCTGCGTGCGGCTCCGGCCGGTACCGGCATCATCGCCGGCGGACCGATGCGCGCCGTGTTCGAGACGCTCGGCATCCAGGACGTGGTGGCGAAGTCGATCGGCTCGTCGAACCCGTACAACATGGTGCGTGCGACCTTCAACGCGCTGAAGCACCAGGATAGCCCGCGCTCAGTTGCCGCGCGCCGCAACATCAAGGTGTCGACTCTGCAGGCCCGCCGCGTCGGTGGCGATGCCGAGGCAGCAGCCGACTAACGAACGCGCGTCGTCCTGCGGATGGCGCAACTCGGAGTGAAGACCATGGCTAGCGCCAAGACGATCAAGATCGAGCAGATCGGCAGCCCGATCCGCCGGCATCACTCGCAGCGCGAGACGCTGATCGGGTTGAAGCTCAACAAGATCGGCCGCGTGACCGAGCTGCCGGATACGCCGGCGGTCCGCGGCATGATCACCAAGGTTCATCATCTCGTCCGCATCGTCGACGAGAAGTAAGGAGAAGGGCGATGAAGCTCAGCGATATCGCCGACAACGCCGGCGCGCGTAAGAAGCGCATGCGCGTCGGCCGCGGCATCGGCTCCGGCAAGGGCAAGACCTCGGGCCGTGGCGGCAAGGGCCAGACCGCGCGCTCCGGCGTGCGCATCAAGGGCTTCGAAGGCGGTCAGATGCCGATGCATCGCCGTCTGCCGAAGCGCGGCTTCAACAACATCTTCGCGCTCGATTTCGTCGAGATCAATCTCGACCGGATCCAGCAGGCGATCGACGCCAAGAAGCTCGACGCCGGCAGCGTGATCAACGCCGAGGCGCTGGTGAAGTCGGGCGCGCTGCGGCGGCCGAAGGACGGCGTGCGTCTGCTCGGCCGTGGCGAGCTCACTGCGAAGATCAACATCGAGGTGCATGGCGCCTCGAAGTCGGCGATCGCGGCGGTCGAGAAGGCCGGCGGCACCGTCAAGCTCCTGGCGCCAGCCAAGGACGAAGGCGAGGCTGCGTAACATCTGCGTCATTGCCCTGCCTCCGGCGCATGCCGGATAGGGCAGGGCAATGGACAGAACGCGCCCGCGCACCAGATAATATCCGGCGTCTGCCCGGCCCTGCGAGCCCTCGCGGGGCCCAATGCGGTGAAGAAGGGCGGCGGGAGAAAGCTAGACATGGCCTCAGCAGCGGAACAACTGGCGGCAAACCTCAATTTCGGCGCGCTCGCGAAGGCCGATGAGCTGAAGAAGCGCATCTGGTTCACCCTCGGTGCGCTGCTGGTCTACCGCCTCGGCACCTACATTCCGCTGCCAGGCATCGATCCGAACATCTGGGACTCGGTGTTCCGGACCCAGGCCGGCGGCATTCTCGGCATGTTCAACATGTTCGCCGGCGGCGGCATTCACCGCATGGCGATCTTTGCGCTGAACATCATGCCGTACATCTCGGCATCGATCATCATTCAGTTGCTCACCACCGTCTCGCCCCAGCTCGAAGCCCTCAAGAAAGAGGGTGAGGCTGGCCGCAAGATGCTGAATCAGTACACCCGCTATCTGACGGTGATTCTCGCCGCGGTGCAGTCGTACGGCATCGCCGTCGGCCTCGAAGGCGCGGGCAACGTCGTTGCCGATCCCGGCCTGTTCTTCCGCCTCTCCACTGCGATCACGCTGACCGGCGGCACCATGTTCCTGATGTGGCTGGGCGAGCAGATCACCTCGCGCGGCATCGGCAACGGCATCTCGCTGATCATCCTGTCCGGCATCGTGGCCGAGCTGCCCTCGGCGCTCGCCAACATGCTCGAGCTCGGACGTCAGGGCGCGCTGTCGACCGGCCTGATCCTGATTGTCATCGTGATGGCAGTTGCCGTGATCGCCTTCATCGTGTTCGTGGAGCGCGCCCAGCGCCGGCTCCTGATCCAGTATCCGAAGCGCCAGGTCGGCAACAAGATGTTCGAGGGCCAGTCCTCGCATCTGCCGCTCAAGCTGAACACCTCGGGCGTGATCCCGCCGATCTTCGCCTCGTCGCTGCTGCTGCTGCCGACCACGGTCGCCAATTTCAACGCCGGCAAGGGACCCGAGTGGTTCCAGTGGATCACGACGCAGCTCGGTCATGGCCGGCCGCTGTTCCTGGTGCTGTATCTGGCGCTGATCCTGTTCTTTGCCTTCTTCTACACCGCGATCGTGTTCAACCCGACCGAGACCGCGGACAACCTCAAGAAGCACGGCGGATTCATCCCCGGCATCAGGCCGGGCGAGCGCACCGCGGAATATATCGATTACGTGCTGTCGCGGATCACCGTGCTCGGCGCCATCTATCTGGCGATCGTGTGTCTGATCCCGGAAATTCTGATTTCCTACGCTTCCGTCCCGTTCTACTTTGGTGGCACTTCGCTTCTGATCGTGGTCAGCGTTACGATGGATACCGTGGCGCAGGTTCAGGGTTATCTGCTCGCCCATCAATATGAGGGGCTGATCAGGAAGTCGAAGCTGCGGGGGCGCCGCCGCGGATAGCGGCGGATCGCGGCCCGGGAACCACAAAGCCAAGAACAAGGTGTGCGGGAGGGTCGCTCACCGTGTGCCGGGGGGCGAAATTCGATGAGACTCATTCTTCTGGGACCGCCCGGCTCGGGCAAGGGAACGCAGGCGCAGCGCCTCGTGCAGCAGTATGGCATCGTCCAGCTGTCGACCGGTGACATGCTGCGCGCCGCGGTGGCGGCGCAGACGCCGATCGGGCTGAAGGCCAAGGACATCATGGCGGCGGGCGGTCTGGTCCCGGACGAGGTCGTGGTCGGCATCATCGCGGACCGGATCGAGCAGCCCGACGCGGCCAATGGTTTCATCCTCGATGGCTTCCCGCGCACGGTGCCGCAGGCCGAGGCGCTGGATGCGCTGTTGAAGCAGAAGCAGATGAAGCTCGACGCGGTGATCGAACTCCGCGTCAATGAAGGTGTGCTGCTTGAGCGCGTCGAGCGCCGGGCCGCCGAGACCCGCGCGCGCGGCGAAGCTGTTCGGGCCGATGACACGCCGGAGGTCCTCACCAAGCGCCTGGCCAGCTACCGCGACCAGACCGCACCCCTGATCCACTATTATTCCGACCATCGGATGCTGGCGACCGTCGACGGCATGATGCCGATCGAGCAGGTGACCGAGGAGATCGGTCGGATCCTGGCCGCCGTTGGCAAGACCGGCGGTAACCGGGCGGCCAAGAAGGCGAGCCCGGCCAAGCGCAGCGCCAAGGCACCGGGCAAGACGGGGCCGGCAAAATCGGCCAAGAAGGCTGCCAAAAAGGCTCCTAAGGCAGCCGCACCGGCGAAAAAGGCAGTCAAGAAGTCCGCCAAGACCGCAAGAAAGGCAGTCAAGACGACGCCGAAGAAGGCCTCCAAGGCTTCGAAGAAGGCTGCCAGGCCCGCCGCCAAGGCCACCAGGGGAACCCGCAAAACCTCTGCAAAGGCTGCAAAAAAGCGTGCGGCGAGGTGATCGAATCTTGTAGGGGCGGTTGACGACCGCCGTGTGAATCCATTAATAAGCCCGCATCAAAGTCGGATGGTTTTCCCAGAGATGCCGGGCCCCACGAATCGAGGGGTGGGCGTCTTGTTCGCGTTTGCGGACACCTGCCCGAGATAGCGAGAATGAAGGCCGGTCCGTCCTGGGATCGGTGACAGGAGAGAAGTCCGTGGCCCGTATTGCCGGTGTCAACATCCCGACCAACAAGCGCGTCCTGATCGCGCTCCAGTACATCCATGGCATCGGCCCGAAGATCGCGGGTGAGATCGTGGAGAAGGTGAAGATCGCGGAAGATCGCCGCGTCAACCAACTGAGCGACCAGGAAGTCCTGCAGATCCGCGAGATCATCGACCGTGACTACGTCGTCGAGGGCGACCTCCGTCGCGAGACCGGCATCAACATCAAGCGGCTGATGGACCTTGGCTGCTATCGCGGCCTGCGTCATCGCCGCGGCCTGCCGGTGCGTGGTCAGCGCACCCACACCAATGCGCGCACGCGCAAGGGGCCGGCCAAGGCGATCGCCGGCAAGAAGAAGTAATTTCGCGAGTTGCGAATAGCGGATGGCGAGTAGGGGAAATCCCTATTCGCTACTCGCTATTCACCATTCGCGTTTCTGGTGTAGCCGCTGGCATTACGGCGGCGTTGAGATCTCAAGAAGGGTACTTATATGGCCAAGGAAGCCACACGTGTCCGCCGTCGCGAGCGCAAGAACATCGCCTCCGGCGTCGCTCATGTGAATTCATCGTTCAACAACACCACCATCACCATCACCGACGCGCAGGGCAACACCATTGCCTGGTCGTCCGCCGGTACGATGGGTTTCAAGGGATCGCGCAAGTCGACCCCGTATGCCGCGCAGGTCGCGGCGGAGGACGTGTCCAAGAAGGCCCAGGAACATGGCATGCGCACCCTCGAGGTCGAGGTTGCCGGCCCTGGCTCTGGCCGCGAATCGGCGCTGCGCGCGCTGCAGGCTGCGGGCTTCACCGTCACCTCGATCCGCGACGTGACGACGATCCCGCACAATGGTTGCCGTCCGCGCAAGCGTCGGCGCGTCTAATCTGAAAGAGGCGGACAGCATGTCCGCCTCGTCGTGCTTTTGAGACATTTCGACTGCCGCGATCTGAAGCGCGGTTCTCCAACGCCAGTCAGTCAGATCCCATGACTGGCCCATGGGTGAAACAGTGACGATCCAGAAGAATTGGCAAGAATTGATT
The DNA here is from genome assembly GCF_032381555.1 of Bradyrhizobium sp. SZCCHNPS1003. Taxonomy (NCBI): domain Bacteria; kingdom Pseudomonadati; phylum Pseudomonadota; class Alphaproteobacteria; order Hyphomicrobiales; family Nitrobacteraceae; genus Bradyrhizobium; species Bradyrhizobium sp. SZCCHNPS1003. Next base: position 215,582 of record NZ_JAUHIU010000005.1, read on the forward strand.
CGGCCGAACAAGCTCCAGGTCACGCCGGGCTCCGACGCGACCCGTTTCGCCACCGTGGTTGCCGAGCCGCTGGAGCGCGGTTTCGGCCAGACGCTCGGCAATGCGCTGCGCCGCATCCTGCTGTCGTCGCTGCAGGGCGCCGCTGTGCAGTCGGTGCACATCGACGGCGTGCTGCACGAGTTCTCCTCGATCGCCGGTGTCCGCGAGGACGTGACCGACATCGTGCTGAACATCAAGGACATCTCGATCAAGATGCAGGGCGAAGGCCCGAAGCGGATGGTCGTGAAGAAGCAGGGCCCGGGCGCGGTCACCGCCGGTGACATCCAGACCGTCGGCGACATCGTCGTTCTGAACCCCGACCTGCAGCTCTGCACCCTGGACGAGGGTGCCGAGATCCGCATGGAGTTCACGGTCGCGACCGGCAAGGGCTATGTCGCCGCCGATCGCAACCGCCCCGAGGACGCGCCGATCGGCCTGATCCCGGTCGACAGCCTGTTCTCTCCGGTCCGCAAAGTCTCCTACAAGGTCGAGAACACCCGCGAGGGCCAGATCCTCGACTACGACAAGCTGACCATGACGATCGAGACCAACGGCGCGATCACGCCGGAGGATGCGGTGGCCTATGCCGCCCGCATCCTGCAGGACCAGCTCAACGTCTTCGTCAACTTCGAAGAGCCGCGCAAGGAAGTCGCCCAGGAGATCATCCCGGACCTCGCCTTCAACCCGGCCTTCCTCAAGAAGGTGGACGAGCTCGAGCTGTCGGTGCGTTCGGCGAACTGCCTGAAGAACGACAACATCGTCTACATCGGCGACCTCGTGCAGAAGTCGGAAGCAGAGATGCTGCGCACCCCGAACTTCGGCCGCAAGTCGCTGAACGAGATCAAGGAAGTGCTGGCCCAGATGGGTCTGCATCTCGGCATGGAAGTGCCGGGCTGGCCGCCGGAGAACATCGACGAGCTGGCCAAGCGCTTCGAAGATCATTACTGAGCGAATAGGGAGTGGCGAATAGCGAGTAGGAAGTGGCGAATAGGAAGAACTATTCGCTACTCGCCATTCGCTACTCGCACTTCTGGGCGAACGCAGGCAGCCCACCTGAGCAACATGTCCGACGAACCGTCGCGGCAGATTGAAATGAAGGACTAAGACAATGCGTCACGGCAAGGTTCATCGGAAGCTCAACCGCACCGCCGAGCATCGCAAGGCGATGTTCGCCAACATGTGCGCCGCGCTGATCAAGCACGAGCAGATCGTCACCACGCTGCCGAAGGCCAAGGAGCTCAGGCCGATCGTCGAGAAGCTCGTCACGCTCGGCAAGAAGGGCGGCTTGGCGCTGCGCCGCCAGGCGATCGCGGAGATGCGCGATGTCGACCAGGTCAAGAAGCTGTTCGACGTCCTGGCGCCGCGCTACAAGGACCGCAACGGCGGCTACACCCGCATCATCAAGGCCGGCTTCCGCTACGGCGACAACGCCGCGATGGCCGTGATCGAGTTCGTCGACCGCGACGTCGATGCCAAGGGCCTGGACTCCGGTCCGGTGCAGGAGACCTCGGAAGCCGCGTAAGCGTCGTTCCGATCCGAGTTTCAAAACGGCGCCTTCGGGCGCCGTTTTTATTTTGAGGATCCGTAGCCCGGCTGAGCAAAGCGACATCCGGGTTCGCCTGCACAGCTCGTGTGGCCCCGGATATCGCTTCGCTCATCCGGGCTACGATCGATCAGAAGGGATCAGCGTTGCATGTAGCGCGTTGCGTTGGCGCGAGGACGCCCCACATCCGTTCCTTCGGCACAACGGAGAGCTGCTCATGCACATCGACCTCTCGGGAAAGACCGCCCTCGTCACCGGTTCGACCGCCGGCATCGGCTTTGCCATCGCCAAGGGGCTTGCCGCGTCCGGCGCGGAGGTCGTCATCAATGGTCGCAGCCGAGCCCGTGTCGATGAGGCGGTCGCCAAGCTCAAGCAGCTGGTCCCAGCAGCCAAGCTGCGCGGCGTCGCCGGCGATGTCGCTCAGATCCAAGGCTGCAACGCCATCGTCACGGCGCTTCCCGAGGTCGATATCCTCGTCAACAATGCCGGCATCTTCGAGCCAAAGGACTTCTTCGACATTCCCGACGAGGACTGGAGCCGCTTCTTCGAGGTCAACGTCATGTCCGGCGTGCGCTTGGCGCGCGCCTACATGCAGGGCATGCTGAAGCGCAACTGGGGGCGCATCATCTTCATCTCCTCGGAGTCGGCGGTGAACATCCCGACCGAGATGATCCATTACGGCATGACCAAAACCGCGCAGCTCGCGGTCTCCCGCGGCCTCGCCAAACTGACCCGCGGCACCGGCGTGACCGTCAATGCGGTGCTGCCGGGACCGACGATGTCGGAAGGCGTCGAGACCTTCGTCAAGGATCTCGCCCGCCAGAACGGGCAGTCGGAGGAGGAGGCGGCCTCGTCTTTCGTCAAGCAGCACCGGCCGGCCTCGCTGCTGCAGCGCTTCGCCGGCGTCGATGAGATCGCCAACATGGTCGTCTACGCCGCCTCGCCGCAGGCCTCCGCCACCAACGGCGCCGCGCTGCGCGCCGAAGGCGGTATCCTCGACACCATCGCCTGAGGCCGCCATGGCGGCTTACGTCATCTCCGAGGTCGAGGTGCGCGGCGATGGAGCGCTATCGCACCCGCGCGGCGGGCTCGATCGCGCAATACGGCGGGCGCTATCTGGTCCGGGGCGGGGCCGCCGAGACGGTCGAAGGCGGCCCGCCCGCCAAGACCCTCATCATCGTGGAGTTTCCGTCGATGGCGCGGCTGCGCGAATGGTATGCGTCGGCCGAATACGCCGAAGCTCTGGGCGAGCGCTGGAAGGCGCTGGACCGTCGGCTGATTTTCGTCGAGGGTGCTGCACCTGCGTAGAGAACGGACTCCGTTGCGCTCATGCTGACCATCACCCCCCGCCGCAAGCGTTGGCTCAAGCTGACCTCGGCGCGGTGGCAGCGGCGGGTGCTGTTCGTGGCCGGCGGCCTGGTGGTAGGCGCCGCGGCGGTGGCGCTGGCGGAGCTCGCCGACTTGGCCCAGCTCGCCTTCAACTGGCTGCTGTCGAAATCGCGCTACGCGTCCCTGGTGGTGACGCCCGCCGGCTTCGCGCTGTCGGTCTATCTGACCCAGCGCTACTTCCCCAATGCGCAAGGCAGAGGCATTCCGCAGGCGATCGCCGCACGGCACCTGACGGATACAAGCGCGCAGCCCGCTGGTGTCGATCCGCATCGCCATCGGCAAGGTGCTTTTGACCTTGCTCGGACTGCTCTGTGGCGGCTCGGTCGGCCGCGAGGGTCCGACGGTGCAGGTCGGCGCCTCCATCATGTTCGCGCTGGGCCGGCTGTCGCCGCGCCGCCAGCCCGGCCTGATCCTGGCTGGCGCGCCGCCGCTGGGGTCGCGGCCGCCTTCAACATGCCGCTCGCCGGCATCGTGTTCGGCATCGAGGAGATGAGCCGCGCCTGCGAGACGCGGACCTCGAGTCTCGTCATCGCCACCGTGATCGCCGCGGGCCTGACCTCGCTGGCCTTGATGGGCAACTACGCCTATTTCGGCACGACGCCGCTCGCGCTCGGCAAGGGTATCGACCTCGCGTCTCATCTGCGAGGAGGGGCTCTACCACGCCCTCGCCAAGGGCTTCGTCGCCAGAGCTGAGACAAAGGCTGAGGCAGCGCAAGGACCGAAGCGGTTTGCCGCGCCGTCCTGACCTCGCGCTCATCCACAGTGTTCGGAGCGCGCCGATAACCGGCGTCGGTTCAATCGCTTGATGGCAGATCCTGGGATCTGCCATCAGTTCGAAATGACCGTCGGCGGCCCCGTTGCCGGCGCCGCCGCGCAAGGTTCGTCGCTCTACTTCCTGAACGGATCTGGCCGCATCAGGAGCCGGCCGGAGATCGAGTTCGGCACCTCGTAGGGTGAGCCGATCGACAGCACGTGGCTCAGCGCGATCAGCCGGTTCGGCAGCTTGGCCGGCGGCGGCGTCTGGAACGAATAGGACGTCGGGTTGTGGCACAGGAAGCAATTCAGCACGTTCTTGATCGGCGTGTTGTCGGCGTTCTGCACGAAGGTCTCGGCGGTGGCGTTGGCGAGATTGACCGAGCCGACCGCGCTGGTCTGGTTGCTGTTCAGATTATACGAGTTGGGGAGCATCCAGACCGTGCCGTCGAGGGCGTAGTTCGCGAACGTCGATTGCGGGCCTTTCAGGCCGGAGAGAAAGCCCTGGGCTTGCGCCGTGATCGCGAAGATGTTGCCGACGCCATTGGGCTGGTTCTCGCCGCCGGTCTGGTTCTCGAGCACGACGTTGCTCACCGGTGTGAGCTTCTGGGTCGCCGGATCGAGCCGCAGTTGCGGCCGGTTGGCGCCGGGCAGAGCCGGGATGTTGACCTGTGAGAACGGCGTGCGGCCCTTGTAGAGCGTGTAGCTCTTCGGATCCGAGCGGCTCGCCGATGGCGCAAAGGTGTTGTCCGGCGTCTGCGGCGAGTTGTTCTTCAGCTCGAACGTGCCCCACAGGAATTCGGGGTGGTTCTCGGTGTAGCCGACCACGTGCAGGCCGATCAGCGCCACGGTCACGGTGACGAATTTGCCGGGCACCGGGCGGATCGTGATCAGGCCGGGGGTGATGTTGTTCTCCAGCACCGGCACCTGCGCCTGGGTCGTATAGGCGCCCGCAGGCGGTGCCTGCCCGGGGTCGAGCCGCAGCCACGTCGCCTTGAACACCGCATCGCCAACGGCGAAGGAGGAATCCGCCGGCTGGCTCTGGTAGCCACCGGTCGCGATCAGGTTCTTGCGCGCCGTGCTGAAATAGCTCTGGTTCATGTGAACCGAGGCGTAGACGGGATAGCCGTTCTGCGCGACCAGCATGTTGCCGTCGGCTTCGACGATGGCGCCGGCGCCTTCGGTGAAGCCGGCCGTGCCGTGGAAGACCTGGGCACGGGCCGCCAGCGTCAGCGGGCGCGGCCGTGGTGCGCCGGCATTCTCGGCGTTGCCGAGCAACTCGTCGGGCGTCGCCAAGGTCATGAACCGCGGGACGGCGGCGCCGGAGCCCGAATCCTTCACCAGCGCCGTCGCCCAGACGAACGCCTCCCACGACCATTGATGGAAATTGCAGTCCGGCGTCGGGATGGTCTTGGTGTCGGAGGTGGGGAAGGCGGCGTCCGGCTTGAGATAATTACCCAGTCCCTCCGACCAGCCGAAGGCCGGGCAGTTCTTCGCCGGCGGTGGAGGGGCGGCGCTGGCCGGGCTGAAGGCGCCGGCAAGGCCGCTTGCGGTGATGGTCGTCGCGAAAGTGAGCATGAGCCACTGAATCGTCTTCATGGCCGGTCTCCATTGATGTGCGCGCTGGGATGGGCCGAAGGTCTCGCCGCCATGCGTCGCAAATGATTGCTGAAAATGATTCATTCAAAAGTAGTGCGCGGCGAACATGCACCCAAAGGTGAGATTTGCAAGACCGGTAGCTCACGCAACCCGCGTTTTTTTTTCGGAGGCGCCTCGCGGCGTGAAATGCGGCTCTGCCGGACCGTCGATGCGACGGCGTTCGTCTTCACCTGCCGACAGGGGCTGCAGTGTGGGCGCGGGCACGGCCGACACCGCTGATCGCGCGCATCCTGGCGGCCGTTCGCTGGAGAAGTGCGAACAATGAGGTCTTCACGCCAGTGGACGACAACCACAGGAGAGTGAAATGAAGTCCATCATGGCCTCTGCGTTGCTGCTCGTGCTGACATCGGGCGCAAGCCTTGCGGCACGCCGCTGATTGATGCGCGTCAGCACAACCAGTCACATCGCATCTACAACGGCATCGCGAGCGGACGGCTGACCTATCTGGAGGCGCAACAGCTCGTCCGCGGTCAGATCCACGTCCAGAAGCTGGAAAACAAGACCAAGGTGGACGGCGTGGTGACGCCGTTCGAGCGTGCCCGCATCAACGTCGCGCAATCCGTGCAGGGCGCGCGCATATTCTGGAAGAAGCACAATTAGCCGCGCACGGCGGTTCGCTGGTGGCAAGGCGCCGCCGCGCACGGCGCTTTGCCACCATGTGATGCGACGGCGGCGCCGCTCACACCAGCGCGACCGTGACGCCGGCAGCGGCGCTGAACGCGACCACGACGAGCGGCGGCGCGCGCCATGCGACCAGCAGGACGAAGCCGATCAGGGCGATGCCAAAATCCGCGGCGTTGTGGATGGTGGTTGTCCAGACCGGGTCGTACAGGGCCGCTCCCAGCACACCGACCACCGCAGCGTTGACCCCCCGCATCATGGCCTGGGCGCCGGCGCGTTTGCGGAACGAGTCCCAGAACGGCAGCGCGGCGAGCAGGACAAGCATGCCAGGCAGGAAGATGCCCAGGAGACCAAGCGCAGCCCCGATGATCCCGTGCGGCTCGGGAGCCACCACGTGCCGAGATAGGCGGCGAAGGTGAAGAGCGGGCCCGGTACGGCCTGCGCGGCGCCGTAGCCGGCGAGAAAGGCGTCGTCGCTCAGCCAGCCAGGTCCGACGAAGGCCTCGCGCAGCAGCGGAAGCACGACGTGCCCACCGCCGAACACGAGCGCGCCCGAGCGATAGAAGGCATCGAACAAGGCGATGCCGGTCGATCCCGTCACGCCGCGCAGCAGCGGAAGTCCCGCCAACAGGACGACGAACATGGCGAGCGCAACCAGCCCCACGGTCCGCGACACCGGGATCGCGACGTGTCCGGACGGCGCCGCCTCGCCGCGGCAGAGCCACAGACCGGCGAGTCCGCCGAGAACGATCGCTCCGATCTGGGCGAGCGAGGCGGTGCTGAATAGGATGATGAGCGTTGCGGCGACCGCGATCGAGGCGCGCGCACGGTCGGGACAGAGCGAGCGCGCCATGCCCCAGACCGCCTGCGCGACGATGGCGACCGCGGTCAGCTTCAGCCCGTGCAGCAGGCCGCTGCCGACCGGTCCGCTCAATCGGCCCGCACCATAGGCGAACAGGACGAGCATGGCGGCCGACGGCAGGGTGAAGCCGGTCCAGGCGGCGAGCGCGCCGAGATAGCCGGCGCGCATCAGCCCGATGGAGAAGCCGACCTGGCTGCTGGCGGGGCCGGGCAGGAACTGGCACAGCCCGACCAGATCGGCATAGGCATGCTCGTCGATCCACTTCCGCCTGACGACGAACTCGTCGCGGAAATAGCCGATATGGGCGATCGGACCGCCGAAGCAGGTCAGGCCGAGCGTGAGGAAGATCCGCAGAACCTCGAGCGGAGATCCGGAGCGCCCGCCGTGATCGGCGGGCGGGTTGGTCGCGGACTTCAGGCTGCTCACGGACGTTCGTTCCAGTCGCGAGGAGGTTCCTATCGGCTTTCGTTAAGGGGAAACGGGACCGTCGGCCAGTCTCAATCGCTCATGGCCGCTGATCGGACCGCGCGTCGGCTGCTGGCCATCTCATGCTTTCGATCGGTGGAATGGTGGGCACGGCGCCCCCGCGATCTCGCGCGAGGAGACCGCCTGTGCGCCTTTGCCCATTGTTGCCTGCTAGTTAGCTCCATCCCTCCAGCACGATCTTGCCGCGGGAGGTGTTGCTCTCGATCAACGCGTGCGCGCGCTTGAGGTTGGCCGCGTTGATGGTGCCGTAATTGTCGCCAAGGGTGGTGCGGATCACGCCCTTGTCGATCAGGTCGGACACGTCGTTGAGCAGATTGTGCTGGGCGATCATGTCCGGGGTCGTGAACGAGGAGCGCGTGAACATCGATTCCCAGTGGATCGAGATCGCCTTGCCCTTGAAGGCGGCGAGCGAGAACTCGGCGGGATCGTCGATCAGGCCGAACTTGCCCTGCGGCGTCATGAAGTCGGCGATTGCCTTGTAGTGCTGGTCGCTGTGGGTGAGGCTCGCGATGAGCGCGACCGGCGGCAGCTTCAGCGCGTCGATCTGCTCTTTCATCGGCTTGCCATGATCGATCACGGCATGGGCGCCGAGCTTCAGGCACCAGTCGCGCGACTCCGGTCGCGTCGCCGTGGCGAGCACGGTCAGCCCGGTGAGCCGGCGCGCGAGCTGGATCAGGATCGAGCCGACGCCGCCGGCGGCGCCCGTGATCAGCAAAGTGCGGTCGTCGAGGCTCTTGCCGGGGATTGCGCCGAGCCGGTCGAACAAGAGCTCCCAGGCCGTGATCGAGGTCAGGGGCAGGGCGGCGGCTTCGGCGAACGACAGGCTCTTCGGCTTGCGGCCGACGATGCGCTCGTCGACCAGATGGAATTCGGCATTGGTGCCCTGGCGCAGGATCGAGCCGGCGTAGAACACCTCGTCACCGGGCTTGAACAGGCTCACGTCCGGGCCGATAGCCTCGACCACGCCGGCGGCGTCATAGCCCAGGATCTTGGTTTCGCCGGCGGGCGGTGCGGCGCGCTTGCGCACCTTGGTGTCGACCGGATTGACCGAGACCGCTTTCACGGCGACGCGGATGTCGCGTCCCTTCGGCTCGGGTTTGGCGGTCTCGAAATCGAACAGCGCGCGGTCCTCGGTGATGGGCAGCGACTGCTGGTATCCGACGGCCTTCATGAACAGCCTCCTGGTTGGCTTGGCAATAGGATCTGTTTGTCCTGCTGGCATCACTTCAGCAAGTACTGTAAAAATGGGGAACTAGTCCCCATTTGGATACTATTGGGCCAAAACGCGATGAAACGGAAGAATTTCACCCGCCGTCCCGGCTGCGCGGTCGAAGCCACGCTCGACCTGATCGACGGCAAGTGGAAGGGCGTGATCCTCTACCACCTGCAGGGTGGCAGCCAGCGCTTCGGCGAGCTGCGCCGGCTGATGCCCGGCATCACTCAGCGCATGTTGACCAAGCAGCTGCGGGCGCTCGAGGACGACGGGCTGGTCGTCCGCAAGGTCTATGCCGAGGTGCCGCCGCGCGTCGAATACAGCCTGTCCGAGGTCGGCGAGAGCCTGCGGCCGGTGATCGAGGTTCTCAGAAGCTGGGGCGAGCGGCACCAGGAACGGCTGTCCTGCGCACCCGTTGCGGAGACCATCAAAGCGCCGCATCAGACCGCCTGAGCTTGGCCGCACCCGCCGTTCCGCCTATATCGAAGTCCTCATTGTCCGGGATTCTTTGCATGACGTTGATTCGCACTTCCGTGGTCCTGCTGCTGTCCCTGCTGGCCGCCTCTCCGCTCGCGGCCCAGGACCGGCGCGTGCCGCAGTCCCAGGCCGAGCTCCGGCTGTCCTATGCGCCGATCGTGCAGCGGGTGCAGCCGGCAGTCGTCAACGTTTACGCCGCCAAGGTGGTGCAGAACCGCAATCCCTTCCTCGACGATCCCATCTTCCGCCGCTTCTTCGGCCTGCAGGGCGGACCGCAGGAGCAGATGCAGCGCTCGCTCGGCTCGGGCGTGATGATCGATCAGTCGGGTCTCGTCGTCACCAACGTGCACGTCATCGAGGGCGCCGACGAGGTGAAGGTGTCGCTGTCCGACAAGCGCGAATTCGAGGCCGAGATCGTGCTGAAGGACAGCCGCACCGACCTTGCTGTGCTCAAGCTGAAGGGAACGCGCGAGTCGTTCGTCACGCTCGACCTCGCCAATTCCGACGATCTGCTGGTCGGCGATATCGTGCTGGCGATCGGCAATCCGTTCGGCGTCGGCCAGACCGTGACGCACGGCATCGTCTCGGCGCTGGCGCGCACGCAGGTCGGCATCACCGACTATCAGTTCTTCATCCAGACCGATGCCGCGATCAATCCCGGCAATTCCGGCGGTGCGTTGGTCGATATCAACGGCCGTCTGGTCGGCATCAACACCGCGATCTACTCCAAATCCGGCGGCTCGCAGGGCATCGGCTTTGCCATTCCTGCGAACATGGTGCGCGTCGTCGTGGCCTCGGCCAAGAGCGGCGGCAAGGCAGTGAAGCGCCCCTGGCTCGGCGCGCGGCTGCAGGCGGTGACGCCCGAGATCGCCGAGAGCCTGGGCCTGCGCTCGCCGACCGGCGCGCTGGTCGCCTCGGTGGTCCCGAACAGCCCGGCGGCGAAGGCGGGCATCAAGTCGTCGGACCTGATCGTGTCGATCGATGGCCAGACCGTCGATGATCCCAACGCCTTCGACTACCGCTTCGCCACGCGGCCGCTCGGCGGCTCCGCGCAGATCGAGGTGCAGCGCGGCGGCAAGCCGGTGAAGGTCGCGGTCGCGCTGGAGACCGCACCGGACACCGGGCGCAACGAGATGGTCATCAACGGCCGCTCGCCGTTCCAGGGCGCGAAGGTCGCCAACATCTCGCCGGCGGTGGCCGACGAGCTGCACCTCGATGCCGACACCGAGGGCGTCGTCATTCTCGAGCCGGGCGACGGCACAACGGCCGCCAATGTCGGCTTCCAGAAGGGCGACGTCATCATGGCCGTGAACAACCAGAAGATCGCCAAGACCGCCGATCTCGACAAGGCGTCGCGGGAGTCCGCCCGCATCTGGCGCATCACCGTGCTGCGCGGCGGCCAGCAGATCAACGTCACGCTCGGCGGATGAGTCCGAAACGTCCCCAGCAGGGAGGCCCAAGCAGAGGCCCGAGCCTCTTCGCCGCGGCGGGGATGGAGCACGATGCGCCGCGGCCGCTGCCGGAGCGGCTGCGCCCCCACAAGCTCTCCGACGTCGTCGGACAGGATCACATCCTCGGCCCCGACGGCGCGCTGACGCGCATGCTGGAGACGCGGACGCTGGGCTCGCTGATCTTCTGGGGCCCGCCCGGCACCGGCAAGACCACGGTGGCGCGGCTGTTGGCCGATGCCACCGAGCTGCATTTCGAGCAGATCTCCGCGGTGTTCTCCGGCGTCGCCGACCTGAAGAAGGTGTTCGACGCCGCGCGCGCCCGCCGCGAGACCGGGCAAGGAACGCTTCTCTTCGTCGACGAGGTGCACAGGTTCAATCGCGCCCAGCAGGATTCCTTCCTGCCGGTAATGGAGGACGGCACCGTCGTGCTGGTCGGCGCCACCACGGAGAACCCGTCCTTCGAGCTCAACGCCGCTCTGTTGTCGCGTTCGCGCGTGCTGGTGTTCCACTCGCTCGACGCCGCCGCAATCGAGCGGCTCTACAGCAACGCCGAAGCGGTCGAGGGCCGCAAGCTGCCGCTCGACGACGAGGCGCGCGCCGTGCTGATCCGCATGGCCGACGGCGACGGTCGCGCGGCGCTGACGCTCGCCGAGGAAGTCTGGCGCTCGGCGCGCAAGGACGAGATCTTCAACGCGGTGCAACTGCAGGAGATCCTGCAGCGCCGGGCGCCGATCTACGACAAGTCGGCCGACGGCCACTACAACCTGATCTCGGCGCTGCATAAGGCGGTGCGCGGCTCCGATCCGGATGCGGCGCTGTACTATTTCGCACGCATGCTCGACGCCGGCGAGGACCCGCTGTTCCTGGCGCGCCGCATCGTGCGCATGGCGGTGGAGGACATCGGCCTCGCCGATCCCCAGGCGCTGGTCATCGCCAACGCCGCCAAGGACGCCTATGATTTCCTGGGCTCGCCCGAGGGCGAGCTCGCGATCGCGCAGGCCGTGATCTATGTCGCGACCGCGCCGAAATCCAACGCCGCCTACAAGGCCTTCGGCGCCGCCAAGCGGGTGGCGAAGGAGGGCGGCTCGCTGCTGCCGCCGAAGCACATCCTCAACGCGCCGACCAAGCTGATGCAGGGCGAAGGCTACGGCGCCGGCTACCAGTACGACCACGACGCCCCCGATGCGTTCTCCGGGCAGGACTATTTCCCGGAAAGCCTCGGCCGCCAGCAGTTCTACGACCCGCCCGAACGCGGCTTCGAGCGCGAGATCAGGAAGCGGCTGGATTATTGGGCGAAGCTGAGGAAGGAGCGGGGCGGTTGAATAGTGCCTCGTTCCAGAGGCGTTGATCGTTGCTCCGCCGGACTACGTTGATTTTACCGTCCAGCAAGAAATCAGACTGGTACCGCGGCCCTTCTTCTAGCTTCCGCCATCTTGCGCAGTGCAGCAAGCCTGCCGTTGGGTGCAGCGGTCGCGATGCGGCCTTCGGTTTAGCAGTCGGGATCGATCTCGGACTTCGCTTGACACCTTCATCGACTCTGGCGACTACTTTTGAAATCCCGAGACCGATTTTTGCGTCGCGCGTCCAGCTCATCTTTCTCGTTGGCCCAACAAGTGCGTTGTCGGTGAGTGTTGTGAAGGCGGGACTGCAGTTCGACAGCAGCCCTAGTTGTTGTGAGACCCTGTCCGGTCGCAACTCATTTTCGGAGCTGGACAAAGCGATTCTTTAAGGGCAGCTTCCTCTCATTAGGAAAGCTTTTTTTACAATTCATACCCGCAGGAGCGAGCCATGATATTCAAGCTGGGAGCGGTCGCATCCACTGTAAGCCTTGTGATTTTCGGTGCTGGAAGTGCAGCGGCTGCGTCCTTGTCGGAGTGCAACGCAGCACTGATCGTCTCTACCTACAACAAAATCGATGCTTCCAAGTCCGATTGGCGAATGGCGACGTTCGTAGACAAGGAGGCTTATAACAAGATCAAGGAATCGGCCGGTGCATCTGCTGTCATATACGGAGTGCCGGTGGGCGCAAATTACGACCAGTTCCGTGAGAGTATCGACCGCTACAAGACAAGCACGACGGAGAGTTTTTCGCAGGAGCAATTCCACAACATCTCTTGGACAGGCCTCGGGGCCGAGGCGGCGGATGCTTACAAGGAATGTATCAGGCAGAAGAGTCGAGGCTTGTACATTGTTCCCGATAAGGCAACCGATTCCGACCTGTCGTTCCGTGTAGTTTACGGCGTGGTTGGCGGAAGTCCCAACCCGCTTCCTGTGAAATGGATGGGTGCCGCGGCGAAGGACGCCTCCCTGCCGGGAACGGTGAGTGCCGGTGAAAAAATTATCGTCATCGACAGACCGGCCAAGTCCTCCATGCTGGCGCTCAACGACGATGCAAACGCCGGTTTTTCCGATTCGCTGATTCTGACGCCTTTGCCGCCTCCGATTCCTCCGGAGCAAAAATTCGCCAACCGGTGTGTTATTACGCAGACCGATGACCCCGGACCCGTGACTAGAGGCAATTCGTTCTCATGGACTTGCGACAGGTTGAGGGCTGGCACCTACGCAGTTTCGTTGAGCGTTGTGCCCAGTGCGGCACGACCGGTCCGCTTAAACTGGCATTCGCAGATCAAATTCATTGGAGACAAGGAGACCGAGGTCTTCGATCTTGCCAAGTCTTCTGGCGGCACCATCGATACTGTGAATGCCGGCATCGGAACAAGCTTCCAGAGCAACGGTAACAACATCACCGTTAAACAGTCGGGGGCGCTTCCTGTAATCAGCGTCTTCATAGATAATACCTGGTGGCACATGGACTTTGCCAACCAGTCCAACGACCCAATCAACATTCCAAAGAATGTCAGCATATCGGTGATCGGAAAATAGACGCAAGCGCTGCAGCGGAAATGCAGTCTCTCCAATTGCACGCGCAGCGCTAGGGCCGGAGGACGCGCCCGACGACCCGGCGCGTCCTAGGTTGAGAGAGCTGCCGTCGTTGCGGTGACAGCAGAACGTTAGCTTACTTCCCGCTCTGCACGAACTCCACGATCTCCCGCGTCAGCCGGTCGTCCTCGGTGTTGATGGAGTAGACCTCCGACATGTGACTATGCTGCGGCAGCATCACCGCGCGCGCACAGCCCGCAGGCCGCTTGCAGGCGGCCTGCTTCAGGAGGTCGAACTGCTCGACGAAGCGCGGCGGGTCGAGCTCGACGGAGGCGATCATCAGCGGCAGGCTCGAGGCCTGCAGGCCTGATAGCGACGAGCGCTCCTTGAAGCGCGAGGGATCGGTGCCGAAATAGGCCATCTCCTGGTCGCCGAGCGGCGTCGCGGTGAGGTCGTAGACGCCCGAGGCCATGATCGCGCCCGCAAGGCCGCCACCGGCGACCTTGTGGAATTCGGGATGCGCCACATAGGTCGCGACGTGCACCGCGCCGGCCGAATGGCCCATCAGATAGATGCGCGCGGGATCGCCGCCGTTCTCGGCGGCGTGGGCGGCCACCCATTGCACCGCGCTGGCGACGTCCTCGACGCCGGCGGGCCAGGGGAATTTCGGCGCCAGGCGGTAGGTGATGTTGATGCCGACGAAGCCGTGCTTGGTGGCCCATAGCATGATGTTGTCGTAGAACGGGCCGTCCGGCGTGGTGCGCTTGTTGCCGCCGATGAAGGCGCCGCCATGCACGAAGATCAGGATCGGGCGGGGCGCGGCGGCGCTGTCCGGCGTGAAGACGTCGAGCAGATTGCGCTCGGCCGTGCCGTATCTCACATCGCGCTGAACCTTGACGCCGATGTAGGGTTCCCTGGCCTGCAGCGGCGCGTAGATCGCGGCGGTCTTCGGCGGGTCGATGGCCCGGCCGATCTCGATCAGCTTCCAGGCAATGTCGTCGGGCATCGGGCTTTGTTGAGCTTGCGCGGCACCCAGCGTCAGCGCGGTCGCTACGATGGTCAGGGCCACTTTCGTCAGCGTCATTCAATTCGCTCCGATCACGTCCGATTTCGCGGGGCAAGGCCTCGTCGGGCCGATTTATCCCGATTTCGCCGTGACTGGCAGTGGCTTTTGAGATACGCAACCTGCCATGAGCCGCCGCATCAAGCGAACCCAGAGCAAATCCGACCGTCCCGCCGACCGCCGCAAGGGTGAGCGGCCGAAGGCCGAGGCTGCGCGCAGCGCAGGCGCGCCAGCCAAGCGCGAGCCATCCAAGCGTCCGGATGGCGAGCGGCCGCGGCGCGAGCGTGTTGCCGGCGAGCGCGAGGCGGCACCGCGTAGCGAGTTTGGTCGGGGCAAGGGCGATCGCGTCCGCGCCCCGCGCGCCGAGCGCGAGGATCGTCGCGACGCGTTCGAGTCGCGCGAGCGGCCGCCGGCCAAGCGCGCCAGTGCCGGCAAGCCCGTGCGCTTTGGCGCCGAGCGGGCCGAGCGCAAGCCGGTCGCCGCACCGCCGCCGAAGAAGCCCGAGCCCGAGACGCCAGTGCTGCCGACCAAGGTGCAGACCGTTGTCGTCACCGCCGACGAGAACAACATGCGCGTCGACCGCTTCCTCGAAGCGCGCTTCCCCGGCCTGTCGTTCTCCCACATCCAGCGCATCGTCCGCAAAGGCGAGCTGCGCGTCGACGGCAAGCGCGCCGACTCCAAGGATCGCCTGGAGGAGGGCCAGAGCGTGCGCATTCCGCCGCTCAAGCTCGATGCGCCCAGGGAGCGCGCCGGCCTCACCGAGGGCGAGCGCAAGACGCTCGAAAGCCTGAAGGCGATGACCTTGTATGAGGATGACGACGTGCTCGTCCTCAACAAGCCCGCGGGGCTTGCGGTGCAGGGCGGCTCCGGCATGACCCGCCACATCGACCAGATGTTGGAGGTGATGCGCGACGCCAAGGGCCAGAAGCCGCGGCTCGTGCACCGCATCGACCGCGAGACCTCGGGCTGTCTGCTGATCGCCAAGACCCGCTTTGCGGCGACCCATCTGACCGGCGCGTTCCGCCATCGCTCGGCCCGCAAGGTCTATTGGGCGCTGGTGGCCGGCGTGCCAAAGCCGAAGCAGGGCCGCATCTCGACCTATCTCGCCAAGGAGGAGAGCGAGGAGGATACCATCATGCGCGTCGCCGCGCATGGCGACGAGGGCGCCAGCCACGCGGTGACCTACTACGCCGTGGTCGAGGCCTCGGCCAACAAGCTCGCCTGGGTGTCCTTGAAGCCGGTCACGGGGCGCACCCATCAGTTGCGCGCGCACATGGCCCATATCGGCCACCCCATCGTCGGCGATCCCAAATATTTCAACATCGAGAACTGGGCGCTGCCCGGCGGCCTGCAGAACCGGCTGCATCTGCTGGCGCGCCGCATCGTCATCCCGCATCCGCGCGGCGGCGTCATCGACGCCACCGCGCCGCTGCCGCCGCACATGCTGCAGTCGTGGAATCTGCTCGGGCTCGAGCACGACCGCTTTGACCCGATCGAGAACGCGCCGGAGGAGTGAGCGGCATCTACGCAGCCGCTCAGTTCCGGAACTGCTCCAGGAACAGCCGCAGTGAATCGTGCGGCGTCTCGACGTCCAGGATGACCCAGCCGTCCGGTCCCTTGACGACGATGAAGTTCAGGGTGATGCGGCGGCCTTGATTGTCGAAGCTGGCGGCGACATAGGTCTTGTCGAACTGCCGGCGCAGGATCGAGATCGCGACCGGGCCGAGCTTCCAGCGCGGGCTCTGCACCAGGAAGTCGTAGGGCTCGCGCCGCGGGGCGGTCCAGGCCTTGGCGAGGCTCGGATCGAAGAACTGCCGGGCGACCTCGGCCGTCCGCGGCAGCCCGGCGGAGAGTTCCGGCACGCCTTGGCCGTAATGGGCATAGACATTGCGGAGCAGCGATTCCGGGGTGCGGAAGCCGGCCGCGGCCGGGGCGGCACCGCCGAGCAGGACGAGAGCGGAGAGCAGGGCGCGCATCGGCAGCTCGCATTTCGGACGGACAGGGCTTATCTAGCGCGAAAACGACGGATCCCGTGTGATCATCCCGTGAGAGGGCTGGAATTCTGATGCGTGAACTGTTTGACGACGTCGTCGGCCGGTCGCCGCTCGATCCGCAGGAATCGGCGCGCCAGGCGATGCGGACGCCGCTGCGCAAGCGCTTCTACAAGGAGGCCGGGACCGCCGCCGCCGAGGGCGGCTTCAACGTGACCCTTGACGGTCGGCCGATCCGCACGCCGTCGGGGCGCGTTGTCATCGTTCCCGCCGGGGAGCTGGCGGAGGCCGTGGCCGCCGAGTGGCAGGCCCAGGGCGACAGCATCGATCCCGCCACGATGCCGCTGACGCGGTTCGCCAACAGCGTCGTGCAGTCAGTGGTCGATCGCACCGACGACGTGCGCGAGGACATCGCCAAATATCTCCAGTCCGACCTGTTGTTCTACCGCGCCGGCCATCCCGAGGGGCTGGTCGCGCGCGAGGCCGAGCACTGGGACCCGGTGCTGGACTGGGCGCGCGACCGTCTGGGCGCGCATTTCATCCTGTCCGAGGGCATCATGCATGTGACCCAGCCGGGCGCCGCGGTGCAGGCGGCGCGGGGCGCGCTGCCGACCGGCCCGTGGACGGTGGCGGCGGCGCATGTCGTCACCACACTGACCGGCTCGGCGCTGCTGGCGCTGGCGCTGGTGCATGGGGTGCGCGACCCCGGCCAGGTCTGGGCGGCAGCCCATGTCGACGAGGACTGGAACGTCGCGCAATGGGGGGCCGACGAGGAGGCGATGAGCCGCCGCGCCGCCAAGCAGATCGACTACGAGGCCGCCGTCCGCATCCTCCGGGCGGTCGACGCCGTGCTCTGAGGCCGGTTAACGCCGGGTTTAGGGGCACCCGCTAGGCTCTGCGCGTAACCCGAGTACGCGCATGGTCCAGAGTGTCACCCCGTCGCCTTCCGTGAGCGCCGTCCGCGGCGTCGGCAGCTCGCCGGCCGGAACCGCGCCGCAGGCCGCGACCACGCTACAGGCCGGTGCGCTGCTCAGCGCCAGGGTGCAGCAGGTGCTCGCCGAGAACCTGGTCCAGGTCGCGATCGGAAACCTGTCGATGGAGCTCGCCAGCGAGCTGCCGCTGCAGGCCGGCCAGACCGTGCAGGTCGCAGTGTCGCAGACCGCGCAGGGGCTGCAGCTCGCCATCGTCGGCCAGGGCGGCAGCGCTGCCACTGGAACCAGTGGCACCCCGACGCCGGCGGCCACCGTCGTCGACGTCACCGGCCGGCTGGCGCCAACCTTGCCCCCGACGCCGGATCCGCTGACCGGGCTGGAGCGGCTCGCATTGTCGATCGCCAGCGAGGAGGCGGCGACCCGCCAGGGCAGCCAGGGCCAATTGTTCGCCGATCTCCAGGCCGTCGTCGACGCACCCAATCTTCCGCCGGCGTTGCGCGCGGCCGTGGCCCAGGTGCTGGCGCAGCAGACCCAGCTATCGCCGGCGCTGACCGCGGAGGATGTGCAGAGCGCGGTGCGGCATTCCGGCCTGTTTCTGGAATCCTCGCTCGCCAATGGCACCGCCGGCGCCGGCACGCCCGACCTGAAGGCGGCGCTGATCGTGCTGCGCCAGACGCTGGCGACGGTGCTGCAGACTGTCGATCCCGGCATGGCGGCCTCGACGTCGGCGTCGCCGGGAGGCTCCTATGCCTCGGTGCTGTCCGAGGCCGGCCGCGCCGCCGCCGCGCAACAACAGAGCGCTGCACCCTCGCTGGTGCCCGACATCGAGATCGAGCTGCCGCCCCAGCCCTGGGCAACGGCAATGGGGCGGCCCGACACCGTGTCTGCCGGCTTCACCGGCTCGGCGCTGATCGAGACCCTGACGGGCGCCAAGGCGCAGTCGCTCACGCCCGGCACGGTGCTGGCCGTGCTGCAGGAAGCGCAGCAGCAGATTCCGCGTGCCGCCGGCCTCGTTCCCGGACGCAACGCCAATGGCCGCGCCGAAATGGTCGTGCGCACCAACACGCCGCCGCCGCCGTTCCGCGGGGCTGCGCCGATGCCGCAGGCCGTGGCGACGGCGACGCTCGGCCCGGACACGCCGCTGCCGGCGATCGCGCACCGCCTGCTCGACGAGACCGACCAGGCGCTGTCGCGCCAGACCTTGCTGCAGGTCGCCTCGCTGCCGGATCGCCCGGACGCCTCGACCGCGCGCACCGATCCGGCGCTGCCGCGCTGGAATTTCGAGATTCCCTTCGCCACCCCGCAAGGGACCGCGATGGCACAGTTCGAGATCTCGCGTGACGGCGGCACGCAGTCGCCGGACGCGGCCAAGCGCGTCTGGCGGGCGCGCTTCTCGCTCGACGTCGAGCCGGCCGGCCCGGTGCATGCCATGATCAGCTTCAGCGCCGAGCGCACCTCCGTGCGGATGTGGGCCGAGCGTCCGGTCACCGCCGCGCGGTTGCGCGCCGGTCTCTCCGAACTCAGCCAAGCCCTCAGCCGCGCGGAGCTGTCGCCGGGCGATCTCGTGGTGCAGGACGGCGCGCCGCCGGCCGTGATGCCGCCCAAGGCCGGCCATTTCCTGGATCGCGCGCTATGAGCATCGAGGTGAAGGCCGCCAACAAGACCCAGCTCGCCGTCGCCTTGCACTATGACAAGGGCCTGGGCGCCCCGCGCGTCGTCGCCAAGGGCAAGGGCACGATCGGCGCCAAGATCATCGAGGTCGCCAAGGCGCACGACATCCCGATCGAGGAGAACGAGGTGCTCGCCGGCGCGCTCTCCAATGTCGAGCTCGGCGACGAGATCCCGGAGGAGCTCTACAAGGCCGTCGCCGAGGTGCTGGTGTTCGTGCTCAATCTGTCGCGTCCGATGCGCTAGCGCCGCATTTGTGATCTCCGTCATGCGTCGGTCGTCACCGCCGTGTGGTAGGGAGGGCGAACGACGACGGAGACTTGCGATGTCCATGATGAGCCGCCGCCATGCGCTTGCCCTGATGGCCGGCGCCAGCCTGTTGCCCGCGCGCTCGCTCGCGCATGTCGCCCCGCCGCGCAACGAGGTCCGTGGCGATCTCGTCAAGCGCTTCACCGACGAGGGCACCAAGGGCACGTTCCTGGCCTACAAGGTCGAGGACTATCTCATCATCGCCAGCGACACCGATCGCTCCGGCGAGGCGAAGCTGCCGGCCTCGACCTTCAAGGTCGCCAATTCGCTGATCGCGCTGGAGACCGGCGTCGTCGAGGATCCCGACAAGGACGTGTTCAAATGGGATGGCGTCACGAGATCGATCGAGGCCTGGAACAAGGATCACACCTTGCGCAGCGCGATCGCGGTCTCCGCCGTCCCGGTCTATCAGGAGATCGCGCGCCGGATCGGTCCTGAGCGCATGCAGAAATATCTCGAGGAGCTCGACTACGGCAATCACGATATCGGCGGCGGCATCGACCAGTTCTGGCTGACAGGCGCGCTTCGCATCGATCCCGTCGAGCAGGTCGATTTCATCGATCGCCTCAGGCGCGGCGCGCTGCCGGTGTCGAAGCGCAGCCAGGATCTGACCCGCGACATCATCCCGACCACCAAGGTCGGCGAGGCCGTGATCCATTTCAAGTCGGGGCTGCTGGGGAAGGAGCAGGGCGCGCTCGGCTGGATGGTTGGCTGGGTCGACAAGGGTGACCAGCCCACCGTGTTCGCGCTCAACATGGATTGCCCCGAGGAGCGCCATGTTGCGGACCGCATGACGCTGGCGCAGGCCTGCCTGAAGGACATCGGCGCGCTGTAGGTGATTGACAGTAGGGTGGGCAAAGGCGCGAGGCACATTCTTAGTCGTAGATGACGCCGTCGCGCGCCGTGCCCACCGTCTTGCCCGGCGCGGTGGGCACGGTGCTCGGAGCGACGCAAGCGTCGCTCCTGCGCGCCTTTGCCCACCCTACATTCTCGTCACCGCCGCGACAGCTCCAAATTGACGCCGGTGATCTCCGTGCCCGCCGGCCGGATCGACACCGTCTGCCGGCGTCCCTGCGTCGTCAGCGACAGCCCGGCCGAAAACGTCTGCCCGCGCGCCTGGGCCTCGATGCGGTTGCCGACGGCGCGGCCCTCGATGGTGCCGGACGCATTGTGGCTCGCCTCGCTCCATTGCCCCGAGATCTCGCCGCCGCGATAGGCGACGTCGCTGGAGAGATCGATGTTGTAGCTGTCGCTGGCGCAACGGATATTGAGACGGAGCTGCTCGCCGGCGCCGCCGACGTCGTAGGCCGCGCGGCAGCGCAGCCGCTCCTGGTTGCCGTCGGACATGCTGAGTACGCCGCCGCCGCTCCAGGAGCCTTCCAGCCCCCGGAACGGCGAGGCCGGCGCGGCATGGGCGGCGCCAGCCAGAACAAGGGCAGTCAGCAAAGTGGGGATCGCAAGGCGAGAGGCGCGCATCATCGGGCTCCGTTTCATCGTCGAAAAGTGAGCGACAACGCAGGAACACCCGATGCGTTCGATCTGTCACCTCAAGAATTGATCCAAATCGTTCTATTTTTGCTCACGACAGTTTGAACAGCGTGCGCAGGAAGTCCGTTACCGCCTGGCGCGCGGCCTCCGCGGTGGCGGGATTGCCGCCGACATGCGGATCGAGCTCGACGCAGGCGTCCTGATAGGTGAAGGGCTGCTGCGTCTCGGCATTGATCAGCATCCCGCCGTCGCTCTCCTTGATGCGGCAGTTGCGCACGGTCTGCGCCTTCGGCGCGACGGCGAGCATGTTGGCGCCGAGCAGGCCGAGGTCGAAGCCGTGTGGCGAGTCTGGATATTCGGTCAGCGCAACGTCGCGGCCCGCTGCCTTCAGCCGCTCGACATAGGCCTTGCAGGTCCGCACCGGATTGTAGTCGTCCGGTCCGCCGTGAAAGATCCGGATCGGCCGCGCCACCACATCGGTCTCACCGACATAGGTCGTCGAGCAGTCCGGATAGAACGGGATGTAGGCGGCAAATTGCAGCCCGGAATTGTTCCAGCGCTTGTGGAAACGCTCCAGGCTCGCATACAGCGCCGCCTGACCGCCGCGCGAAAATCCCATCAGCACGATGCGCTCGGGATCGACGCGCGGATGCTTCGCCAGCACGTCGAGCGAGCGATAGATGTCCATGATCAAATTGAGCCGGCCGAGCTGCGCCTGGTTGGTGCTGGTGGCGGTGATGCCGCGTCCGGTGAAGCCGTCGATCGCGAAGGTCGAGATCCCCATCGCATTGAAGGTGCGGCTCCAGGCCGCGATGTTGCCGCCGACGCCGCCCGATCCATGCATCAGCACCACGACCGGCAGCCGGCCGCTGCCTTGCGCGACGCGCAGCTCGCCCACGACCGTGACCGGCTTGCCATTGTCGTCGCCGGACAGGAACTGCCGGTCGGACAGCGTGAGCGAGGGGATCGGATACATCTCGATCCGGGCAGGCGTGTCCTTGGAGATGCCTTGGGCATGGGCGCGGCTGCAGAGGCTGAGACCGGCCGCGGTCAGCAGGATCGTGACGACGGTCGCTGCCGTCAGCCGCAGCGATCGTCGAGCGGCTCGAGGCAATGCGTCGGTAAGTCTGAAACGAGCGGGCGCATCAAGCGCCGACGGCGCGGCACTATTATGTCGCTCCATGACCGTCCTCCTGGCTCGCCGCTTGTTGCGGCTTGGCAACCAAGTAGAACGAGGGATCACGGAGCTGTCAAACGGCGTCACGACCTGCGAAGAGCGAGACTGGTGGACAACGCAGCGTGTGGTGCGCTGCGGGATTTGATCGCTACAGAAAGCTAGCCTGATAGCTCGTCGCCATCAACGAGACATGCGCTTCGAGGGGAGGTCGCAACTCGAAGGCTCGCGGATCTCGGGCGAAATTCCATAGTCGCACCAGGAGCCAGTCGTCGCGATACGCTTCGGCAATCGCGAGCTCATTTCGAGTGATGTGAAATGGCGTGCGTTCCCAGCCGTTCGTCGTCTTAACCTCGATGAGCCGTTCTCGACCGTCGGGTTCGAAGCTCCTGATGTCATAGCCCGCGCCGTCGCCATCGACGTCGGAAACCCATCGAATTTGGCGCGCGAGATCGGTCCGGCCTGCGGCCAGCAGAGTTGAGCGCTCATGGGCCAGAACGCGTTCTTCACCGGCGCGGCCGAGCGCGCGATTGCGCGCGTCCCGTGCCCCCACATCATATTTTCTGGCAATCACCACCATCTGTTCGAGCTCTTCAGGGGGAGGCGCGTTGCTGTGTGTTGGAGGCGGTCCGATCCACAGTGGCGGAGGCTCCCCATAGCCTGATCCTAATGAGATCGCTGCTGCCCGCGTCGTTCGTGCGAGCCATTCCGGGTTGCGGTCCAGCCAGCGAGCTACGGCAACTTCGAGTGAGGACTGAAAATTGAAGGCGGGCCTGTAGCCAGCGATCCATTCTTCGCCGAGCCCCTTGAGTACGGCACTGATATTTCGATTCTTGTACTCGATCGAACCGTGTGTTCGGCCGGTCGATGCCTGCACGGCACGGTTACGTTCGGCTTTGTTGTACGGTCTCCCCGCGACATCATCCGCGAGCATCGCGAAATAATCGGCGACAATGGCGTCGTTCTGCTCATCGGTCCAGGCGCCAGCCATAGATGCCCTTCGGCAGGATGTGAGGAGCCGCCTGCCTCACACGCAACCATAGCTTAAGGTGCCCGAGCTGGCCAGCAGGCTCAGCTTTGCTGGCGAATTCGATTATGGCGTGGAGAGGCGTCGTCATAGTTGTCCAGAAAGCGATGGACAGAGAGGAGGCCTCTGCCCGACGGGCAATCCTCGCATATCATCCATGCCCGAACTGCCCGTCGTGCCAGTTTGTCGCGGACTGATCACTTGCACCGTCGGGCAAATCACCTCCACATTTCCGCGCATCCCGGCCCGCCAAGAGGGACGTTTCGCGATCGTCACGAACGTCGGGCCGGGGATGCGGTGGGCGTGTCGGTCTGCAGCCTGGTCTCACGATCGGGCCGACGAACGGAGCGATGCGACGGCGAAATCGTGTGGTCCTGGCCTCCCGGTGCTGAGGCCAAGTCGGTGGGGATGATCCGCTGGCGACGGGGGCAATCAAGCCGGTCCCCGGGGAGATCACGTATAACCCGTTCAAACCATCGCGCAGGGAGGGCCGGGAAGTCCCAGCCGAACCTGTGGTTCCTGCCCCGTGCATTTTCTCTGCACGGGGGCCATGGGGGCGGCAGGCTCCCGGCCTTCCTTGCGCCTCTTCTTCCACGGAAGGGGACGAACTCAAGCAAAGCCCGGGCGCACTCCGCCGCGGGGATCGCGACGTCATGCCTCGAAGCGGCGACTTCAAGCGAAATCTCTCCGGGTGCGATCACGCCAAGCACGGTGCGCCCCAGTCATGACCTCGACCCTACGCGGCAGGACGACCGGCTGCTGTCAGCGAGCAGATCGCCACACGACGCGGCGGCGGCCTTGCCGCGCGCGCGTCGCCTCAGGCGTCGGCCAGCCCCGGCTTGCCGGCCAGGGTGACGAAGGATTTCGCGGTCGACACGGTGCCGTCAGCGACGCTGATGCGGTCGACGACGCGGTAGTCGGCCTGCCAGCGGGCCGGCGTCACGACATGCCTGATATAGCCGCGCTGGTTGCTGAAGAACTTCAGATGCGGATTGTTGGCGAACAATGTCGGCTCGTTGTCGTAGCGCGCAAAGCCGTCGCCGTCCGACGAGATCGAGGTCGCCAGGAATTCGACGCCGACGCAGGGCGAGGCCGGATCGCGCCAATCCTGCTTCAGCTCGAGCGCGACGCCCTTGTGCAGGTCGCCGGTCAGCACGACGGTGTTGGTGATGCCGGCCTCGCGCAGCATCTGCATGACGCGGTCGCGCGCGGCGCTGGCGCCGTCCCATTTGTCGAGGCTGCACAGCGGCACGTCCGACGACGGCAGCCACGGAAACGAGCGCCAGTCGAGCGGGGCGAACATCACCTGCTGTGCCAGCACCTGCCAGGTTGCGCGGCTGCCGCGCAGACCCTCGGCGAACCACCGCTCCTGCTGCGCGCCCATCATGGTGCGGCTCGGCTCGTCGGCCTCGGGGCAGGCCTTGATGCCGTCGCCGCAGGGCTGCTTCGAGCGGTATTGCCTGGTGTCGAGCACGGCGATGTCGGCGAGCCTGCCAAAGGCGAGGCGGCGAAAAGCGAGGATGTCGGGTCCGCGCGGCAATTGCGCGCGGCGCACCGGCATGTGCTCGTACCAGGCCTGGAAGGCGGCGGCACGCCGGAACAGGAACGCCTCCGGCGGCGTGTCGCGCTTGTCGCGATCGCCGGCCCAATTGTCCATCACCTCGTGATCGTCGAAGCTCGGCAGGAACGGGCAGGCGGCGTGCGCGGCCTGCAGGTCGGGATCGGTCTTGTAGAGCGCATAGCGCTGCCGGTACTCCGGCAGCGTGTAGCAGGTGGCGAAATGCTTCGGCATGGTGCGCGGCAGCGCCACGCCCTTGGACTCGGCGGCGTACGCATTCTCGTAGATGTAGTCGCCATAGTGGAAGACGAAGTCGAGATGGTCCTGCGCGATCGCACGCCACGCCGTGTAGAAGCCGCGGTCCCATTCCTGGCAGCCGGCGGAAGCGAACCGCATCTGCGCGACGTCGGCGCCGGCGGCGGGAAAGGTCCTCGCACGCCCGATCGGGCTCTCCGCCTCCGGCAGGCGGAAGCGATAGAAATAGTCGCGGGCCGGAGCGAGGCCCTCGATCTCGACATGGACGGAGTGCGCCAGCTCGATGCGGGCGATCGCAATGCCGGATTGCACGATGGTCGTCATCGCCGGATCGGTCGCGACCTCCCAGCTCACCTCGCGCGGCAGCGCGATCATGCCGCCACGCGGCTGCAGCGGCTCGGGCGCGAGCCGGGTCCAGATCACGAAGCCGTCGGGGCTGGGATCGCCGGAGGCGACGCCGAGCGTGAACGGGTTGGATTTCAGCGGCGGAGCCTGGGCGAGCGCCGTGCGCGCCAGCGGCGCGCCGAACGTCACCAGCCCGGCCTGCAGTGCGCCGCGCAGCAGGCTGCGCCGGTCCAGGCCGGCCATGTCTCGGAATCGGATCATGCCGGCATCCTACCCGTCGCGGCAGGTCCCTGCATCCGGCGTTCAGCCTCGCGGCGCGGCAGGCCCGATCCGGCCAAGATGGGTGAAGCCGAAGCCGTCGGTGTATTTCAGGCCGTAGCCGACCAGCCGGTCGACGCCGATATGGGCGAGCCAGATGGTGGCGAGCTGGGTCGCCAGCGGCACGCCGAGCGCCAGTCCGACCGCGAGCAGGGCGGTCGGCAGCAGCGTGGCATGCGCGGCGTTGTACACGGCCGCTCCGATCCGGGAGCCGCCGAGATAGCCGGCAAAGCTGAGGTCGGGCCCCAGGAAGAGGGCCGCAAACAGCCACCACGAGTCCCCTCGATGGGCGTAGAAGGCGATTGCCGCGGCCACCAGCACCAGCCCTTCGAGCCGCAACAGCAGGCGGACGCCGCCCCGCACGGCGCCCCGGGCTGCGTCGTCAGCCGGATCGGCAAGGCTTGGTCGAGCGGCCATATCCATGATTCTGCTTCCAATTCCGAACTGTGGGAGGAGGGGCGGCCCGTCCGAAAGCCGCTTTTCGCCTCCGAAATAGCCGTGTTAGAAGGCCGCCAACACTCACGAGATCGGGAATGGGCGGGACGCGCATGAAGGACATCCTGGACACCTTGGAGACGCGGCGCGCCGGCGCGCGGCTCGGCGGCGGCGAGAAGCGCATCGAGGCGCAGCATGCCCGCGGCAAGCTGACGGCCCGCGAGCGGATCGAGCTGCTGCTCGACAAGGGCAGCTTCGAGGAGTTCGACATGTTCGTCGAGCACCGCTCGACCGAGTTCGGGATGGAGAAGACCAAGGTCCCGGGCGACGGCGTCGTCACCGGCTGGGGCACTGTCAACGGCCGCAAGACCTTCGTGTTCGCCAAGGACTTCACCGTGTTCGGCGGCTCGCTGTCCGAGACCCACGCGCTGAAGATCACCAAGCTGCAGGACATGGCGATGAAGGCGCGCGCGCCCATCATCGGCCTCTATGACGCCGGCGGCGCCCG
This sequence comes from Bradyrhizobium sp. SZCCHNPS1003, assembly GCF_032381555.1. Taxonomy (NCBI): domain Bacteria; kingdom Pseudomonadati; phylum Pseudomonadota; class Alphaproteobacteria; order Hyphomicrobiales; family Nitrobacteraceae; genus Bradyrhizobium; species Bradyrhizobium sp. SZCCHNPS1003. The sequence continues at coordinate 242,025 of NZ_JAUHIU010000005.1, forward strand.
CATCCAGGAGGGCGTCGCGGCGCTCGCGGGCTATTCCTATGTGTTCCGCCGCAACGTGCTGGCCTCCGGCGTGATCCCGCAGATCTCCGTCATCATGGGCCCGTGCGCCGGCGGCGACGTCTATTCGCCGGCCATGACCGACTTCATCTTCATGGTGAAGAACACGAGCTACATGTTCGTGACCGGCCCAGATGTCGTGAAGACCGTCACCAACGAGGTCGTGACCGCGGAAGAGCTCGGCGGCGCCTCGGTGCACGCGACGCGCTCCTCGATCGCCGACGGCGCGTTCGACAACGACGTCGAGACCTTGCTGCAGATGCGCCGGCTGATTGACTTCCTGCCCTCGAACAACACCGACGGCGTGCCGGAATGGCCGAGCTTCGACGACATCGAGCGCGTCGACATGTCGCTCGACACGCTGATCCCGGACAATCCGAACAAGCCCTACGACATGAAGGAGCTGATCCTGAAGGTCGTCGACGAGGGAGACTTCTTCGAGATCGCGGAAGGCTTCGCCAAGAACATCGTCACCGGCTTCGGTCGCATTGCGGGGCGCACCGTCGGCTTCGTCGCCAACCAGCCGATGGTGCTGGCGGGCGTGCTCGACAGCGATGCCTCGCGCAAGGCGGCGCGCTTCGTCCGCTTCTGCGACGCCTTCAACATCCCGATCGTCACCTTCGTCGACGTGCCGGGCTTCCTGCCGGGCACCGCGCAGGAATATGGCGGCCTGATCAAACACGGCGCCAAGCTGTTGTTCGCGTATTCGCAGTGCACGGTGCCGCTGGTCACGATCATCACCCGCAAGGCCTATGGCGGCGCCTTCGACGTCATGGCCTCCAAGGAGATCGGCGCCGATATGAACTACGCCTGGCCGACGGCGCAGATCGCGGTCATGGGCGCCAAGGGCGCGGTCGAGATCATCTTCCGCGCCGACATGGCGGACCCGGAGAAGATCGCCGCGCGCACCAAGGAATACGAGGACCGCTTCCTGTCGCCGTTCATCGCCGCCGAGCGCGGCTACATCGACGACGTCATCATGCCGCACTCCACCCGCCGCCGCATCGCCCGTGCGCTGGCGATGCTCCGCGACAAGAAGATGGAGATGCCGGCGAAGAAGCACGACAATCTGCCGCTCTGAGGGGGAGTGACGAAGTGGGAGGGCAGTGCACCGGCGTGTCGCCTTCGTATTTGACGAAGTCCGGCGACCGCAGCGCGCTGCCGCCGGAGCGGCGCGGCAATCTGCGCCGTTTCCGCCCACTGGCGTTAAGCTTACGGCTTAACTAACCTTTAACGATGGGTTTGCGGGAACTGGGCCGCTGGCCTAGCATTTATCGATCGCTGGTGGGTCAGAAGAGTAGGGTCACGTATCATGGCTGTCGGAACATCGGCATATCGGAATTCCAGAGTTCTGGTCGTCTGCGCGGCAGCCGCCGCGCTGATGTTCTCCTCCGAGGCCGCGTCGGCCCAGTCCGGCGCCGCGGTGGCTGCGCCCGTTGCCGCCGGTCAGGCGGGGCCGAGCCAGGTCGTCCCGCCGGCGCTTGGCGCGCGGCCCTTCGTCCGTCACCACCGCGGCTATCGTTCCTATCTGCCGGCCGCCGGCGCTTTCGCCTATGGCGGCCCTGGCGAGCCCGTGCCGCAGCAGATCCCCGAGCACACATCGGCCGACGTGCGCTACACTTATACGTATGACGTCCCGTGGGACTGGGTTCACCGCTATCCGCCGAATGTCGTGCCGTCCGATCGCCCCTATGTGTCGAGCTGTCCGATGCAGACCGTGACGGTACCGGGCCGCCGCGGCGGCGATCACTCCGTCACGATCACGCGCTGCTACTGACGTTTTGAGCCAGCTCAATGCGATCCGTGTGAACAGGCGCTAGATTTTATTGAATACCGACCGGCTTCGCTCGCGCGAGGTCGCGAGGTGACGAGGCCCGGACTCCTAGGCACTCCGGGCCTCGTTGATTTTGATAGTCTCCCGTCATCGCGCGGCGATGATCGAGACGACGGCAAGGTCGCGTTTTTGATCGTGCTCCGTGACGACACCAACACGGACCGGAGGCAACTCGACGCCGTCAGCCATCTTCGTCGTACGTGACGCGGACGCGTGAGAGCTTCGTGCTGGCGCAGGCGGTCGAGGAGTGATCGGCCGGCGGCGCGCACCAAGATCGGCGAAGGTGGCAGAGCCATGGTGGTGTCGCGGGCATGCGCCAGTTCAGCTCACGTTCAGGTGATCGGCCGAATACTCACTTCATGCTCTGGCTCGTGGATCATGGAGGCGTGCGATGGAACGACGGAATTTCCTCAAGCTGGCATTCGGGCTCGGCTGCGCGGCGGCGGCCGGCGCCGTGCTCCGCACCACCGATGCGGTCGCTGCGCCGCTCTCGCCGTTGCCGCTGAACGAAGCGGCGCCTTCAGCAAGGGATCAGCACGTCGAGCGCGCGGTCGGTTCGCAGGATGAGGCCGATCGGCTCGCGCCGGAGCAGGTTCGCTGGGGGCATCACGGTCATCATCACGGACACCATGGTCACGGCCATCATTGGGGCTGGCGCCGGCGGCATTGGGGTTGGCGGCGCCGTCATTGGGGCTGGCATCACCATCATCGGCACTGGCGCCGCCGTTGGCACCGTCGTCACCACTGGTGATGTCGGCACAGCTGCCTCATGACAAGCGCTGCTTCCGTCGCGAGTGGGGCCTCCGGCGCGTTCTGCTCGCCGTCATTGAACAGAGGCAGCAGGCTGACCGGGTACGGGGTAGGGAAGCCTTCGAGATTGATGCCGTAGGGCTCGCGCGGCGTTGTCCTCTGCGATGCGGTGCTCGCTTTCGCGGCGATTGTCGCGCCCGGCGAAACGGGACATGGAGATTCCAGCAAAGACGGGAATGAGATGGTCGTTCCGTGCCCCGCGTTGGTTTTGGCCGCAAGGCAGGAAGGCGCTGCGATAAAGAGCGCGTGATCGTCAGTCTTCGGCCGGACCGAACAGCGCCGCGAAATGCTTTTCGCCGGCGCGGCTGAAATTCACCACGCGGCTGCCTGGGGTGGCATCGCGCGCCGCCCATTTCAGCTCGGTGAAGCGCTTCATCAACGCTGCGCCAAGCGTGCCCGCGAGATGATGCCGCCGCGCGCTCCAATCGAGACAGGCCTTGCAGACGGGCCGGCGGGGATGCGCCAGCATTTCCGGCGAGATCCGCAGATGCTGCGCCAGGAAGTGTTCGCCGTCCTCGGTCAGCACGATCTCCTGCTTGCGCCGGCGCACCAGCTTCTGCCGCGTCATGCTGTCGAGCATCTGCACGCCGAGATCGCCGGCGAGGTGGTCGTAGCAGATGCGCGCGCGCCGCAGCTCCGGCTCCTTTGGTCCGGTGCGCACCCGCATGTGGCCGGCGCGCGCGGCGAGGCCGGCCAGCTTCTCCAGCACGTCGGCGACGTCGGGATCGGCGAGCCGGTAGTAGCGGTGACGACCCTGCTTCTCCGGCTCGATCAGGCCGCCGCCTTCGAGCTTGGCAAGATGCGAGCTCGCCGTCTGCGGCGTCACGCCGGCCTCCTGGGCGAGCTCGGTCGCGGTCAGCGCACGGCCCGAGAGCAGCGCAGTCAGCATGTTGGCGCGGGCGGGATCGCCGACCAGCGCCGCCACCATCGCAATGTCCGGACCTGATTTCATACTTCGATGCTAGACGAAGCATTCTCGCCCGGCAAGCGGATAGTGTCGATGATACAGAACTCACCGGAGGTTGTCATGACCATCACCGTCTTCATCCGCTATCGCATCGATCCGTTCAAGCGCGACGTGTTCGAGGCCTACGCGAAGCGCTGGCTGTTGATTATTCCCCGCTGCGGCGGCGACCTGATCGGCTATTTCATGCCTCACGAAGGCACCAACGACATCGCCTACGGCCTGATTTCATTCGACAGTCTCGCGGCTTACGAGCGCTATCGCGCGACCTTGCGCGGCGATGCCGAGGGCCGGGCGAACTTCGCGCTGGCCGAGGAGCACAAGCTCATTCTGGGCGAAGAGCGAACATTCTTGCGCAATGTCGTGGCGGCGCAATGATCGCGGCTCTATGCTGCCACACAACGCGACGATGCATGGGAGGATGACATGACGGTGACCAACACGGCGGACAAGCGCGCGGTCTTTCGCAAGTTGCACGAGGCCGGCTGCTTCGTGCTGCCGAACCCGTTCGACATCGGCACGGCGAAGATGCTGCAGCATCTCGGCTTCAACGCGATCGCCTCCACCAGCGCCGGGTTCGCGTGGTCGATTGGCAAGGCGGACACCAAGGTCGAACTGGATGAGGTGCTCGCCCATTTGAAATCGCTCAGCGCCGCCGTCGACATTCCCGTGAATGCCGATTTCGAGGGCGGCTTCGCCGATGCGCCGGAGGGTGTGGCGGCCAACGTCACGCGCGCGGTCGCGACCGGCGTCGCCGGCCTGTCGATCGAGGATTCCACGGGCGACAAGGATGATCCGCTCTATGAGCGCGCGCTCGCCATCGCGCGTATCCGCGCGGCCCGGCAGGCCATCGATGCGACCGGCGCCGACGTGCTGTTGACCGGCCGCTGCGAGGCGTTTCTCTGGGGCAAGCCCGACCTCAAGCTCGTGACCGACCGCCTCACAGCCTATGCCGAAGCGGGCGCGGATTGTCTCTACGCGCCCGGGATAAAGACGATCGAGGAGATCACTGCGGTCGTGAAAGCCGTGGCTCCCAAGCCGGTCAACCTTCTGATCGGCGCTTCCGGCCTGTCGTTGGGGCAAGCCACTGAGCTCGGCGTGCGCCGCATCAGCGTCGGCGGTTCGCTGGCGCGGATGGCCTGGGCCGGCTTCATCCGGGCGGCCAAGGAGATGGCCGAGCAGGGCACCTTCACCGAACTGGCCAACGGCTATCCCGGCGGCGAGCTGAACAGGATCTTCGGTTGAGATCAGGCTGCGCGCCCGGCCTCCCGCAGATCCCGATCTCATCCGCCTGTAGAAAAGCCGCGGACTCTGCCGCGGCTTTTCAGTCTGAGTTCGCGGAAATCGCTTAGTAGCGATCCGTCCCGATGCCGACGCTCACGCCCGGAGCGCGGAAGCCGATGCCGCCGCGGTCTTCATAGCCGCGCCGCTCGATGTAGCGCTCGCGCGGAGCGTACGCGTAGGAATCGCGATCTTCGCCTTGAATGATGACGCGGCGTTCACTGCGCTCGCGCCAACAGCGGCCTTCCTCGTTACAGACCATCCGGACGTTCTGGATGTCGCGTTGCGGGACCGCCGAGGCTGCGGGAGAGATCGGTGCCGCCGAAGCGGCGGTCACGGCCAGCGTGCTTGCCGCGGCTGCGATAGCTATGGAGAGAGCTTTCATTACGTATCTCCTGGGTGAGAGTGTCAATGAGCCAATCGGTTCGCGCTGCTATGGTTCCACGGCGGCCCTCGCACACTTCGCGTAATTTGTTGGAGGACTCGCCAAAAAAGCGGCGGCGGATGATTGCTCACCCGCCGCCCAGGAGTGAGACCGCTGATTGCCGTCCGCGAGACTACTTGACGGCGTTGGGCTTGTCGCTCGGGGCCGCCGGCGGCGGTGTGGTGCGATCTCCCGCGGCGCCGGTCGTCATGCCGGTCGAGGTGTTATCTTTGGTGGTCGAGGCCGATTGCGAAGCCGGTGTGGTGCTCGCCTGGTCGTTGCGCATCGACATGTTGTTCAGGCCGTAGAACACCGCGCCGAGCAGGATCGCGATGCCCAGGGCATAGGCCGCGATGCGGCCCGTCGAGCTGGAGGCGTTCGTCGGCTCGAGATTGGGCTGCAGCCGGTTGTCCACTGGCGGCGTGCGCTCATAATCTGTTCCCGTCATTCCAGCCCCAGTGATGTCGGGACGTGTGGACATGTCGGGACGGTTCATGCCGTCGGGATAACGTTCGTTGGGAAGCCGTTCGTTGGCCATCTCATCCTCCTGGTGATTGTCACCTGACAACCAGGGCGGCTCCGGGCCGTTCCGCGAAACCTGCGCGAATCCCAATTTGTATCGTTGCACGGCGCGCTAAGGTTCCTCGCGAGCATTGCGATTCTCGTTCTATTGGAACTTCTGGAGTTCACCTCATGTGGAACCTGCCGCCCGGTGACAGCGTGCTGCATCTGTTGACCTGGGTGGCGCTGGCGGCGCAGGCGATGACGGCCGCGCTGGCGGCGGGACGCCGCAGCATGGACTGGATGGGCGTCTGCTTGTTGGGGGCGATCACCGCGCTCGGCGGCGGCACCTTGCGCGACGTGCTGCTCGGCCACTATCCGCTTGCCTGGGTCGAGCGGCCGTCCTTGCTGCTGCTGACCGTGCTGGCGCCGTTCGTGACGATCGCGATGGCGCGCCTGGTTCACAGGCTGACCATGGCGTTCCTCGTTCTCGATGCGGTCGGCCTCGTCGTGTTCACGATGACGGGCTGCGACATCGCCTGGCAGATGAACGTGCCGATCGGCATCGTCATCGTCGCCGGGATGATCACGGGCTGCGCCGGCGGCGTGCTGCGCGACATCCTGTGCAATGACGTGCCATTGCTGTTTCGCGCCGAGCTCTACGCCAGCGTGTCCCTCGTCACGGGCCTGGTCTATGCGACCGGCTTGTCGCTCGGCATCGCCAGCGGATGGTGGACGGCGCTGACCTTCGCGCTCGGACTGTCGTTCCGGCTGCTCGCGATCCGCTACAAATGGAACATGCCGCGCTTCGTATTTGCGGGCGACGATCGGGGATGAACGGCGGCGGTCTTGTCGCATCGCACAATTCGTTTGGTGCCGGAATCGCGCCGGCCACAACGCTTCAGTAACCGTCCGCCGAGCCGCCAAAGCCATGGCACGCATCATCCCATTTCGCGGCGGCGGGGGTTTTCGACACAAACCGCAAAAGCCGCGGCCGGCTCCCGCCACGAAATTGCGATTTCGGTTGGCTGCCCTGCGCAAACGAGATTTGTGATGCGCATTCTTCAAAAGCAGACATAAATGATTGGCAGAACGCGCGCTTCCGCCGGCCGGCGGCAGCCGCGCACCCCGGTAAAGCACGGCAAGAGGGCGGAATGGGACTCAACGAGAGCGAGATCAATCTCGACCAGAAATACACCGCAAGCTCCGGCCACATCTTCCTGACCGGCATCCAGGCGCTGGTGCGGCTGCCGATGGCCCAGATCCGGCGCGACCGCGCCGCCGGCCTCAACACCGCCGGCTTCATCTCCGGCTATCGCGGCTCGCCGCTCGGCGGCTACGACCAGCAGCTGTTCTCCGCCCGCAAGCATCTCGAGCAGTACAACATCAAGTTCCAGCCCGGCGTGAACGAGGACCTCGCGGCGACCGCGATCTGGGGTTCGCAGCAGCTCGCACTGTCGCCCGGCGGCAGGTATGACGGCGTCGTCGGCATCTGGTACGGCAAGGGCCCCGGCGTCGACCGCTGCGGCGACGTGTTTCGCCACGGCAATGCGGCCGGCTCCGCCAAGAACGGCGGCGTGCTGTGTCTGGCCGGCGACGACCACGGCGCCAAATCCTCCACCGTGCCGCATCAGTCCGACCATGCCTTCATCTCGGCGCTGATGCCCTATCTCTACCCGTCCTCGATCCACGAGATGATCGAGATGGGCCTGCTCGGCATTGCGATGTCGCGCTATTCCGGCTGCTGGGTCGGCATGAAGGTGATCACCGAGACGGTGGAGACCACCGCCGAGATCAACCTCAACGACGAGATGACGCCGTTCGTCATTCCCTCCGATTTCGAGATGCCGCCGGGTGGTCTCAATCTGCGCTGGCCCGACGATCGCTTCGACCAGGACCGCCGGCTGCAGGACTACAAGGGCTTTGCCGCGATCGCCTTTGCCCGCGCCAACAAGGTCAACCGCATCACGATGGACTCACCGAATGCCCGCTACGGCATCATGGCGTCCGGCAAGAGCTATGAGGACATCCGTCAGGCGCTGCGCGAGCTCGGCATCACCGAGGAGGTCGCGGCCAAGATCGGCTTGCGGCTCTACAAGATCGGCATGCCCTGGCCGCTGGAGCCGGAAGGCGTGCGGCAGTTCGCGGTCGGCCTCGAGGAGATCTTCATCATCGAGGAGCGCCGCGAGATCGTCGAGAACCAGGTCAAGCAGGAGCTGTTCAACTGGCGCGACGACGTCCGCCCGCGCATCGTCGGCAAGATGGACGAGCACGACAAGCGCTTCCTGCCGTTTGCCACCGAGCTTTCCGTCGCCTCGCTCGCGAGCTCATTGACGGAGCGTCTTCTCCGCCTCGACCTCAATCCCGAGATCAAGGCGATGCTGCGCGCCAAGGCCGACTGGTTCAACGGCCGCGACGCCTCGCAGATGCAGCTGATCTCGCCGGTGGCGCGCACGCCGTATTTCTGCTCGGGCTGCCCGCACAACACCTCGACCAAGGTGCCCGAGGGCAGCCGTGCGCTCGCCGGCATCGGCTGCCACTTCATGTCGCTGTGGATGAACCGCAACACCGAGACCTTCACCCATATGGGCGGCGAGGGCGTGCCTTGGGTCGGCATCGCACCGTTCACCGACGAGAAGCACATCTTCGCCAATCTCGGCGACGGTACCTATTTCCACTCCGGCAGCCTCGCGATCCGCCAGTCGATCGCCTCCAAGGCCAATATCACCTACAAGATCCTCTACAACGACGCGGTTGCGATGACCGGCGGCCAGCGCCATGACGGCGATTTGTCGCCGCAGCAGATCACCTTCCAGCTCCATGCCGAGGGCATCCGCGAGATCTATCTGGTCTCGGAAAATCCCGACGCCTATCCGGCCGACAGCATCGCGCCCGGCGTCAAGCTGGCGCATCGCGACGAGCTCGAGAACGTCATGAAGACGCTCCGCGAGACCAAGGGCGCCTCGGCGATCGTGTTCGTGCAGACCTGCGCCGCCGAGAAGCGCCGCCGCCGCAAGCGCGGCACGATGGAGGATCCGCAGCGCCGCGTCTTCATCAATCCGGCCGTCTGCGAGGGCTGCGGCGACTGCTCGGTACAGTCGAACTGCATCTCGGTCGAGCCGCTGGAGACTGAGCTCGGGCGCAAGCGCGCCATCAACCAGTCCTCCTGCAACAAGGACTATTCCTGCGTGAAGGGCTTCTGCCCGTCCTTCGTCACGATCGACGGCGGCAAGCCGCGCAGCCGCGCCCCAGCCGAACTCGGCGACATCGGCGTGATGCCGGAGCCCCTGACCAAGCCGTCGCTGGAGCGGCCCTACAACGTCGCGGTCGGCGGCGTCGGCGGCACCGGCGTGCTGACGATCGGCGCGCTGCTCGGCATGGCCGCCCATATCGAGGGCAAGGCCTCGATGATCCTCGACATGTCCGGCCTCGCGCAGAAGGGCGGCGCGGTGCTCAGCCATGTGCGCCTGTCGGAGAACACCGCCGATGTGACCTGCTCGCGTATCGTCACCGGCACGGCCGATCTCGTCATCGCCGCCGACGAGGTGGTGGCGGGCGCCAAGGAGACGATCACGCTGTGCGATAGCGCGCGCACCCATGGCGTCATCAACAGCCATCTGATCCCGACCGCCGATTTCGTCCTCAACCGCGACTTCAATTTCCAGAACCGCAAGGTGACGAGCCTGCTGGAAACGGCGCTGCACAAGGACTCGAGCTTCCTCGATTTCACCAAGCCGGCCGAGGCGCTGCTCGGCGACAGCATCGCCACCAACATGATGATGATGGGGTATGCCTATCAGAAGGGCCTTCTGCCGCTGTCGGCGGAGGCGATCGAGAAGGCGATCGCGATCAACGGCGTCGCGATCAAGATGAACACCGAGGCGTTCCGGCTCGGCCGCCTCGCGGTGGTCAACCCGGAGCGGCTCGCCGACATGATGACCGGCAAGGACGAGGCGGTGCCGCCGAAGTCGCTGGAGGCGATGACGCTCGACGAGATCATCGCCCATCGCATGGCCTTGCTCACCGGCTATCAGAATGCGCGGCTCGCCAAGCGCTACCGCAAGCTGGTCGATCAGGTGCGAGAGGCCGCCGACAAGGGCGGGTACGGCGAGGCGCTGCCGCGCGCAGTGGCGATCAATTATGCCAAGCTGCTCGCCTACAAGGACGAGTACGAGGTGGCGCGGTTGTTCTCCGACGGCAGCTTCGAAAAGCAGCTCCATGACGCGTTCGAGGGCGACTACAAGGTCTCGTTCAACCTGGCGCCGCCCATCCTCAATTCCGGCCTCGATCCGCAAGGGAGGCCGAAGAAGCGCAGCTTTGGGCCGGGCATGATGAAGATGTTCCGCCTGCTGGCGAGGCTGAAGGGCCTGCGCGGCACGCCGCTGGACGTCTTCGGCTATGCCGCCGAGCGCAAGATGGAGCGCGACCTGATCGCCGGTTACGAGAAGGACGTCGCCACCGCGCTGAATCTGCTGTCGCCCGCCAATGTCGAGATTGCCGTCGAGCTGCTGTCGCTGCCCGATCGCATCCGCGGCTATGGTCCCGTGAAGGAGAAGGCGGTGAACGACGCGAAAGCGCGCTACGCCCAGCTCGCCGCCGACCTCGCCAATCCGCCGCCAGCCCCGCGACAGATGGCGGCGGAGTAGGGCGCTACGAGCCAAGTTCGTAGGGTGGGCAAAGCGCAGCGTGCCCACCATCTCCCTCCGCAGGGAGCGGCCGTGATGACGATTGAGCGTATGGCAGATGGTCGATTTGCGCTCACTGCAGCGCCCAATGAGCTGATCGCATTGGGAAACTGCTTGAACGAAGTGTGCAATGGAATCGAGCTGTTCGAGCTCGAGACCAGGGTGGGCACAAGCAGAGAAACACTTGCTGCGATGCTGGCGGCTATTTTGTCTGCACAGGATCGCCCTTAGCAAGTCAGGTGGGCACGCTGCGCTCTGCCCACCCTACGACGTCTGTCCCGAGGGCGAACACTCAATTCGTCATCCGCTCCCGGCTCATGCGCAGCGTTACGACCAGGCCTTCGTCGGACCAGTCGAAGGCGATGGTGCCGCCGAGCTGGGCGTTCACGCTGCGATGGATCAGCTTGCTGCCGAAGCCTTCGCTGGTGTCGGCCGACTTCGGCGGCCCGCCGCGCTCGGTCCACGTGATCGCGACCTCGTCGTCATGCGCGCTGCATGACACGTCCAGCGTGCCGCTCGAAACCGACAGCGAGCCGTATTTCGCCGAGTTGGTCGCGAGCTCGTGGATCACCAGCGCCAATGTCGTGCTCGAGCGTTCTCCGACATTCATCTTGGGCACCGACACACGGATGCGGACGCTGGCGCCTTTCTCGTCATAGGGGGCAAGCAGCACCGAGACGAGATCGCCGAGCAGGGCTGCTTGGTTCGTCCCGCCCGGCCGTGGACGTATCAGGTCCTGGGCACGTCCGAGCGCGATCAGCCGGCTGGCCAGCTCGTGGGCCATGTCCTCCTTTGTCGCCGCCGTGCGCGACGTCATCTGCGTCAGCGCGGTCGCGATCGTCAGCAGGTTCTTGACCCGATGGCTCATCTCGCCCGCCAGCAGCTCGTTGGCTTCTTCGGCCTGCTTGCGCTGGGTCACGTCGAGAAAGATGCCGAACATCAGCCGATCGGCGATGTCGGCGTCGTCGCCTTGGCCGCGGGCGGAAATCCAGCGGATCTCGCCGTCAGCGAGAATGCGAAAATCGATCTCATACGGGCCGACGATCGCCCGCGTCGCTGAAAACGCCGATCTCACCCGTTCCAGGTCGGCCGGGTGAATGTTCCGGGACAGCACCTCGAATGTGATCCTGGTGTGGGTCTTGGAAACCTCCCACAGCTCATAGGCGCGCTCGTCCATCGTGATGGCGTCGGTGTCGACGTTCCATGACCACAAGGCGACGCCGGCCGCCTTGGTTGCGGCGCGCAGATGCTTTTCCTGCCAGATCGGCATGCGGGCTTCCTCGGCAGGCATCGTATCGGCAGGCATCGTATCCCCTCATCGCTGCTCCGCCCGGTTTGACCTCGCGTGTCCCGCATCGGCAGCCATGTCTGCGTTCCGCCGTTCAGGCAGCCGCGGCGACTTCGTCGATCGAGGACATGACGGCGTCGGTCGCCGTCTGATGCACCATGTGCCCAGCGCCGCGCACGCGGCGGAAGGTGCTCTGGCGGACGTCGTGATGAAGCCGTCTGGACTGCGCGTCGATGTCGATCAGGCGATCCTGATCGCCGGCAACGATCACGACCGGCATCTTCAGCTCACCGTACGCTCTCCTGAAGCGGAAAGCATCGGGAATCATCAGCGCGGCCTCCGCGGCGGAGGCGCGGATCTGCGACGGGCGAACCGCCATTTCCTTGGGGAAGCCGGCAAACTTCGCCGGAACCGATCGTGGGCCGAACAGCTTGGCCATCAGCAGCGGCCACATCATCCGGCTGATCAGAGGGGAGATGGTGTAGCGCAGGATATCGCCCAGCAAGGGAATGGCCGGAGCCGATCCGGCCACCACGTCGGACCGGAAGGTCGGATAGTAATAGCCGGAGGCGAGCACCATGCCCTTGACCATGGCCGGATGTTCGAGGGCGAGCGCGACGGCAACGGATGCGCCCCAGGAATGACCCAGGACGAAGGCCTCCGATACGCCCAGGCGATCGAGCGCGCTCTTGATCAGCCCGGCCTGCGCCATCGGCGTCCACACGACGTTGCGCGGCCGGTCGCTGTGGCCGAAGCCCGGCCGGTCAAACGCAATGACACGGTAGTTCTGCGCCGCCAGATCGATCAGGCCGCTGGAGGCGAAGTCCTGGATCATGCTGCCGTTGCCGTGCAGCAGCACCAGCGGCACGCCGGTGCCGCGCTCGACATAGTGCAGCCGGACGCCGTCGACGTCCATGAACTGGCCGGCAGGAGGATTGGCCCGCTCGGCAGACTTGGCGAGGCGGCGATTGATCAGTGCTGTGACGGCCAGAACGGCCGTGGCCGCCGCTGCCGCCAGAAGAAATGGATGAGTCTTCGCCAGCGACCGGCTGCGACGCGCCAGCGGCCGGAGGGAGGGTGTCGAGTTGGTCAGGCGGCTGGGCGTCGACGCCGCGAGCGCGCGCGCTGTGGTCCGGGCTGCGGTCATCATCTGCCCTCATGGAAAGGCGTGCACGACACCCGGAGGATCCGAGAAATGATGCAGCGCAGGGGCAACGGCCGGTCACGCGGTTCGTTCCGTTGTGCCGCCCTGGCGCGCATGGTCGGGGTGTAGGTCGACCTCCGAGCGGTCCGGCCGAGCTCGACCAGCGCAATCGGTCCGGCTTCTGCACCCGCCGGCTCGAGGCAGGACCCCCCCAGATGTGCCTTGCGCAAACGGCCCGTCGGGCAGAATCTGCTTTACGAAATTCAGAAATCGTGTTTTGATGCGCGCATCCCGCCTCACTCGGAGGGGCGTTGCGCGCGATCGTCACGACACGCGAGGCGGGGAGCGATGGCCGCGCTTGTGCCGCAGCGTGTCTTCGGACGCGCCGACGAACGGCATGGCGCGGACGTGAAGTCGCAGCGTGCTGACACCCCGATGCTGGTGTCCCGCGCAATGCGCAAGCATTGTCGCGAATGGTGGCCAACAAGCCCGGCGCACCAGGCAGACTGCGTATAAGCGTTAAGACCGTCGCGCAGGGAAGGCCGGGCGTTCTCGGCTGCACCTGTGGTACCTGCCGCCTGCATTTTTTTCGCAGGCGGGCCGCAGGCGTCAGCCGACGCCTGGCCTTCCCTGCGCCCTCCGACGTGATGAGGGTGAACGAGACCAGCATCACCCGGGCAGTGTCTGCCGCGGGAATGCGATGTCGTGCGTAGTTCGATATGGGCACGATCGCGCGTCATCACCGCTGTCGTCCCGGGCTTGACCCGGGACCCATATCCACAGGGAGAAGTTGTCGCGCACGCTGGTCGACCATCGCGCTTAACAACATTGGCCGGTGGGTATGGGTCCCGGGTCAAGCCCGGGACGACAGCGGAGTGAAGGGCAAGACCACGGCTCATCTCCACCTCGCGGAATATTTTCCACGCTTGCCAACCCTCATGCAACGGTCCAGAAAATCTCCAACCATTCGGGACGAAACGACGAGCAGCGGAGACGGAATTGACCATCAAGGGCAAGGCCTACATTGCCGGGATCTACGAGCATCCGACCCGGCATGCACCGGACAAATCCACGGCGCAGCTGCATGCCGAGGTCGCCAAGGGTGCGCTCGAGGATGCCGGGCTCAGCGTGCGGGATGTCGACGGCTATTTCTGCGCCGGCGATGCGCCCGGCGGCGCCTGGCCGATGGTCGACTATCTCGGCCTGAAGGTGCGGCACATCGATTCCACCGAGACCGGCGGCTGCTCCTATCTGATTCATGTCGGCCACGCCGCCGAGGCCATCGCCGCCGGCAAATGCTCCATCGCGCTGATCACCTTGGCCGGCAAGCCGCGCACCGGCCCGATGCCGCCGCGCGCCGCCGGCGCAGAGGCCGATTTCGAGATGGCCTATGGCGCCACCACGCACAACGCCTATGGCATGTGCGCCATGCGCCACATGCACGACTACGGCACCACGAGTGAGCAGCTCGCCTGGATCAAGGTCGCGGCCTCGCATCACGCGCAGTACAATCCGCACGCGATGCTGAAGGAGGTCGTCACCGTCGAGGACGTCATCAACTCGCCGATGATCTCCGATCCCTTGCATCGCATGGATTGCTGCGTGGTCACCGACGGGGGCGGCGCGCTGATCGTGACCACGCCGGAGATTGCCAGGAGCCTGAAGAAGCCGCTGGTGCGCCTGATCGGCCATGGCGAGGCGATGAAGGGGCCGCGTGGCGGCAAGGACCTCGATCTCACTTATTCCGCCGGCGTGTGGTCCGGCCCGCGCGCCTTCGAGGAAGCGGGCGTAACGCCAAAGGACATCAAGTACGCCTCGATCTATGACAGCTTCACCATCACCGTGCTGATGCAGCTCGAGGATCTCGGCTTCTGCAAGAAGGGCGAGGGCGGCAAGTTCGTCGCCGACGGCAATCTCATCTCCGGCGTCGGCAAGCTGCCGTTCAACACCGATGGCGGCGGCCTCTGCAGCAACCATCCCGTCAACCGCGGCGGCATGACCAAGGTGATCGAGGCCGTGCGCCAGCTGCGCGGCGAAGCCCATCCCAAGGTGCAGGTGCCAAACTGCGATCTCGCCATCGCCCATGGCACCGGCGGCCTGCTCGGCGTGCGCCACGCCGCCTCGACCTGCATTCTGGAGCGCGTGTGATGTCTGATCAGAAGAAGCTGCCGGCCCCCGTCACCAATCCCGAGACCAAGGCGTTCTGGGATGCCGCCGCCGAGGGCAAGTTCATGATCAAGCGCTGCACCGCCTGCGGCGAGGCGCATTATTTTCCGCGCTCGATCTGCCCGTTCTGCTTCTCGGACCAGACGGTGTGGGAGCAGAGCGCAGGCGAAGGCGAGATCTACACGTTCTCGATCATGCGCAAGTCGCCGACCGGCCCTTACGCGATCGGCTACGTCACGTTGAAGGAAGGCCCATCGCTGCAGACCAATTTCGTCGACTGCGATTTCGACGCGTTGAAGATTGGTCAGAAGGTGAAGGTGGTGTTCAAGCCCACCGACGGCGCCCCGCTGCCGTTCTTCACGCCGGTGTAGTTGAGGAGCAACAATGCCGGTGGACGTCATTGCGAGCGGAGCGAAGCAATCCAGGGCTATTTCCAAGACTCTGGATTGCTTCGTCGCTGCGTTCCTCGCAATGACGACCGAGTGAGTGTGAGGCTGACGTCGGTGGAGCCCTCTCCCGCCCTTGCGAAGCTCCGCTTCGCTTGGGGGAGAGGGCGCAGCAATGGGCGCCGCGCAACGACAAGCGCGTAGGGTGGGCAAAGGCGCGGAGCGCCGTGCCCACCGTTGCCAGACGAAGAGGCGGTGGGCACGCTTCGCTTTGCCCACCCTACAAGGAACGCGTTTCGGGGAGGACACCAACAACATGCCGATCAACTACGATGAGCTGATGGCGATGAAGGCGATCGGGCAGCCATATGCCTACGGCGATCGCGAGGTGATGCTGTACGCCTATGGCATCGGCATGGGCGCCGATCCGATGGACGAGAGGGGGCTCGCCTTCGTCAACGAGGCCACCGCCGAGCCGCGGCCGCTGAAGGTTGTGCCGACCTTTGCCTCCGTCGCCGCGTGGGGTTCGGGCCCTGGCGACATGAAGCTCAACCGGGTGCTGGTTGTCGACGGCGAGCGCGACATCACCTTTCACCAGCCGCTGGCGACGGCCGCGAAGATCACGGCAGACTCCTCCGTGCTCGCGGTGTCCGACAAGGGCAAGGACAAGGGCGCCGTCATTCGCCATCAGACGATCCTGCGCGACGAGAGCGGCGCGCCGTTGGCGACCCTGGTCGCCTCCCGTTTCGCCCGGGGCGACGGCGGCTTCGGCGGCCCGTCCGGGGGCATCCCCGAGCCGCATCCGGTGCCGTCGCGCGCGCCCGATCGCAGCGTCGACATTTCCACGCGGCCGGACCAGGCGCTGATCTACCGCCTGTGCGGCGACCGCAATCCGCTGCATTCGGACCCCGAATTCGCGCGCCGCGCCGGTTTCCCGCGCCCGATCCTGCACGGCATGTGCACCTACGGTCTCACCTGCCGCGCCGTGCTGCAGACCTATGCCGACTACGATGCGTCAGCGTTCCGCCAGCACGCCGCGCGGTTCTCCTCGCCGGTGTTTCCCGGCGAGACCGTGACGGTCGATCTCTGGAAGGACGGCGACGTGATCTCGTTCGAGGCGCGGGTCAAGGCGCGCAACGTCACCGTGATCAAGAACGGCAAGACGGTGCTGGGTTGATACTTGCCATGTGAGGCACACCAGTTCGTTGTCGTCATGCCGGGCTTGACCCGGGCATCCATCCGCTTCCGAAGATGGATGGCTGGGTCAAGCCCGGCCATGACGAACGAAAGCAAAGAAGACAGCGGAGGAGGCACATATGGGACTGCTCGACGGCAAGGTGGCGCTGATCACCGGCGCAGGTGGCGGTCTCGGCGAGGCCTACGCAAGACTGTTCGCGCGCGAGGGCGCGGCGGTCGTCGTGAACGATCGCGGCGGCCCGCGTGACGGCTCCGGCTCCGACCTGTCGATGGCCGAGCAGGTGGTCGCGGCGATCGAGGCTGAGGGCGGGCGCGCGGTCGCCAACGGCGCCGACATCTCGACCATGGCCGGTGGGCAGTCGGTGTTCGACGACGCCATCCGCCATTTCGGCCGCGCCGACATCCTCATCAACAATGCCGGCATCCTGCGCGACCAGACCTTCGCCAAGTCGAGCGAGGCCGACTGGGACAAGGTGATCCAGGTGCACCTCAAGGGCACCTTCTGCTGCAGCTTGCCGGTGTTCCGCTGGATGCGCGACAACGGCGGCGGCGTCATCGTCAACACCTCCTCGACCTCGGGCCTGATCGGCAATTTCGGCCAGTCCAATTACGGCGCCGCCAAGGGCGGTATCTGGGGCCTGTCCAACGTGCTGGCGATCGAGGGCCGCAAGTACAACATCCGGGTGTGGACGCTCGCGCCGGGCGCGCTGACACGCATGACCGCGGACCTGCCGCGCTACAAGGAGAACCCGGACGCGGCGTTGACACCCGAGGGCATTGCGCCGGCCGTGCTCTACATGGTCAGCAGTCTGTCCGGCGACCAGACCGGCAAGGTGCTCGGCGTGTCCGCCGCGCGCGGCGTCCGTGAGATGCGGATGATGGAGATGGAGGGTTGGAAGCCACCGTCCTCGGCTTGGAACGCCCAGGACATCGCCGCGCACGCAGAGGAGATATTCTTTTCGGAGGCCGATATAGCCAAGTCCGCACGGCGGTTTTGATGTATTCAGGACGTCATTTCGGGCCTGCGCTTGGCGCGTCCGGAATGACGCCAGAGAGATTGGAGACCAGACGAGATGAAGCTCACCGCCGCCGCCAAAGGCACCTTCGCGATCGCGCCGACGCCGTTCCATGATGACGGTCGCATCGACGAGGCCTCGATCGACCGTCTGGTCGATTTCTATGCCGAGGCCGGCTGTGACGGCATCACGGTGCTGGGCATCATGGGCGAGGCGCCGAAGCTGGATGCGGCTGAATCCGAGCAGGTTGCAGTGCGCTTTGCCAAGCGAGCCAAGAACCTGCAGATCATCGTCGGTGTCTCCGCGCCGGGTTTTGCCACCATGCGCGCGCTGGCGCGCGCCTCGATGGACGCGGGCGCTGCCGGCGTGATGATCGCGCCGCCGCCGAGCCTGCGCACCGATGATCAGATCACCGGCTATTTCAAGCAGGCCCAGGAGGCCATCGGCGAGGACATTCCGTGGGTGCTGCAGGATTACCCGCTGACGCTGAGCGTCCAGTTCACGCCGGCTGTGATCCGCAAGATCGTCATGGAAAGCCCCTCCTGCGTGATGCTCAAGCATGAGGACTGGCCGGGCCTGGAGAAGATCTCGACGCTGCGCGCGTTCCAGAAGGACGGCTCGCTGCGGCCGCTGTCGATCCTGTGCGGCAATGGCGGTCTGTTCCTGGACTTCGAGATGGAGCGCGGCGCCGACGGCGCCATGACCGGCTATGCCTTCCCGGAAATGCTGGTCGATGTCGTCAAGCTGTCGCAGGCCGGAAAACGCGACGCCGCGCACGACCTGTTCGACGCGCATCTGCCGCTCGTGCGCTACGAGCAGCAGCCGGGGGCGGGGCTTGCCGTGCGCAAATACGTGCTGCAGAAGCGCGGCGCCATTGCCTCCAGCGCCCAGCGCAAGCCGGCGTCCGGCATCAGCGCCGCGGCCAAGGCCGAGGTCGACTATCTCTTGTCGCGCGTGGCGCGCTATGATGCCCGCGCCAACCTGCAACCTCGTGCCACCGCCGCGGAGTGACTATGGCTGACGCCGCCGCCGTCCGTCCCGCCTCGACCGTGCTGCTGCTGCGCGACAGCGCAGCCGCACGCGAAATCGAGGTGTTCATGATGGTGCGTCACCATCAGATCGAGTTCAACTCGGGCGCCCTGGTGTTTCCTGGCGGCAGCGTCGACAGAGGCGATCAGGAGATCGCCGGCAGGCCGGAGCTCTATGCCGGCGACGACGGCCTGGAGGCCGAGGCGCTCGGCTTCCGCATCGCCGGGGTGCGCGAAACGTTCGAGGAGAGCGGCATCCTGCTGGCGCGGCTGCGCCGATCGGACGCGCTGATCGATGCCGCTGCCGCCCGAGAGATCGAGGCTGCGCATCGTCTGGCGCTGTGCGAGGGCAAGATCAGCTTTTTCCAGGTCCTCGAAGCTCACGGCCTCGTGCTCGCGCTCGATGCGCTCGTTCCCTACGCCCATTGGATCACGCCCGAAGGCATGCCCAAGCGCTTCGACACCTGGTTCTTTCTGGCGGCGGCGCCGCCGGACCAGCTCGGCGCCCATGACGGCCGGGAATCGACCGACTCCGTCTGGGTGTCGCCGCGCGAGGCGCTGGCCGGCGGCGAGGATGGCCGCTTCAAGCTGCCGTTCCCGACCACGCGCAACCTGATCCGGCTCGGCAAGCAGCCCGCGGTGGCCGATGCCCTGGCGGCGGCGCGGAACATGGACGTCGTCACCGTGATGCCGGTCATGACCAAGACCGCCGAGGGCGGTCGCCAGCTGCGCATTCCGCGCGAGGCGGGCTATGATGGGGAGGTGTTCGAGTTCGGTGCGGCCGGTTAACCGCACAGGCTATTTTTCGTCCGGCGGATGATGCGCGGACGAGAATTGTTCTCTATATGTTCATTTGGCCGCCCGGCGGCTCGTATATAGTGCGGTTCCGACCATCGGATCCCATGAGTAGATTACCGGACCTCGACACGGCCTG
Source organism: Bradyrhizobium sp. SZCCHNPS1003 (assembly GCF_032381555.1). Lineage (NCBI taxonomy): Bacteria > Pseudomonadati > Pseudomonadota > Alphaproteobacteria > Hyphomicrobiales > Nitrobacteraceae > Bradyrhizobium > Bradyrhizobium sp. SZCCHNPS1003. Next base: position 261,740 of record NZ_JAUHIU010000005.1, read on the forward strand.
CAGCAGCCTCCGATCGATGACGATCGGGCGGATGATCTTTGGCAGCTTTTTGCTGCTGCTTGCCGTGATCACCGCGACCAGCATGGCGAGCGTGATCGCCATTCGCCACATCGATTCGACCTTTGCCGAGTTGCAGCGGCTGCAGGGCGTCGGCGATCTCGCCGAGGAGATCGACCAGCGCATGAACGAGCTGCGGCTCGCGGCGCGCGATTTCGTCACCGATCCCGGCTCGCGCTCCGACCGTGCCATGGAGGCGGCGACCGAGCTCAGCGCGCTCCTGAAGAAGACGCGCCTGCAGCTGGCACCGGAGCAGCAGGCGACCATCGATGGTGTGTCCCAGCGGCTCGCCAATTACCGCGAGGGCATCGACCGGATCAGCGCGCTGATCGCCCGGCGTGCCGAGCTGCTGTCGGGTTTGCCGGCGGCGCGCGAGAGCTTCGAGGACGCCATCGCCGGCCTGACTGATCGCGGCACGGCGCGGGCCTTGTTCCAAGTGCAGAACCAGGTCGGCGCGGCGTTGCTGGCGCGCGACCCGGCTGGCGCCGAGCAGGCCGCCCGCAGCATGCGCGCAATGCCGATCGAGGACAGCGCCCTGCGCGCGGCAGCGGACCGCTACGCCGAGGCGATCATCGCCATTGCCGGCACCGAGGACGAGATCGCACGCCTCGACAAGGAGGTGCTGGGCATCGAGGGGCGGCTGATCGGCCGGGTCACGGAGCTGCTGCGCGCCTTGAGTGCCAGCCAGGGCAAGGTGCTGTCGCGCGACTTCGCCCGCACGCTGGCGGAGACGAAATGGCAGAGCATCATCTTCGGCACGGCGGGCGTTCTGATCGGCATCTTTGCTGCCTCGTTCGTGGTGCGCCGCACGGTGAAGCCGCTGGCCTCGATCGCACGCTCGATCCGGGCGCTGGCGGCGGGCGAAAAAGCGGCGTCGATCCCGCAGACCGACGTTCAGAACGAGATCGGCGACATCGCGCGGGCGGCAGAAGTCTTTCGGCAGACTTTGCAGGATGCCGACGCGGCGCGCGAGGCGGCAGTCCGCGCGCTGGCCGAGCAGCGGCTGGCCGAGGAGAGCTATCGCAAGCTGTTCGAAGCTTCGATCGACGGCATCTATGTCACCACACCGAGTGGTCTCGTGCTCAATGCCAATCCGGCGCTCGCGCGCATCATGGGCTACGAATCCGCGAGCGAGCTGATCCAGAGCGTCAACGACATCGCGGATACGATCTATGTCCATCCCCTGGCGCGCGAACGCTATCAGCGGCTGATGCGGCGCGACGGCATGGTGCGCGAGTTCGAATACCAGGTGCGCCGGCGCACCGGTGAGATCCGCTGGCTTTCGGACAGCGCCACGGTGGTGCGGGATGAGAACGGCGAGGTAATTCGCTACGAAGGCGTGGTCCGCGACATCACGGATCAGAAGCGCGCCGAGGACGCGATCGCGGAAGGCCGGCGATTGCTGCAGCAGGTCATCGACACCGTGCCGGCGGTGATCAACGTCAAGGATAGCGAGCTACGCTATGTCCTGATGAACCGCTACATGGCCGGCATCTTCAACGTCGAGCCCGAGGATGCGCTCGGCCGCACCACCGGCGAGCTGATGTCGCGCTACGGTGCGAACAAGACGGACTCGAACGACAAGCGCGTGCTGGCGACGAAGGCCGGCCTCGGGTTCTACGAGGAGGAATACCTCGATTCATGCAACGTCATGCGGCAATGGCTGGTCAACAAGCTGCCGCTTCTCGATGCTGACGGCGAGGTCGACAAGATCGTCACCGTGGCGCTCGACATTGGAGAGCGCAAGAAGAGCGAATTGGAGATGCGCAAGGCCAAGGAGGCCGCCGAGACGGCGCTCCGGAACCTGCGCGAGACCCAGGCCTCGCTGATCGAAGCCGAGAAGCTCGCGGCGCTCGGGCGCATGGTCGCCGGCGTTGCCCATGAGGTCAACAACCCCGTCGGCATCAGCCTCACGGTCGCTTCCGCGCTCGAGCGCAAGACCGAGCGCTTCAGCGAGGCGGTCACGCGGGGCGAACTGCGGCGGTCGAGCCTCAACGAGTTCATCGAGATGAGCCGCAGTGCTGCTGGGCAGCTCGTCGCAAATCTCAATCGCGCGGCCGAGCTGATCCAGTCGTTCAAGCAGGTCGCAGCGGACCGCAACTACTCCGACAAGCGCACCTTCGATCTCGCCGATCTCACCGAGCAGGTGGTGATGAGTCTGCGCCCGGGCGTGCGCAGACAGAACCTGACGGTGAATGTGGATTGCCAGCCCGATCTGGTGATGAACAGCTACCCCGGGCCTTATGGGCAGGTTCTGACCAATCTCTTCCTCAATGCGGTCGCGCACGCGTTTCCGGACGGCAGGAGCGGTGTGATCGAAATCAGGGCGCGGGAGTCCGGGCGCGACAATGTCGAGATCATCTTTTCCGACAATGGCTGCGGCATGTCGCTCGACGTTCGCCGCCGCGCCTTCGATCCTTTTTTCACGACGCGCCGCGACCAGGGCGGCACCGGCCTCGGCCTGCACATCGTCTACAGCATCGTGACCAACCGGCTCGGCGGCCGGCTTGATCTCGACTCCGAGCCGGGCGCCGGCACGCGCGTCCAGATCATTCTGCCGCGGGTCGCGCCTCTCGAGCAGGCGGCCGAGTAGGGAGATCCGCAATGCGCGGGGATGCCGCGCCGCTGCGTGAAACTCCGGATTGACTCTCACGAAGCCGAGATCGAATCGAAATCTGGCCCAGTTGATGCATCATTATCCGTGCACCCTGGGGTGGTGCAGGAGCCAGATGGACCAGATGGAAATGAGCAAATGGATCGTGTCCCGCGGCCATGAGCCGCATCGAGCTGATCGTGCCGACATCAGCAACACGGGTTCGAGGCGACCGGCGGTCGCTCCATGGAAGCCGCCCATCCAGGTCGGCGGTGCGGCGCTGCTGATCGCACTCTGCGCGCCACCGTCACTGGCGCGCGATCGCGGCCAGTATGCGAACTCGTCGCCGGAGATCAAGGCATGGTTCGACGGCCTGCGTAGCGGCAAGGGCCCGTGCTGCTCGGATGCCGACGGCAGCGCCGTCAGCGATGTCGACTGGGAGAGCAGGGGCGGTCACTACCGCGTCCGCATCGAGGGGGAATGGCTCGACGTTCCCGACGAGGCGGTCATCACCGAGCCCAACCGCGTCGGGCGCACCATGGTGTGGCCGATGCGCGGCTATCAGGGCCTCTCGATCCGCTGCTTCATGCCGGGCAGCATGACGTAGCCGAGCGGGGCGGCGCTCAGACGTATTTCTTGTCGCGCTCCAGGAGCTCGATGGAAATGCCCTGGGGCCCGCGGATGAAGCAGATGCGAACACCGGGGCGGATCGTGGTCGGCTCGGTCGTGAAGGTGACGCCCTTGGCCTTGAGCTCGGCGGCCGCGGCGTCAATGTCCTTCACGGTGAGGCCGAAATGATCGAGGCCCTGGTGCGGGGGCACCGGCGGCTCGTTCACTCCGTCGCCCGGCTCGACCTTGGCGATGAACACGCTGGCGCCGCCGAGCTTGACGTCGATGCGGCCGGGATTGCGGACGATCTCGCCGCCGAGAATGTCGTGAAGCCAGTTGGCGGTGGCTTCCGGGTCAGGGCTGCGCAGATGGATATGGTCCCACGTGACATTCAACATCGTCGAGATCTTTCGAAAGAGTGAACCGCTTGCGGCGCGGCGGCGTTCCTTGAGGCGTCGGCAGCGGAGCGGATGTTTACCGGCCCGTCGCCGGCCGCGCCAGCCCGGCTGCCCGACCGGTATCCGGGCCTGCCCTCCAATTGTCGGCTTTGCATGCAACCCTATCGATGTTTGCCGATTGAAGCTTCCAGATGCCCCCGCCGGGCAGCCGATGGTGCAGACATGAGCGCGGGTCTCTCTCGTTTGCTGGGACGCAAGCCCGATGCCGCGGCGTCGCTGGCCATGCGCCGAAGCGGCGGAGCGTCCATCCCTTTGGGAGCCGCCGTGTCGGGGTTGGCGATCCTCGCGCTGATCATGTTCGGCGCAGTCGGGTGGCTGATCATGTCGGTCGAAGAGGAGGAGATGGCCGACCTCCGCCTTGCGCAAGTCACATCGGCCTCCCCGAGCGGCCGGTATGAAGGAGATGAAGACGGGACGGAGCCATCGCATGGGCTCTCGTCCGTGGTGCCCAGTCTGGGGTCCAATGCGCACCCCGATTCGTCCCCGGTCGTCGGCTCCGGCCGGAACGTCATGGACGCGCATGCCAGTCTGTCGCCGACGATGCTGCCTGTGTCATCCGCTGCGCTCGACCCGGCCGCTCTGTCCGGCCTGCGGATCAGTTCCCAGTCCTGGCGGCGCGGCGGGCTTGGATCGAAGGCGCTGGTGACCTTCACGCTACGGAATGCCAACAGTTTCGCAGTCAAGGACGTCGAAATCAGCTGCGCCTTCAGCCGGCGCGACGGCAGTCACGTCACCGACCGCCGACGGATCGTGCCCGGCCAAGTCGGGTCGCGCAGCCGCAAGACCTTCGCGGCGGTCCACGTCGGATTCGTCAACGTTAACGTCAGCGCGGCCAAATGCGCGCTGGTTGCAGCGACCAAAATCTAATTATGTCGCGCTAGTCTCCCACGGTCTTTGAACCCGAGCGTTCGACGCGGGAACATACTGTCATGATCCTCCGTTAGGTGGATGTCGGCGCAGGTGCCGACGGAGCGGTAAATTATGCCCATTCTCCGTTACTTTCTTTTCGTCGGTGGAACTCTGCTGGCGCTGCTCGTCCTGGCGGATGCCGTGCTTCCCAGCGTGCCATTGCCTGCAAGCCTGTCGTCTGCGTCGGATCTTCCCCCGGTGCGCATTCAGTCGACGCGAAAGTGGCCGGAGCGGATCGTGATGGACACCTCGATCGCCACGCCAACTCCGGTGAAGCTCGCGAAGGCGGAGCAGCCTCCGGCAGAACCTGCGGGAGAAGTGGCCAAGAACGGTCTCCGCGACGCCTTCGCGCAGATGAGCGCCGTCGAAGCCAACCCGCAGGTTGCGGCCGTGAAGGCCGCCGAGAAGCCTCGTGCGACGCGGATTGCCGACACGAGCAAGGCGAAGAAGCGAAAGGTCGCAAGAGCTCATCTGGGCAGACCGATGATCCTGGTCGCGCAGCAGCCGCATGTCGGCCCTTTCGCTTGGACCTGGTAGTATCGATTGCCCGCAGTCCCTGGTCGATCCAAGCAGTCCCGGTGCAATCGCGCGCCGGGGGCGGTCGAACTGACGTGGGCTGCTGCGCCGTTTTTCACGCCGCCGCGCTGCCTTGATCTTGCGCAAAGTGCGCTCCTTCCGGAACGCCTAGCGTCCCTTGCATGGGACCTGGGAGCGTTTGCCCGGGGACCCAGGAGACGCTGAATGACGACTACCACGCCCACCCTCTCGATCTCGCCGGAGAAGGTCGCCTTCGTCGTGACCAAGATCCACAAGCATGAAATGGAAGCGGCCGAACCCGAATTGCTGGCAGATTTGGCGGATGACGACGCGGCGCCCGGTACCGGTGGGCGAGGTTTGAACACGGACAGGTCGGAGCTCGTCAGCTTCATCAGGGGCCTCAATGTCGACGAACAGATCGATCTGGTCACGCTGATGTGGCTGGGCCGGGGTGACGGCTCGCTGGACAATTGGGATGAGCTTCGTGCGCAGGCCGCTCAGGCGCACAACAATCGCACCGCGACGTACCTGATCGAAACTCCGATGCTTGGCGACTATCTGGAGGAGGCTCTCTCGGAGTTCGGCCTTTCCTTGGAAGACTTCGAAGAAGGCATATAGCTGGGCGGCGTCTCCCGATGGATTCCCAGCACGTTCTTCGTTGCAATTCGGATGATGGAGTAATCTCATGGACAAGCTGAAGGTCGGAACCGGTGATTGGATCGTCGTGTGCGACGGCCGCAAGGCACTGATCCTCGAGAACGTCGGTGACAGCATGTTTCCGAACCTGCACACCAAAGAGGTCCGTGAGCAGGAGAACGACCGCACGAGCGCTCAGGGCACTGATGCGCCCGGCTCGGTGCAGCAGTCATTTGGCAATGCTCGGAGTTCGGTGGATCAGACGGATTGGCATGATCAGGCTGAGCGCGCCTTTCTCAAGCAGCTTGCTGATCGCCTGCATCAGGCTGTCCTGTCGGGCGAAACCAAAGCCGTCACGATGGTGGCGTCGCCGCGCGCGCTCGGGATCATCCGCGCCGACTATTCCGACGCGGTACGAAAGGTGCTGCATGGCGAGGTCCACAAGGATCTGGTCAAGCTTCCGGTCTACGAAATCGAGAAGCAGCTGCTCGCCTGAGGCCGGCTTTCTCATACCAATGAGCGCCCGGAGGCCCCGTTCGCGGTTTCGACCGCGACGGGATCAATGTGTGCTTTCATGCGACGGTGTCGATTCCGGCGCAGCAGGCACCAGACTTGTGTCAAGGTGCGCGGCTCCTTTTTCGACGATCTCGTAGCCGCAATCATCCAGCCAGGCGATCAGGCGATCGGCCATGGCGTAATCCCAGGTCGGGTAGGAGCGTGCGATGACCTGGCGTGGCGTGAGCTTGCGAGACATTGGTGATCCTTCCCTGATCTCATGGTGCTCGATGAGACGTCGAGCGTCTGGTCTTGTCATCTTGAACCCCAGAACGCGATGCGCGGTTCCTGCGGCGCCCGAGCGCTGCCGCTTGAGGAGCGCTGATCATTCACCGCGCCTCGGCGAAACGGGGCAGAATTCATCAAACGCTGATCACGTGTGGCTGCGCGTCGTCGGTCACGGGAGCCGCGGTGCGCTCCGGCTTCTTCTCCACGATCTCGTACCCACAATGATCGAGCCATGCGATCAACCGGTCGGCCATGGCATAGTCCCAGCTGGGATAGGATCTGGCAATGACTTCGCGGACTGAAAGCTTTCGTGCCATCATGTCGATCTATCGCTCCCTGCATTCGCCACGGGCTCGTCCGGCGCGCATCCGGACGATCCAAGGCTGGCCGGCAGTTCGTGCCGCCGGCTCCTGATGTTGTTCGGCTCGTCACGTTTCTAAGCGCGCGCGCCCCAACGCCTTGCTGGCTCACCACGATCAAATTGGCGTGGAGAGGTGATTTTTCCGCTTATCGCTCGCCCAGGCTGCGCAATCATCGCCCAACATGGTGAAAACCTTCTCGCTACGATGGTTTCCCATTTCCGTGCACGGATATGGCGCGGTCGTGCGCGTAGTAGGGCTAGAGTGTGGTGGCGGCGCGGTGTTTCGTCACAGGCTGGCGGCGACCATCTCCGACGAGATCTCAGCGCGAGCAGGCTGCAATCAACGGGGGAACGGTTTGATACGTTCATGGTTTCCGCTGGGGCGCGGTCGCAGGGGCTCGTCGCCTCGGAGCCAATGGAGAAGCGATGAGGCTGATGTTTTGGGTTGTGCTGCTGACTGGCCTTGCGGCAGGAGGCGGCCGGTCGGTCGCCAACGAGTCCTGCGGCCCAGGGTGCCACGTCGCGCCCAATGGCGGCTGCGTCGTGAATGGCTGGGAGGTGGGAGCGCCGGTGTGGAACGAATGCCCTGCGGGCGCTCGGCCAAGGCCGCCATGCGGAACCGCGTTCAAATGGAGCAGACAGGCGAGGGCCTGTGTCAGTAGGTGAATATGCGATGGCTGATCATCGCCGCGGGAGGGTGCATCGGGCTGCCGGCTGCCGCGAGGGATCAGCGATTGTTCACCTTGGACGTCGCGCCCTGTCGTTAGCGGCGGCAGCTTCGTCTGGCTCCTGATTCAAGGCACGACAAGGCTCCGGATAAGCCGCTGGTAGAGGCGCACCGCGAAGCACGGACGGGCCGGTGACACGGCGCTCAGACCGGCGTCGCATGGATCACGTCGCGCGGTGCGCTGGTGCGGAAGGCTCTCCGTAACCATGTTCGCGAGGGCGCCTCGATGAGCATGTAGGTGACCCAGGCCACCGCCGTCGCAATCGCAACGAACAGACCGAGCCGCAGTGCGAGCTCGAGAGCGCCGGGAGCATCTGACTTTCCGATCATCGCAAGCCGAATGAGAAAGGGATGCAGCAGATAGATCGAATAGCTGCATTCGCCACCAATGATCAGGGCTCTGGACGACAGCCAAGCGGCATGGCCGTACCGACTGGCGGCGACGAAGACGATCGAAAATCCCGAGATCTCGATGAGACGTACGGCAAGTTCGATCACGAACGACCAGCCGGGCAGACGAGGCTGCAGAAACAGCAGGACAGGCGCACAGATGAGGCTCACCAGCGCAAGCCAGAACAGGAGCCTCACGCAGCGTCGCTCCCCGTCACCGATGCTGGCATCGGCGCGGTTCTTGTAGATCATGGCGGCAAGGCAGCCGGCCAGGAACTGAGCGATGTGAAGATAGGGAGAGTAGTAGGTGAGCCACTGCATCCCGTTTTGCGTGAGGCTTGGCGCGGCGGCCCGCAACAACGCATCGCCAAAGGTGAAAGCGGCGGCGATCGTCAGCGCGAAAGTCACGATGTTCGCAAGCGCGATCCAGATGATCGTGGGCAGCCTGGCGACGCCTGCAAACAGCAGGCAGACGAACGGAAACAGCAGGTAGAAGAACAGCTCGACGCTGATGGACCAGAGGTGCTGCAGCGACGGCACGACCGCGACCAGCATGGTGCCGTTCTGCACGGGAAACCAGGCTTGCGTCATCGTGAGGATGAAGCCGAGCGAGGGCGCGGAGAGGTCTCGCGCGATCACGACGTATGCGACGACCGCGAGCACAATCACGGCGTACATCGGGTAGAGCCGGGCGAATCGCGCGATGGCAAATTCGCGAAGAGCGTTTCCGAACGGTTGCGACTGGAAGCGCGCGGCATAGTTGAGCCACAGGACGAATCCGCTCAGCACGAAGAACATCGTCATTCCGATGCTGCTGACCTGAGCGATGAGCTCCGGCAGCAGGCCTTGCGCCAACGACGGGGCGCCGTGGCCGATGGCGACCGTTGCGGCCGCGACGAAGCGTAAGCCGGTCAGCGAGCCGATGAAGCGTTGCTCGTTCACTTTGAGGGATGGTCCTGATACTTGGGAGGCGCTCCGGCTGTTGTAGAAACAGCAGGGTCCGGAGGCAACCCGACGCACGCCGGCCGGAGACGGGATTGCCGCCCGCTCGAGCGACGATCTGGCGTTCAGGCCGGAGATGACTCTGCGCCCGATCGGTCCGGCGTCTGCCGTTTGCGGCGTCCGACGCGGCGGCGTCTCACATTGCTGTCGACAACAACGAGCTGAAAAATAAAGGGAAATCAGCCTTGGCATCGGCGGCGTCCCATCCAAGGGGCGAGGCGTTTCCCGGTGCGGCATGCGATCGGCGGGAGGGGCGGGCAACAGGCTGGTAGGTTTGAAGAAATCCGGGAAGAGCAGCTTTTGCAGCGGATCGTGCCTGTTGCGAAACCCCGCCGGGAATCTTGGCCAGCGGGAGGTTACGGCCAGGGCCTTGGTCGCACCTGCGTGGGATGCGGAGCCCCGGCCGGATTGCTGCAGGGGCCGGATTGCAAATGGACTCGCAAACCGACGGCGGCTAGTTATTTGTCACCTCCGGCTGGTCATCTTGCATGACGCTGAGCGTTTGAACGAGGACGGAAGCCGCCTTGCCCGCTGCGCCATCTCAGCTCACCGATCAAACCGTCGACACCCAGCTGACGACGAATTGCAATGCGCAGGTGGCCGCAACGTTCGACACCAACGACAGCACCTGGGTGACCTTTTTCGTCAACGGTACGATCCCGTGCTGGAGGACGCTCGTGTCGATTGGCGAGGTGAAGGTCACGCTGGCCGAGGATGTCGCTGTTGCCGGCATTGTCCTGTGCAAGGGGCTGACCGTGACCATGAACCCCATGGGTCCCTACTACACGGTCACGATGACAGGAGCGATCGTCGATTCCGGAAAGGAGAGCAGCTTTACCGGAATCGTGCTCGGCTCGTTCACCCGGTCCGCAGCGATGAAGCGTGCGATGCAAATGCTTCGGAGACAAGGCAGCCGCTGAGGGCCGGCCCGGCTTCGCGTGAAATGTAAACACCAGAATGTTATCGGGCGTGGGGGGCAGGACTGTGATCTGGCCCGATTGACCGCCCCTGCGAACTCTGTTACACGATGCAACCTCTGATAGATTTCGATCATTGGTAGTTTATTGATTTTCGACTCGCCTCAGCTGCGCTCAGCAGCTGCGTGCTGCAGGTTTCGACCTGTGTTTTACAAAAGGAGATAGTCATGTCTGATCGTGAAGGTATTCGTTTCACCGCTCCCGCCGTCGTCAAGACCCCCACGAGTCCCAACACCGATGTCGTCGCGACGCCGACGGGCGATCCCAACAACACGACGCAGCTCGTCTTCGAGTATCAGGGCCGCATTCCGGTCTGGACGCCGGTGGTTTCGCAGGCTCAACCTCAAGTCGTCTTGGGGGCCGACATCACGATCGGCGCAACGACTTGGCGCAAGGGCATCACGGTCCAGTATGCGGCGCTGGGATCGACCCAGTACACCGTGACCATCATCTCGGGCGAGATCGTGGACGATCGTGGGCTCTACTCGCTCCAGGGCGTGACGCTCGGCATCTTCCCGATCAGTTCGTCCGTCAAGTCAGCGGCGCCCGCGGCGACGCGGACCGAAGAGTATCCGCGCGCGGCCTTCACGGCGCTGCCGACGGTGAACACCCCGACCAGTCCGAACAGCAACGTGGTGACGACGCCGAGCGGCGACACCAACAACACGACCTACGTCTCGTTCCAGTATCAGGGCCGAATCCCGGTCTGGACGCCGATCGTCTCGCAGTCGCAGATCACTGCGGTCCTCGGTGCTGATATCACGATCGGGGCGACGACGTGGAAGGCGGGCATCACGGTGCAATATGCGGCGCTGGGCTCGACGCAATATACGGTGACCATCATCAAGGGCGACATCATCGACGATCGCGCCCTCTATTCACTGGCGGGCACCTTGCTCGGCATCTTCCCGATCGGGTGATACGAGCATGGACGCGTCCGCGTCAGCGCAGTTCGAGCAGGTCGACTCCTCCGCGATCTACGAGACCAGGGTTGCCGGCTCGGTTGGCTGGGCCGGCTACCTTCTCGGCGCGGGCTCGTCGCTGCCACCGTTCATCAACTACGATGACTCGCTGAAGAAGTACGGTGGCAGCTATCTGTTCGCGACACAGCGGCCCGCCGATCTCGATCGGGATCCCGGCGGGTTCGCCGAGCGTGCACGGACCTATATCAGCAAGGCGACGCGCAATCGCGCCGTCGTCTGGCTTGCCTCGGCCAATCCGGTCGTGTTTGGCGACTTCGAGCGCTATGGCGTCTCCTTCATCAATCTGCCGCCGGTCTACCAGGTCTCGGGCAACATGAACCTCTGGTTCGCCAGCAACGCCAAATTCTACATCCTCGATCAGAGCCGGATCGATATTGACGGTGGGGCGCTGCGCCTGTCGGGCTCGGCACTGAGCTCACCTCCGTTCATCGGCTTCGCGGGCAAGGGCGACAACCCGCTCGGCATTCGGCTTGCGCCGGCCTCCAATAATCGCATCTACGCCTACGTGCCCTTCGGCGGCGCCAACACCGGCTGCGTGACCTTTGATGGGCTGCTCGATTCGAAACAGGCGTTCGTCAGCCAGGGCTTGGGGCAGGGCGTCCGCTACGTCATCAACAACAATGCGACGGCGTCGCTGCAAGCTGCGCAGTATGCAGCCATGACGGTGGCGGCGTTGCCATCGCAGCTTTCGATCGCGGGCGCTTTCGACCTCGGCGATCCGGCCAACCGCGTGATCAGCCGAGAGCAGCTCGAACAGGGCTATCTGCGTTCCGGTTTTGCCATCAAGGGGGCGCTTGCGCTGACCAGCGAATTCCGCACGACCGGCGGGCGTGTCGTGCAACTGACACCGCTCGGGGCTGGCAGCGGAGATACGGCGCCGGCGCTCGGCGCCGGGGGCTTCGCCTTTGCCACCAGTGTCGCGAGATCGGCCAAGACCGACACCGGCACTGCCTATCTGAGCCTGGCCGGCCACTATGCGCTCAGTGCAGACGGCAGCGCGGCCGGCCAGGTCGCGAAGCTGATGGGCGGACTGTTCGGATCGGAAGCGCTCAGCTTCAAGGCGTACGACGTCAGCCTGCCTGCAACACAAAACGATCGCCTCAACGCGATCCCCTCGAAACCAGGCTACGCGCCGGTGTTCCCGTTCGAGACGGCGGATCTCAACCGTCCCGCGAGCGGCGCCGTTGCGCCGCGCCTGACCGACGACCACCAGACCTCCTGGGTGACCATCGTCGCCGGCAGCGGGACCGTCGACTATCTGGCCGAGCCCGAAGGCAGCGCGATCTACGGTGCGGCCGCGGCCGGCGCCGCGAATGCGGAGATACTCCAATCCGCGCCGCCGTTCATGCCGCTCGCCCAGGGCAGCGACAAGACGTTCCCGCTGGCGCCTTATGGCGCTGCTGCGAGCAGCGGCCTCGACGGCGCGACGCTCGTCCAGTTCGAGAGCCAGATCGTGGCCGCAACCCGCAAGTCGCTGATCTCGGGCTATGGCAGCAAGACGTGGTCGGCGCGGGTGCAGGCGGCGCGGGCTCATGCGTTGCACGGCACGCTGGCGGATGGCCCCAGCACCGATGGGACGACGCCTCAGGGCTTCATCATCGAGCGCGATCCGGCGACGGGGGCCTATCTGAAGGTCAGCATGGCGCAATCGCTCGACCGCGACGGCAATACCCTGCCATTCGCGCTATCTGCTCCAACCCAGGCGATGCAGGACGCCTTGCAGACCAACCAGCTCTTTCTGGTCGCCGTCAATCCGGAGCCGTTCGGCACCGGCGCCCAGTTCGCCAACACCGTCAACATTGCGGGCTGGACCATGACCGCGGCGGTCGGCGCCGGCGCGTCGGCGACCGCCTACCGCAACGTGATGATCATGAAGTTCTGCTCCGGCTCGTTGCTGGAGCGGGTCACGAATGCCAATCGTTGGACGTCCGCGGAGCAGTTCTCGCTGTTGCCCGGCACACCGACGGTCACCGCCGCGCTGTCCTACACCGGCCTCTCGCAATGGCTGCAGGACTACATTGCGGACGCCATCGCACGCTCGAAGGGAGCGTCCGGCCCATTCTATGAGAATTTCGCGCGCATTGCCCAGGATCCGAACTGGACCGGCGTCATCGTGCTCGCCGCCGATCTCGGCCAGCGCGACATGCCGCCGGAGATTGCGGGTCTTGCCGCCGGCATCGACTTCACGCGCTTCAATGCCCATCATTTCGGCTTCACCGTCAGTCGCGTCACGGTCGACGGCCGGAGCGGCCGGATCACGATGCCCTCGGGCAGCTCGAGCCTGTTCGGCCTGATCGACTACGAAGATCCGCGCTATGCGGTGAACGTCTCGAGCGGCGTTGCGCCCGACGTGCCCGTGGCGGTGCAGATGAGCGGCGAGTTCGACTTCACCGTGCTGCAGCTGCAGTCGTTGTTCGAGAACGCCAGGCTGACGCGGTTCGACAGCCACGTCCAGCTCTCGGTCGCGGCGCTGTTCGGCGCGCCGGTGTCGCGGCTGTACTCACGCGGCAAGCCGCAGCCATTCACGGGAATCGTGCTGAAGGGCAGCTATGTCGATCAGGGCGGCCGCGGCGCCTATGTCTTCGAGCAGAACACGACCAACGTGCTGACCAGCCCATCGAACGTGCTACCGGCCGTCGCCTTCGACCGTGTGCAGTTCAACACGATCGGCACCCAGGACCAGGGCGCCACGGTGGCGAGCAACTTCCTCGTCTGGGGGCGGCTCGATTTCACGCCGCTTCAGAGCACCATCGGAGAGACGCTCGACCTGCTGTCGTTCGGCAGTCCGCCGGACACGCCAGAGGCGGCGCTCGGCGTCGGCCTCGCCTTCTCCGGTCTCGCCGTCGGAATGACCTATCCGCAGGCGACGCCTGGCGCCAAGCGGTTCGAGGTCGCGACCGGCAACCTGGCCTGGAATCTCAACGGCTCGACGATGCGCGACACCAGCCTGTTCCGCGGCTTCGCGCTGCAGCTGAAGAGCTTCGTCAACGCGACCGGCGATCAGAAGCCGTCCGATCTCGGCTTCCTGCCGGTGACGTCGCAGCTCAACCTGACCGAACTCGAGGGGCCCTGGTTCGGCGTCGTCTATGACATCACGCTGGGCGGTCCGGGGGCGCTCGCCTCGGGCGTCGGCTTCCAGTCGCAGCTGCTCGCGGCATGGTCACCGATCACCACCGGCTCGGATGCGCAGCATGCGGTCTTCATCGGCATGAGCCTGCCGGGCGCGGCGCCCGGCGCCAGCCTGTTCAGCATCCAGGGCGTCATCAAGGTTGCGGTCGGTGCGATCTCGATCCTGCGCCAGCCGGTCCCGACCGCATCGGGACGCAAGCTGTCTGATGACGGTCCGAAGTGGTTCTACTGCCTGCGGATCGACGATATCGCCATCAAGATTTTCGGCATCGCCAAGCTGCCGCCGTCCGCCAACATCCAGTTCTTTCTGTTCGGCGATCCCGACAACACCGGCAGCCTCGGCTGGTATGCGGCCTATGTCGCCGACGACAATCCGGGTTGCGAGCAGTCGCTCGCATTCGCCCCACGCAAGCCCGAGCTGCAGGAGCCGTCATCATGACGCGGATCCTGTTCTGGAATATCGAGAGCTTCTCGGTCAACAAGATCTTTTCCGCGTCGATCAAGCGGCAGCGCGGCCATGGCGGCCTCAACGACATGCAGAGCGCGATCCAGCGCCGCGCGGTGATCAATGCCGTGCTGACGGCCACGCAGCCGGACATCATCGTCATCATCGAGGTGAGCTCCGGCGACAATGCGCCCAACGCGCTGGCGAGCCAGACCGGCGGCATCAATGCACTCGCCATGGTGCAGTTCGGGCTCAACAACCCCGCCACGATGGTGGCAGGCGGCTGGAACGCCGTGCCGCCGCTCTACACCGGGACCGGCGGGCGCGCCGAAACGGTCGGCATTCTCTATCGCCGCACCGACACTGCAGGCAACCTCCGTCGCTATTTCACCGGGCCCAACATCTGGACCGGCGGTCATGGCGGCCTGTCGGTGCCGCCGGGCGGCGGCGCCGCCGCGCCGTACAATGGCATGGTGGTGCCTATCGGTGCCGTGAACGTCAACGGAATGCTGGTGCCGCCGGGGCTTGGCGGCGTGCGCCAGATTCCTGCGGGCGCCCAGCACAATGGCGGCCTCAATGAGGACGTCGTCGCCGCGCGCATCGCCTTCACGACCACGCTCGGTGCGCCCGTTGCCTTTGGCGGATTGCGCGAGCCGTTCATGGCAACGTTCACCGAGACCGATAATCTCGGCGTCGTGCAGCGAGACCTCACCATCTTCGGCATCCATTCCCCGCCGAACAATCCCGCGGCGGCGAACTACATCACCACGCTGTCGACGATCAACGATATCGTCGGCGCCCTGGGTGTGAACGAGACGCGGGTGATCGGCGGCGATTTCAACGTCAATCTGTTCGCCGTCAACGGCACGGCCTCGGGCCTCTATAATCCGCTCACCGGGGGGCCCGGCGCCTACACGCTGCTCGTCAGTCCGACGGCGGTGGGAGTTCCTGTCAATCTCGACCAGTATAAGGGCTATTTCTCCACCCATATCCGCGGCAAGGACAAGACGGCGGCCTCCAAATTCCTCTGGTCCAACGGCGGCGGCCCGGGGCAGAGCTTTTATCCCGGCTACGGCTATGTCGGCTCCAACTTCGTCGTTGCGCCGTTCTACTCGATCGACAACATCCTAGTCTGGCCGCACAACGGCATGCACAACTATCAGACCACGATCATGAACACGGTGACCGGCACGCCGATGAACGGGGTCATGGCGCCGCCGGACAATCCTCCCCCCGGTGCGATCGCTTTGGCCAACCAGTTCACCGCGCCGCCGATGGGGTGGCCGGGCGCACCGACGGCGGCGAACTATCCGGGGATCGGCGGTGCCGGAAATCTGACCGGCTGGAGCAATTACGGGCGCGTTCGCAACACCAGCGATCACTTCGGCATCTCTGCCGACATCTGAGGGAGCGCCGGCTGATGAGCGCTATCGACAATCTCCGTGCCGCTGTCGAAGCCGCCGCCGGCGACACCGCCTTCGCGCTCGATGCCGCCTTCCTGACGGCAGGCCTCGCCGATCCCGCCGTGAAGGTTCCCGCCGACTACGACACTTGGCTGAGCCAGGCCTTTTTCCTCAAGGCCGCGGCCGACTTCAAGGTGACGGTGGCAAAATCCGACGTCGGCCCGGTCGAGGGGACGGCGTTCACGGTGCAGTCGGCGACGATCCCCTTCATCGGCGCCGCGACCCCGCTGGCCGCGAAGGCCACGCTCGTGTTCACCGTGGACGGCGACCAACTGATCGTGCAGGCCGAGGCGACGCCGTCGAGCTGGACCTGGACCAGCAGCTTCGCCTTCATGGGGGGCTTCCCGTTCAATCAGTTCGGCACGCTGAAGAACGTCAGCTTCGTGTTCTCGACGGCGACCGGCACCTACCCGTATGGTGACTCCGCAGGGCGTGCCGTGAGCGGCGGCGCGGTGCAGAATTTCGTTGCCAAGGTCGCTCTGCCGGATGTCGCCAAGCCGTTCCTGCTGCTGTTTCCTGGCCTCACCGCGCCGGCCGGCGATCTGCTGCTGAGCGGCGCGCTCAACATGGGCATCTTCAACGGCGAGACCGTGCTGTTCCCGCCGGGGCAGTTGCGGGCCGCGATCCAGGACGGCACGTTCAAGCTCGCGTCGCAGTTCACGGTCAAGGATCCGAGCCTGGCTCTGACCATTCCCGCGCCCGATGGCGCGGACGAGGTCGATGGCGTGCTGGTGCTGGCCGATCCCGCCGATCCGGATGCCGGCGATCAGGCGCCGACGCTCGCGATCTCCTCGCAGTTCGACGTCGGCAGCACCGGCTCCTATCAGCTCGACGTCGAGATCACGCCCGGCGCGGACACCAGCTATTCGGTGGCGCTCGCGGTCGTCGAAGGCGGCGCGCCGCTGACGCCGGCCACGGTGATCGAGGTGATGGGCGGCAATGGCGGCTATCTCGCCGCGACCCCGGACGTGCTGCAGCAGTTCCTTGCCTTCGTCGGTCTCAACGGCTTCTCGATCGCCGGCACGCTCGGTCGCTCGCCGACGATCACGGCGGTCTCGATCGAGATCGGCAGCTCGAAGGATACGAGCTGGCAGATCCTGCCGCCGACCGGCGTGCTGGACTTCAAAATCACGAGCTTCGCGCTGCAATGGTCGATGGCCTATCCGTTCGACGGCACGAAGCGGCAGCAGACCTACGACTTCACGACCGAGTTCGTACTGGCGCCGAGCGTCTTCAAGGGGCCGGACGGCGAGGGCGACGGCGTGTTCACCGTCCAGTTCACGTCCGCGAAGCAGTTCTTCGCGTCCTTCGTCGGGACCGCGAAGCTGAGCGACTTCCTGACGGCACTGTCCGGCGGTGCCGTCGTGCTCGACGTCGAGAATGTCGGCGATTTCGAACTTGGCGACATCGCGGTCGCGGTCGATTACAGCGCGCAGAGCTTTCAGTTCGATGCTGGCTTCAGCCTGACGCTCAATCTGCTCAAGATCAACAACCAGCCGATCCTTGCCGTGCGGGAGGGAACGGTCTCAATCGCGGCGCAGACTCCGACGCAGACGCCAGACGGGGGCAATGCGACGACGCTGTTGCGCGCGGCGCCGCTGCCGATGCTCCGGACCTCGCGAGTGGTCGCGCTGCAGACCACCTCGCAGACGCAATGGAAGTCGAGCGTCGGAGGCTTCCTCGATGTCGGGCCGTTGCACACCAAGGTCAGCGTGACCTATGACGGGTTCGAAACGCCGAAGCGGTGGGACCTCGCCGCCTCGCTGGAGGAGCCGCTCGAGGTCTCGGAACTGATCAACCAGTTCTTTTCGCCCGGCAGCGCCTATGGATTCCCCAGCTTCCTGCCCGGAGATCTCATCATCTCCGAATTTGCGATCACCGCGACCATTCCGGCCGAGCAGGGCGAGCTGAAGACGAGCTACGACATCACCGTCGGTTTCAGCTGGACGTTCACCTTCGGCGATCAGACCGTCGGCATCGATCCGGCGCGGCTCGGCGTCAGCTATGACGGCCAGAAGCCGGCCCAGCAACAGTTCTCCGGCTTCGCGCAGGGAACCTGGGTCTATTCGGCGATCAACCTCAAGCTCACGATGGGCTATGAGTTCAAGACGACGGAGGCGGGCTCCAACAACATCCTGTTCGTCGAGTGGGAAGGATTCCGCGCGGATTGGGAGAGCGGCAAGGAGCTGGTCACCTTCAGCCTCAAGGGCTGGAGCATCGGGTCGCTGGTGCAGGCGCTGGTGCGTACGCTCGGCAATCCCTACTTCACGCTGGATTCGCCATGGAACCTGCTCAACCAGATTTCGCTCGATGCGCTCCGTGTCAACGTCTCGCTCAAGAGCGGCGAGAGCTTCTCGCAACGCCTTTCGGCCAGCTACGAGCTGTCGAGCCCGATCAATCTCGGCTTCATCAGCATCACGGCGCTGACCTTCCGCCGCGGCACCGACGGCAAGGTGACCCTCGCCATCGAGGGCTCGAGCCCGCTCGTCGCCGATGATCCGGCATTCAAGAATCTGCTCGATCCCGCCAAGGGGCAGGACGTGCAGAACCTGCCGTCGGTGCCCGGCCGGGGCGAGGAATGGTTCAAGCTGTTCCTGCTGGTGCTCGGACAGCGCATCGGCATCACCGGCCATTCCAGCTTCAACAGTACCAAGGAAGTGATCTGCGCACTGCAGTCCGTCCCCAGCACGACGGGCAAGATGAATCCGGTCGATCCCAATGCGGACGACGGCGGGACGCCCGGACTGCCCTATTACGACCAGTCCAACAACTGGCTCATTGCCGGGCATCTCGGCCTGATGAAAGTGGCCGGCGCCTGGTCGATCGATGCCATGCTGGTGTTCAACGACCCCAATCTCTATGGCCTGCGGCTGGCGCTCGCCGGCGAGAAGATGGGCGGGCTCGCCAATCTCGTCGTCGACATCCTCTACAAGAAGATCACCGACGACATCGGCGTCTACCAGATCGACTTCACCTTCCCGGACATCATCCGCAACCTCAATTTCGGCGCGGTGTCGATCACGCTGCCGCAGCTCGGGATCAAGGTCTACACCAACGGCGATTTCTTCATCGACATCGGCTTCCCGTACAATCTCGATTTCCGCCGCTCCTTCTCGATCTCGGTGATCGTGTACGGCGTGCCGGTGCTGGGCGCGGGCGGCTTCTACATCGGAAAACTCTCTAATGCGACATCGACCAAGATCCCGAAGACCAACCTCGGCACTTTCGATCCCGTCATCGAGTTCGGCATCGGACTGCAGCTTGGCCTGGGCTACAATTTCGAGAAGGGGCCTCTGAAGGCGGGCTTCGCGCTCACGGTGTTCGGCATCGTCGAAGGCGTCGTGGCGCCGTGGCATCCCTACAATCCCGCGCGCACGCTGGCATCGCGCGCCAGCAGCGGTGCGCTGCAGAGCGACTATTATTTCAAGCTGTCGGGAACGGTCGGCATCATCGGCCTGCTGTACGGCAGCGTCGATTTCGCGATCATTTCGGCCTCGGTCAACGTCAAGATCGTGCTGTCGATCCAGCTCACCTATGAGAGCTATCGCGAGATTCCAGTGATCGCCAGCGCGAGCGTGACGATCAGCCTCAAGGTCAAGATCAACCTCGGCCTGTTCTCGATTTCGATCAGCCTGTCGTTCTCGGCTCAAGTCTCCGCGACCTTCGTGATCGGACAGACCAGCACGGCACCGTGGGAGGTCCAGGGGGCGCGCGCGGATGCCTTGCTGATGCAGCGGGCCCACGCACGCGGACCGGACGCGGCCATGCGGCTGGCGCGCAGCTTGAAGCCGCGACCGAAGCGGCTCGGGCCCGCTACCGCTCGCCGGATGGGCCTTGCCGCCGCAGATGGCAACAAGCCGAAGCTGTCGCTGATGGCGGGCGCGCAGTACACCGTGCTTGCTCCGGAGGCAGCCACCGACGCAGCCTCGAACCAGGGGGCATTTGTGCTCCTGCTCGCAATGGACGCGCCGGATGCCGCGGCGAGCGCGCCGTCCGCCACCAAGACGTCCTTCGACGTGCTGGCCGAGGTCTACTTCCCCTGGATCATCGACGCACTGGGGAACGAGAGCGGGGATGCGGCCGAGCTCGGCGAGACGCTGGCCATGTCGGTGACGCTCACCCAGCTCGAGGCCTATGTCGCGCGTCTCGCCGACACGGCCGATCCGTTCCTGTCGATCAAGGGCCTGCTGCGGTTCCTGGCCGACGGATTCACGCTCGACATCTTCAATCCGGCGACGGCGCAATCGTCGGGGCTGAAGACCAAGCTCGATGCCGGTTCGGTGCTGTTTCCGGTGTTCGACGGATTGAAGCTGCAGGTCCCCGGCATGTCCGGTGGCCAGACCTCGCCGATCGCGTTCGAGACCTACACCACGGCCACGCCCGGCTACGCGACCGCGGTCAGCAAGATATTCGCGCAGGTCGCCGCGAACATCGAGGCCCAGAACAAGGAAACGCGCCGGCTTGCCGCGGAGACCGATACGAGCTCGGCGGAGTCGATGGCGGCCCTGGTGTTCGTCGACACCTTCACCCTGATCGCGCGCCAACTGCTCCAGGCCGCGGCTGACGCGCTGCAGAGCTATGCCTATCCGCTGACCCCGACGAGCAACGTCGGTGGTATCCTGGATGAGCTGAACGGGATCGCCGGCAATGCCTTGACGATTGCCGATATCGTGCAGCCCAACGTCGATCATGCCTTGGGGGCCGGGCTGTCGCTGCATGTCGACGGCCTCGAATATGTGGTGCAGAGCGGGGACACGCTGCAAGGCATCGCTGGCCGCTATTCCGATGCGGCGTCGCCTCCGCGCTGGACCACGACGCCAGACCGCCTGATCGTGGCCAACCGGTCCCGCCACATGCTGCAGGGCGGCGTCGTCCTGCTGCTCATCAACAGCCAGGGTCAGGAGCAGATCTATGTGACGCGGCAGGGCGACAGTTTCGACGACGTCGCGCTGCAACTCGGCGCGATCTCGATCGACGCGCTCGCTGCACAGAGCGTGCTCTACGGCGTCGCCGGTCTGCTGCAGCCGACCTTGCCGCTCGCGATCTGGCCGATCGCCTACAAGACCGCAGGGACATCCGGCCCGTCATCCGATACGCTGGCGACGGTGGCGAGCCTCTTCCAGACCACCGCCGTTGCGGTTGCGGACGCCAATCGCGGCGTCGCCGGCCTGTTCTCCGTGCAGGCGGAGCGCGGCCTGCTCACGGTCGCCAATCTTCAGGCTCTGTCGGTTGGCGCGCTGTGGTCGGCCATCGCGGCCACGGGTCAGGTCGGGCAGACCGCCGGCATGGTCTCGCGCTTCCTGGTCTATGGGTTGCGGCTGCCGGTCCAGGACGGATTGACGCTGTCCAATGCGTTCCTCTATCCGAGGACGCAGTCGGCCTATGGAGTCTATCAGCTCACCGGCCAGCAGTTTCCGACACCCAGTTCTGCCACGAGCTACAAGGTCGGCTTCGCACGCGAGACTCAGAGCCACGGCGTCCCGCTCGATTTCATCTTGCTGAACGACGGCACCGACCTCAGCATGGAGGTTGATCTGAGCCAGGCCTATGCGGCGCTCGATGTGGTCGTCAGCTGGGCCAGGGGGCCGGGCAATTTCGTCCCGAGCCCGACATTCGCGGCGCTGCCGCTCGCCGAGCGCCAGCCGCGGCCGTTTACCGCCAGCGGCTACGCGCGCTGGTCGAGCGGCTCCGTCGCGAGCCTGTTGGCCCTGACGAACCGCAGCGGCGTGGCCGCGGCGGCCGATGCCGGCGCGCAGGTGCAGCCGACGCTGTGGAGCCTGCCGCCGGCGCAGACCAATCTGGTCGCCACGCGGGAGCAGTCGATCCGCGCCGTCATGCCGGATCTTCGTTCGACCTTCGCGCTGCTGCCGAAATTCCAGCCGCAGACCGGCCGCAGCAATCCTGCAACGGGACGCACCGACTATGCCGACATCGCACGTTGGGCCTGGTGCACGCGGCTCGACGTTCAGATCAAGCGTCTGCCCGACGCGGCGGCGCTGGCCGCGCAGGGCGTGGGCGCAGGCGATCTGCCGAGCGGTCCGGCGTCCGCGCCGTCGCTGCCGTTCGTCTATGAGTTGGTTGGCCCCAGCTCGGAGGATGCGGTGCGACTGCAGCGCATCCTGACCGCCATGGACGCCCTGGGCGAAGGCCTCGCCTCCGCCGTCTTCCTGCTCTACAACCAGTCCGGACCCGGCGCGCCGATGCTGGTGACGCCTGCGGACGCCAACTTCCTCGCCTTCATCACCCAGACCAACCTCTCGACCGAGACCAATCCGGCGGCGGCGCTCCGGCTGACGCTGGCTACCGAGGACGCTCCGCCGCGCGGCATTGCCAACTCCCCGGCGCAGTTCATCCGCCTGATGTGGGAGCTCAGCACGGTCCGCAGCGGCGGCTACTATCTCTATTACGAGAACGTCGAAAGCGGCGAGGGCTTGCCGGCCGCCGTCTTCGATTCCTCCGGCTCGGGCATAGTGACGGTGGTCGTGACGTTCGCTACGCAGGGCAGCGAGTCGTTCGGCACCACGCTTCCCGATTTCGTCAACGCCTTCGTGACGACCGACGCCGTCGATCCGCAGAGCGATCTGGTACAGACGGTGTCGCTCGCCTCGACCGGCCAGACGGCGCCGGTTGCGGCGGGGGCAACGCTCGATGCGCTCGCGGCGATCTACGGCCCTGGGCCCGGGCGGATCGCCGAGGTCAACGCGACCAAGCCGCTCGCCGCGGGCGCGCTGGTGCCGATCGTGGGCGCGGTACGCCAACTGACCGACGCGGATCTGGTCCGCGGTGCCGGCGGGTCCATCGACGCGCAGGCCACCCTCGACAAGCTCGCCAGGCTGTTCTCTGCCGGTGCCATCCACTCCATCAGCGGCCAGGACATCGCCGCGTTCAATCCGCAAGTCGCTGTTGCGCTCGCGGCCGTCTTCTACATCCCGCCGCTGACCTATCAGGTCAGTTCCTCCGCCGCGCCCGGGATGAGCTTTGCCAGCATGGCCGCCTATTACGGGTTGGATGTCGACCTGATCGCCCGTGGCGCCAGCGCAGCGCCCGGACTGTTCCCCGTCAATGCCGTGCTCGATCTCGACCCGCAGCTGTTCTCGCTTCGCGACCAGCTGCCGCCGCAGAACATCGGTTTCTCCTTGACGCGCGACAATCTCGGCCTGCCGCCGGATGATCCAACGGCGCCGGACTTTGCCAAGAAGACAATGTATCAGCTCTACACCTCGCTGGCCGCGGGGCTCGCGGGCAACGTCTTCTACAAGGCTACTCCGCTAGGCATGCCGTTCGGTCCTCAGGACCATGACGACGATCAGTCCGGCGCGTTCGAGAGCCATGCGCGCTCGGCGCGGACGCGCGGCAACCGGCTGGCGCAGGTTGCCCTCGCCGATTTCGACTATCGCCAATCGATCGGCATCGGCGCGCAGTTCGCGCTGGTCAACGCCGCGCCGGACCCGTCTGATCCGGATCTGCCGCCGAAGGCAGCCAACCCCTATCTCGGCGTCGGCACCACGGCGCAGGTCGCGCTGCAATGGCGCGACATCTTCGGCAACACCACGGTGACGCCGTTCGAGGCACCGCCGCAAGGGTACCGCGGCGCGCTCAACGGTGCGGCGGTGCCGATGCTGTATCGCGACGAGCTGATCGGGCTGGGGTCCTGGATCAATACCAACGCCAGCTACAGTTATGACGGCACGGCCGGTGCCGCGTTCAAGCTCGTTCTGTCCCTCAACGCCGCCGCCTATGCCGGGCCGGACGGCGCGGCGCGGGCCGCCGACGATCTCTCGCTCTACACCCGGATCTATTATCAGCTGCATCAGGACTATTCGGCCGATGTCGCCGTGCATGTGCCGGGCGTCTCCGGCAACGCGGTGGCGATGCGGCTATCGAATTCGCTGATGGCCAAGCCCGATGTGGACCTCAGCGACCCGCAGGCGGACATCATTCGCGGCTATGTGCGCGCCTGCGTGCTGTATCTGAAGCTCGTGACGCGCGGCCAGGTGCCCGCCGCCCCGGCTGTGACCCTGTCGCTTCCGGTCGACGTCAATGCGATCGCCGCCGGCAACATCCTCGAGCTGGATGTAACACTCGCGTTCAGCCGCAATCCGCTGCTGGTCGATCCGGCGGTGGCGGCGTTGCAGGGCGGCAGCGGCGTGGCCGCGGCGATCCTGCCGCGTGCCGATGGCGACGGCAATGTGTCCTATACGGTGTTCAGCAAAGCGGTCGAGGCCGTGTTCGCCACTGCCGACTGGTATCTCAAGGTCGGGCAGGGGCTGTCCCGCGACGGCGAGGATGCGGCCGACGGCGCTCAGCAGCTCTGGGCGGTGCGCTTCGGCAAGGCGGCAGGGCAGGGCATCCATTTCAAGCTCGGCACGTCACCGAGCTATTTCGCGCCGAAGCCGATCGCCAAGGCGCTGGCCAGCGGCGATGCGACGATCACGCGCTATGACAGCGGCGACACCGACACGCTGCATCTCGACGGCGTCGACCTGAACCAGTGGTTCCAGAGCGCGCTGGATGCAATCGATCAGTTCCTGTCGGCCGACTACGCGCCGCACGCCTTCATCCTCGACCGGATTGACGGCGTGACCGATCCGCTCAAGGACGGTTCGCTGGGAAGCGTGCTGTCGGCCAAGGAATCCCTGGCCGATACGATCGGCCTGAAGACGCTGCCGGTGCTGTCGACCAGCGCGGGCGATCCTTCAACCGGATTCGCCGCCAGCGAGAAGCTGCGCCAGCAGCTGCTCAACCAGCTCGGCGCAGCCTATCGCGCCGGTGCGGCCGTCGTGTTCGGATTGACCGAGGTGACCGGCGGAGGCGACAGCAACCCGGCCGGTCCGCCGAACTTCTATGGTCAGCCGGGCGGCAGCATCAAGGGCGCCGCGGACAATCAGAATTTCACACTGACGCCGACGCGCATTCCGCTCGGCGAGGTCTACGATCCCGCCAGCAAGACCTGGTACGATCCGCGGCTGGCCTTCGTGTTCGCCACCAAGAACGTCGTCGACCAGGCCTATGTGCCGCTCGAGCTCACGCTCTCGCTCACTCATCTCGAATTCGAGCGGCGTACCGTCCCCGGAATCGACGGCTATGTCGATTCGCGATGGCTCGCCTTCGTCAACGGGCCGTTCAGCTATCCGCTGGGGACGCAGGTCACCAACATTCCCGTGGTCAACCGCGATCTGCCGACGCCGCCGACGGTCTCCGCGCAGCAGGCACGGCAGCTCACCGGCGAGGGCACGACCGATCCATCGAAGCTGAACGCCTGGGGTTATTCGTTCGACTATCTCTATCAGCAGGCGGCAGCCGACGCGGTGTCCTGCACGATGGAGTTCAACCGGCCGACCGAGCCGACGCTGCGCGGCTCGGCCAGGTTGAGCGGCGAGCCCGACCTGTTCACCGCGCTCGCGCAATTCGTCACCAACTATCCGGCGATCCTGCGCGACCTCAACCAGTATCTGGTCGGCATCGACGGCGCCGAACCCGATCCGGCGACGCTGGCCGCTGCGCGCAAGGCGACCGCTGCCTTTGCCCTTGAGACCAGGCAGATCGCGGATGCCTATGCGCGGGAGACGGTCGGGGCTGCAAGGCTGGCGGTCGCACCGGCGCATGTGATCGTGAAGTTTATGTCGACGCTCGACAGCACCAGCGACGGGCACGCGCGCACCAATCTCGTCAACATCACCATCGATGGCGTGGCGGCGAGCTGGAATGCGGCGGCCAATACGATCTCGAACGGCACCACCACGCTTCCGGCGCCCGTGATCGCAATCATCGCGCCCGAGCTCTATACGCCCCAAGCCGTGCCTCCGGCGGAACTCCCCCCGGGTGTAGAGATAGCCTACGTCTATACGCGTCAGGTCGACGGCAAGACGGTCTATCTCCGCGAAGCGGAGGCGCGCGGGCTGCCGGCGCGGACGGTGTCGATCGCTCCGCTCGATGTGCTGCTGTACCAGAGCGCCTGGGCGTCGGTGTTCGTGCAGCGCAATCTCGCGCTGTTCCCGCTGGCCGATCTCAAGACCACCAGCACCAATCCGGCATTCCTGTTCCAGACGCCCGAGGTGCGTTTCGCGTCCACGGTGGTCCCGCAGCTGAACTACACGGCGTTCTCGCTCGACGCGATGTCGGGCGCCTCCGGCGACCTCGACGCGCGCCTGACCAAGTTCTTCGCGGGACTCTATGCTGACGGCAATGGCAGCACC
This sequence comes from Bradyrhizobium sp. SZCCHNPS1003, assembly GCF_032381555.1. Taxonomy (NCBI): domain Bacteria; kingdom Pseudomonadati; phylum Pseudomonadota; class Alphaproteobacteria; order Hyphomicrobiales; family Nitrobacteraceae; genus Bradyrhizobium; species Bradyrhizobium sp. SZCCHNPS1003. Next base: position 287,995 of record NZ_JAUHIU010000005.1, read on the forward strand.
AGCGACGAGGTCGCGATGCAGGGCATGTACAGCTACGAGGTCGTAGCCGGCCAGCCGGCGATCCCGCGCGTACGGCTGCCGATCAACCTGCTGACGCCGACCCCGTCAGCGGTCGATCCGGGCGTGAAGCCGCCCTTCGTGGCCCCGTTCGCGCAGATGATCGATACGTGGCGGGCGACGACCAAGCCAACGACGTCGGGCCATGCCCGCGTCGAGATCGAGCTGAAGGTCTTCGGTGGCGTCGGCGATGCGACGCAGCCGTTGATCCAGGTCGGCCGGCTCACTCACGACATCGCGAGCGCCTGAAGGCGGTACCGGCATCGAAACTGCGGCCGCCGCCGGAGATCATCTGGACATGCCGCCCGCAGCGTCGGGTGGTACGGGCTCAAGGGGCGAGTGCTGGGTCGGGTGATGACTGGCGCGCTCGGAGAGATTCGAATTGTAAAGCTAAGATACTTATATATCGCCAATTTCTCTCATTTCTGAGGTCCGAGGGACAAATCGAGGGTGAAACCGGACGGTGTCTGCTCTCGCAACTATTTCCGGGTTCAAATCGCTTACGCGACGATGTCAGCGCTGGTCGAGCCGCCGAGCTCGCACCTGAGCTGGGCTACCTCTGCTGCGGCGAGTTCGATGAGTCTTGCTGATCTCATGCTTTGCGCGGCAGAACGGCCATCTAGTGCAAATTCTAACCGGCGCAATTGGCTGCAATTGGCTTTTCCCGGCACTGGCTCACCCATTTGCGAGCGCGACGACAGCCTTTGGGCGACCGGCTGGGAGAGGCCGCTGGACCGTTCGAGAACAGATCGTTCCTGGAGGAGTTAGCTGCCAAAGGGGAGGGGTGGTATGCAAAGGCCCCCTCCTAAAAGACGGAGGCCCGCCCGAGGCAAGCGCAGGCCAAGGGCGTACGATCAGCTTTACGAGACAGCCCGTCATCAATCTAAAGCACTACGCCGATCCATGAGATCGCGATCACGTGCAGACCGAACCAGGCCGTTCGGCCGCTGTCATAGTTTGTCGTGGCGCTCGGTGGACCCGCCGTAACAATCGCTGTGGAATAGCCGTTCGCCAGCGACGGGTTTTGATCCTACCTTTCTCCGTTGCCGATCGATAGGATCGCGACAAATGACAGTGCGGCACCGGCCGCCATTCGTCGGCAGGTCTTCGATCGCCTTGATCGAACAGACTGGCCTCGTGGCGAGCATATCGAGGCGATATGTTCGGCGGGATCTTTCTTGGGCAAGTTCACGCGGGGCCGGCCGGCGGTGAGCACGGAGACTCCTCAAGCTCGACTTTTCGTCCGCGCCTAGACCGCCAAGTCGAACTCGCCCTTTTCCGACAGCGCACATTGATGTTGCACTCGTCCGCATAGCGCACGAAGCCGGTTAAGGTTCGTGCGGATCAAAATCGGCCCCAGTGCAAACGCGGCGCTTCCATTCATTAGTGCAATATGTGGACGGTCTCTGCTCGCAAATGTGGAGTCAAATTTGGAGTACGTAATCAAGGGTTGTGTTATCCGCTTTGTCATCTTTATGTTGTGAATAAATTGCAATGTTCGTTGATCGCCAGATACGAATGACGTCTGTTTATGCTTCGGAATGTACAGAGACTGCGGGGGCAGGAATGGTCCGTACTTCGACTCAGGCTGGTCGGGGCAATGTCGCGCGCGGACCAACAAAGAGAGCTGGGAGGATCGACCCAGGCGCTCTCTTTGAGGCTCATTTTCTACTTTAAGTAATTGCTTGGTGAAGTTGTGCTTCTTTTGCATTTCATCTGCGGCCGGTGGCGCTCTCCCGAGCGGTAATCTCTATCATGGGTGGAGTTCAGATGCGTCTTCTTGCTTGTCTTCTTGCTCTTTGGTTCCTGCCGGCTAGCGCAGATGCCCGTACCTCGGTGACTTCATATACGTGGTACGTCGCCACGAACGGCTCCGATACGGGACGCGCCGGACAGGGGGGGTGCGGTAGTGGGACCGAATTTGCGACGCCGTATGGAGCGATCCGATACATCGCAGCTAATATTGACCTGGCAGGTAATCAACCGACGATACAGTTGTGTAATGGTTACTACTCAATCGATAGCACGCAGAACTTCTTCGGTTCGCCGGTTGGAAGCTGGTTGTACATTCTGCAGGGCGATTGCTCCAACGTGCCTGCCACAGAAATGAACGTAGTCTTGCGCTACACAGGGGCACCTGGTGGAACGTTGATTCAGTCTCGTGACCTCGGCATTGGCGTATTGCAGTGCCTCACCGTGGACACCATCAATCCAGGGGCGGATACCGCTTTTTATGCCGCTCAGTTCAGTGTACTCGATATCAACAGTGTGCGTGTTGGCGCGTTCAGATACGTCTTTATGGCTGATGCCCTCGGCGCATACAACATCGCACAGTACGGAGCTGTCGGCGCGAGCAATCCGGGAATAACTCTCGGTGGGCAGATCGGCGAGCTTGTCTTTACCAATTCCTCTAGCAAGTTTTCAGTGGGCACATTTATCGACATGAATGGCGTCTCGCCCTCCTTGCAGTTCATGGAGCTTCATGGCGGGTACGCAAACTTCACGGGTGGATTCCTCAATGTCCCGGGAGGCGGCCGCGGCAGCCTTTGCGACAGCTACGCGGTGCTCGTTATGAACGGCCTGACCCCGCCGGGCGGACTTCCCGCGGGTTCGGCGTCCTGCAGCATCAGGTAGTTGATCTGCCGTTGATCGAGGGGGGACTCCTGGCTCATCGACAAATGAAGCAGCGCGCTACCGGCTTATTGGCGCGCGCTTTCCCTCCGCATGAAGAGTGCGGTTGATGCGGTACGCTTTCGATCCTTGCTCCTCACAAAAGTATCTGACCGGAACAGGAGTCGGGGCGCGCTGTCATTCTTCCATTGAGCGGAAGGCGTGATGGAAGAATCAATTTCAGAGTGCGCTTTGATAACTAATCGCTCTCCTGTTGTGGATAAGTTTTGAAGCATATTGATCGTCGGACGCAAATACCTTTTGCTGTGTCCAGTGCTTTACACATGCTGCGGGGGCAGGGATGTTGGCTATTTCGACTCGGGCCTGTCGAGGGGGCTTCGCACGGGGCGGCATAAGAGGGGCTGCAAGTGTCGGTCTTGCCGTTATTTTTTGTGCGTTGAATACAACTTTAAGTAGTGCAGGTGGGATGTCGCTGCCTGGGAGCTTCTCGGTCAACCAGGGTGGCGCGGCAGCCTATTCGATTCCGATTGCCATTCCTCCTGGAACGGCTGGCGTCGTGCCCTCGCTCTCGCTCGATTATAGTAGCTCCGGGGCCAACGGCATCATGGGTGTCGGTTGGTCTCTCGGTGGACTGCCTTCCGTTGGTCGTTGTCCACGGACAATGGTGCAGGACGGTGTCATCGGAACTGTAAATTTCGATGGCAATGATCGGTTCTGCCTCGACGGTCAGCGGCTTATTCTAGTGAGCGGCTCATACGGCGGCGACGGCGCCGAATATCGTACCGAGATCGACGTTTATTCGAAGGTTATCTCTCACGGGGCGGCTGGCAATGGGCCGGCGTGGTTTGAGGTGCGCACCAAGGCGGGCCAGATCATGGAGTTTGGTCATACGGCCGACTCTCAGGTCCAGGTGGTCGGGAGGGCCACAGCTCGCGCTTGGGGGGTGAACAAGGTCAGTGACACCAAGGGCAACTACTTCTCCGTTACGTATGTAACCAACGCATCGACGGGGCAATCAGTCCCAAGTTGGATTGTCTATACCGGCAATGCTTCCGCCGGTGTGGCGCCCTATAACTCTGTGGCGTTTGTGTATGCCCAGCGATCAGACGTCATTCAGCACTATCATGCTGGTTCGCTGGTCCAGACCTCCGATCGGCTAACAAATATCAAGACTTTCGCCGGGGCGACGTTGGTCGCCGACTACCGGCTCACATATCAGCAGAGTCCGACGAGCGGCGTCTCCGAGGTGACATCCATTGCCGCCTGTGGGGGTGACGGATCGTGCCTTCCGGCGTCGACGTTCCAGTGGGCCAGCGGAGGGGGAGACTCTTTTTCGGCGGCGGTGATGGCGGTCCCGAACGGCGCGAATTTCGGCTCGCCATCCTCGACCACCAGCGGTGTCGGCCGAGGCCATGTCTTGCAGGGCGCAATCGGGTTTACGCCGATCTATAGTGATTTCGATGGCGACGGAAGGACTGACTTCCTGATGCTGTATGGGCCGAATCTCTTCGCCTTCCTTAGCAAGGGCGACGGGACTTACACGTTCGTCAATTCGAGTGCGCCGAACAGCTGGAATTTCGGTAACGATCCTTTCTCCAGCTACGCCCTGATTTCTGGTGATTTCAACGGCGACGGCAAGTCCGAATTCGCGATGCTGAGCGGAGGCGTTCTGTACACTTTTCTGAGCAATGGGGACGGAACGTTCCGGGGTGTGGCGACACCGTGTCCTAACGGTTGGAACTTCGGTGCTCCTCCGCAGGCGACCTACACAACGATTGCCGGCGATTTCAATTCCGACGGTAGGTCAGATTTTCTGCTGATGAGTGGCCAGTTCATGTACGAGTTCCTCAGCAATGGGGACGGCACGTTCAGCGGCAACACGATAAACATCGGCCCCACCAATTTCGGCAATCGTCCCTCAGATAACTATACGCCGATCTCAGGTGACTTCAACGGAGATGGGAAAGCCGATTTCATCATGATGGGGGGCGCCTATCTGTACGAGTTTTTCGGCAATGGAGATGGCACGTTCGCGTACAGCGCCGTGCAGATCTCGAACGGCTGGAACTTCGGCAGTCCGCCTGACAACTCTTTCGTGCCCATCAGTGGCGACTTCAATGGTGATGGCAAGACCGACTGGGTGATGCTGCAGGGCACCTATCTCTATCAATTTCAGAGCAAAGGTGATGGGACTTTCAACTATATCACCATTCCAATCCCAAGCTCGGTGGGATGGAATTTCGGAACGCAACCGGCTGCATTGTTCAGTCCTCTGTCCGGTGATTTCAATGCGGATGGAAAATCGGACTTTGCGTTCATTGGCGGCAACAGCTCGTTCATCTATCAATTCCTGAGCAACGGCGATGCCACGTTCAGCTACCATTTGCTTCCGATGCCGAACAGTTGGAACTTCGGCGCGCCGGTGACTGCCAGCTACTGGTTGTTTGGCGGTGACTTCAAGGGCGATGGCAAAGCAGGATTTACTCTGCTTGACGCGACGCATGTGTATTCGGTCATGGCCAACGGAGGAGCGGGCGACTATATCGTCGGTTTCACGACCGGTCTGGGCGTGACGACGGCGGTGACGTACAAGCCGATCACGAGCAGTGCGGTCTACACCAAGGACACCACCGCCACCTATCCTTACGTTGATCTGCAGTCTGCCTCATTTGTCGTCTCGCGTGTCGACGTGTCGAACGGGGTGGGCGGGACGTACAGCTCGACGTATGCGTATGCGGGAGCCAAGGCAGACATCACCGGGCGCGGGATGTTGGGTTTCCGCCAGATGACGGTGAATGATCTGCAGACCGGGATCTCGGACGTCACGACCTTCCGGCAGGACTTTCCCTATATCGGCATGGTCGCGTCGACGGTGCGGACGCTGGGCAGCCAGACGTTGGGGCAGTCGACCAATACCTACCAGTTCACCAACGCAGCCGGCACGACGACGATCAGTCCGGCGAGCGCGCCGTATCGGGTGTCGCTGGCCCAGAACGTTGCGAGCGGGTCGGACCTCGACGGTTCGGTGCTGCCGACGGTGACCACCGCGAACCAGTATGACGCCTACGGCAATGCGACGCGGGTCACCGTGTCCACACCTGACGGCTACAGCAAGACGACGGTCAACACCTACAGCAACGACCCGTCGCTCTGGTATCTCGGCCGTCTCACGAGAGCTTCCGTCACGAGCGTCGCGCCATAGCGGCACGGCATCACGAAGGTTCGTGGCGTGGGTTGGCCCACGCCACCGGGGAAACTGTGTCCTGCGTTGCGCCGGTCAGGGGCTGACCGGTCAGTCTCAGCAGCTTCATTCGGCGACTTGGGGGCTTGGCGCCATGACGATCTCGATCAGAACTGTGTTGCCGCAGGTCGCGGCGGTGGTTGCCCTGGCGCTGGCTGGTCCGGCATGGGGAGCGAGCAGCATCACGCGAACCTCGTCGTTCGCTTACGACGCCGCTTCAGGCCTTCTCACCCAAGAGGTGGTGGAGCCGGATACGCCGGCGCTGCGGCTGCAGACCGACTATGTCTATGATGCGTTCGGGCATAAGCAGTCAGTGACCGTGAGTGGCGCCGACATCGTCAGCCGCTCAAGCTCAAGCACCTATGACGCGCGGGGAGAGTTCGCGACCTCCAACAGCAACGCGCTGGGGCAGAGCGAGAGCTTTCAATATGACGCACGCTTCGGCCAGCCGACTAGCCACACCGGACCGAACGGGCTGACCACGACCTGGAGCTACGATTCGTTCGGCCGAAAGATCCAGGAGGTGCGGCCCGATGGCACGATCACGCGCTGGCTGTATCAGTTCTGCAGCGGCGTCAACGGCGGCGCAGCCACCTGCCTCTCGGGCGCGAGCTACCTGGTCCAGGAGACATCATATGCCGCCGACGGCACCACGGTAATCGCGCCTCCGGCGACGCTGTTCTATGATTCGCTCGAGCGCGAGATCGGGCGCCAGACCCAGGGCTTTGATGGCAGCGTCATCCAGGCGACGAAAACCTATGACGCGCTCGGGCGGGTGACGCAGACCAGCCGGCCATACTTCCTGAACGGCGGCACGCCGCGCTACACGACCTTCACTTACGATACGTTGGGACGTGCAGTAACGACCACGCAGCCGGACGGCAGCGTGTCGCAGATGGCCTATCACGGCCTGACCACGGTCGAGACTAACCCGCTGGGCCAGACGCGGACGACGACCAAGAACAGCCAGAGCCAGGTCGTGTCGGTGACCGACGCGATGGGCAAGACGCTGACCGCCGCCTATGACGCGGTCGGCAACATGGTGCAGACCACCGATCCCGTCGGCAACGTCGTCACTGCGACCTACGACCTGCGCGGCCGCAAGATCGCGAGCTCCGATCCGGATCTCGGCGTCTGGAGCTACAGCTACAACACGCTAGGGCAGCTGACGACGCAGACCGACGCCAAGGGGCAGGTCGTCAGCCTGAGCTACGACATTCTGGGCCGCATGGTGCAGCGGATCGAGCCGGACATGACCTCGGTGTGGGTCTACGACACCGCCGCCAACGGCATCGGTAAGCTGGCCTCGACCGGCATCACCTCAGGCTCCGGTAACGGCTTTGCCCGCAGCGTCAGCTATGACAGCCTCGGCCGCCCGTTGCAGGTCGCGACCACGGTCGATGGCGCGACCTATACGATGGGCGCGGTCTACGACGCCAACAGCCGGCTGACCAAGGTCAGCTATCCCTCCGGCTTCACCGCCCGCTACGGCTACAACAATCTCGGCTTCGCCAACCAGCTTCAGGACGACGCCTCCAGCCAGTCGTACTGGGCGGCCTATGCGATGGATGCCGAGGGGCACATCACCCAGCAGACCGCCGGCAACGGCCTCAGCACCATCAGAGGCTTCGACCCGCTCACGGGCCGCCTGACCAGCATCGCCACCGGCGTCAACAATGCCGTGCAAAACCAGAGTTTCGGCTATGACCGCCTCGGCAATCTGACTTCGCGCAGCGACGCCAACACAAGTGTCAGCGAGACCTTCGCCTATGACGCGCTTAGCCGGCTGACGAGTTCGACCACCAATGTCGACACGACGCCGCTGGTCAAGACGTTCTCGTATAGCCCGATCGGCAACATCCTGTCGAAGTCGGATGTCGGCACCTACACCTATCCTGCGGCCGGTCAGCCGCTACCGCATGCCGTGACCGGCGTCTCCGGCACGATCAGCGCTACGTTCACCTATGACGCCAACGGCAACCAGACCTCCGGCCTCGGCCGCAGCATCGTCTACACCTCCTACAACAAGCCGGCGAGCATCACGCAGGGCGCGCGGACGATCTCCTTCGTCGACGACACCGACCACCAACGCTTCAAGCAGGTGACCCCGGAGGGCACGACGCTCTATATCGCCGCGTTCGGGGTTGCGGCCGAGGTGCAGAACCCCGGTACCGTGACGCAGAAATGGACCGATTTTCTGCTGGTCGGCAACGCCAGGGTCGGCATGCGGGTGGCGCAGACGTCGGGCGGCAGTACGACGGTCACCACGCGCTACTTCCACACCGATCATCTCGGCTCGATCTCGGCGATCTCGGACCAGAACGGCCTGCTGGTCGAGCGTCTCAGCTACGACGCCTGGGGGAAGCGCCGCAACGTCGACGGCACCGACGACACCACCGGCAGCATCACCAGCCAGACCACCCGGGGCTTCACCGACCACGAAGAGCTGTCGGTTGCCGGCCTCGTCCACATGAACGGCCGCGTCTACGATCCGCTGCTCGCGCGCTTCACCAGTCCTGACAGCATGACGGAGAGCCCGTTCAGCACCCAGGGCTGGAACCGCTACTCCTATGTCGGCAACGACCCGCTGACCTTCACGGATCCGTCCGGCCACTGCTTCCTCGGCTGCTTCTGGAACGCGATCGGCAAGGCGGTGAGCGGCGCCTGGAAATCGGTCACGCACTTCTTCCAGACCAACGCCCTCGCCAGGTCGATCCTGCAGATAGGCGCGACAATTCTGCTCAATTGGGCTCTTCCTGGGCTCGGCTTCGCCGGCATGTCGCTCGCCGTCGCCTCCGCCGCCGGCGGCGCTATGATCGCGACCGGGCTGTCAGGGGGCAATCTGGGGCAGGTGCTAAAAGCAGGGCTTATAGCTGGCGTCACCGCTGCGGCCTTCTATGGCGTGGGTGATCTGACAGGGCACCAGCCCAATTTCGGAACGGACAAGTACTTCGCAAATGTCGCCGGACATGCTCTGGTTGGCTGTGCGTCTTCGGCAGCATCTGGAGGCGATTGTAAGTCGGGCGCTTTGTCAGGTGCAGTCGGGTCGGCTTTGTCGCCGTTGACAAGCTCGGTATTTCAGCATCCACAGGAAAACATCGGTGATCGTATAGGGGGGACGATTGTCTCAGCGGTTGCCGGCGGACTTGCTTCGGTAGCTGGTGGCGGCAAATTCGCGAACGGAGCTGTTACCGGGGCATTTGGATATCTTTTCAATGCGGCGATAAAGGCCGGAGAAAGCCGTGGGCTGACACCCGGAGAAATCGATCTTGCGAAATCAATTTTTGGAGATGAGATAGACTACGGTAACGTCAGAATTCATCTTGGAAAGTGGATCCCCTTTCAGTCTGATGATGTCACGATGACGCCGAACGGAAACATGTATATTCCATCCGAAATGGGATGGTATCGCGATGACTTCTCTGCTTCGACCGCATTTCTCCAAGGGTTTTTTATTCACGAAATGACACACGTTTGGCAGTACTATCAGGGTATCGATCTGGCGGGTCCATGGCTCTTTTCGAGCCCATCCTATAAGTATACTTTAGATACGAGCGTGGCGTTTCGGTCTTATGGGATTGAGCAGCAAGCGGAAATCGTCAGAGACTACTTTTCGCTTCGAGGGTTCAACGCTGTTCCGGCCTCCGCGCAAAATAGTCCTCCTCCTACGCTCCAAGATTATCAGAAGGTACTTCCGTTCGGTCGATGAGAAGAGAGAAGAACCATGGTATGTCGAGCTGTATCGGGGATCGCTCTGTTATTGCTATCCTCGACTATCGCGCTTTGCGCAGAGTCGGGCAAAGAAATAGACCTAACGACTATTGAGTCCGCGGCGCGGGCTAAGAGGTACGACGATGTGTATATTATGCTGCTGAAGCTTGCCGAGAAGGGTGACGCGAAGTCGGCGTTTGATCTTTCTATCCTTTTGACCTCAGGGCTCGTTTCGGTGGCGTCAATCGATGAGCAGCGGGTGCTTAGCCTTCGATGGTTGCGGGCGTCAGCAAGAGGCGGTTGGCTACCTGCCATGCAAAGGCTTTCCGATATATACAAGTGGGGCTGGATGGAATTGAAGCCAGATCCGGACCTTTCTGATTGCTTTCACAAAGCGTCCATCTCGAAGGAGGCGCAAATTGCGGTCTATGGATGTTTAGATGTGAAAAACGAAAAGGGATCTAGCGCGCCAAATACCCCGAGCGTGGATAAGCAATAATTTGTCCCGGCCGCCTGAGGGCAAGTTTTATCAGAATTGCGGTGACAGTGCTGGACTGATTGCTTTGCGTCTGAATCTTTTGAGAATGCCCCCGGTGAAGAACTCCGCGATCCGGCGGCGATCTAAGCTGCCCGCATCAATGGGAACTGCGGTGACGGCGCACCAAACTGCTGCATCGGGATTGCGGTGACAGTGCACATAATTAGTTAGTTGGCTAAAGCGTCTCACAAGGGGTGACGATCGTTCGGACGCCCCTTGTGGCAGGAAAGTGATGGGCGGAACCGAGGGGCGAGCCGATGCTCATTCCGTGCAATTGATGGTTGTGTCGGTCTGGCGTCGTTGCAAAGTGTTGCAGCAAAGAGTGTGCATGACTCGGCCGTACATACAGCATTTGTTATCCCTCGCGACCGAAACCCCTTAGACTGAAGTTGTTAGTCGTTGAGCGGCTGAGCTGCTCGAAGTCGGGGTGATGGCGTTGCGCGGCGGAGTTCGCAGAATTCAGTTGATTGCGCTTCCCGTCGCGCTGGCGCTGTCGGCGTGCCAGACGGTGGAGGAGGGCACGTCGTCGTTCGCCTGGAACACAAGCGCTGCGGATGCCGGAGCGGCCAGTCAGGCGCAGGCCGCCATGCGGACGCCGGCGGGGAGTACGCGTGCGGGCAAGCTGTCCGGCTCGCCGCTGCTCGATGACAACAAAGGTGGGCCGGTGAGCATGGTCGAGGGCACCGGGCGCTTCGTCGGCGAGTCGCCGACGGGGGCGGTGTCTCGGGGCTCCGATGATGTCGCCGACGGCGTGACCATCAACCTCGTCAACGTGCCGGCGCCGCAGGCGGCGAAGACGGTGCTGGGCGACATTCTCGGCGTCAAATACACGGTTGATCCGGGCATCGAGGGGCGGATCACGATTCAGACGCCGAAGCCGGTGGCGCGGGCGGCGGTGATCGATCTGTTCCAGGCGGCGCTGCGCGCCAACAATGCGGCTGTTGTCAACAATCGCGGCATCTATCGCATCGTGGCCGCCGACCAGACAGCGGTTTCATCAGCGTATCGCACCGACGAGGTGCCGGATACGAGCGAGATGGTCGGCAGCGGGCTGCAGGTGGTGCAGCTGAAATATGTCTCCGCGTCCGAGATCCGGCGGGTCGTCGAGCCGATCGCGCCGCGGGGCGGCGTCGTGCGGGTCGACGATGCGCGCAACCTGATTACGCTGTCGGGCAATCGCCAGGAGATCGCGGCGATGATGGATGCGATTGCGCTGTTCGACGTCGACACCATGAAGGGCATGTCGTTCGCGTTGATCCCGGTCAAGACCTCGGCGCCGGACGCCATCGCGACCGAGCTCAAGAGCGTGTTCGCCTCCGATCGCGACGGGCCGATGGCCGGCATGGTGCAGTTCGTGCCCAACAAGCGGCTGCGCTCGATCCTGGTGATCTCGCCGCAGGTCCAGTATCTGCGCCGCGCCGAGACCTGGATCCGCAAGCTCGACGCGCAGGCGCAAGGCAGCGAGAAGCAGCTCTTCACCTACGCGGTGCAGAACCGGCGCGCGCAGGAGCTGGTCGACGTGCTGCAGTCGATGTTCCCGACCGATACGCAGACGGCGTCCGCGCGGCGCACGGTGGCGCCGAACTATCAGGAGGCGACGGTGCAGTCGCAGCCGGCAGCGTCCAGCGGCGGCTTCTCCGGATCATCGTCAGCGGGCTTCACCGGCGGCCTCGGCTCGTCCAGCGGCGGGATGGGTGGATTGCGGACCTCGGCGCCGGCCACGTCCGCGCCCAGCGTCACGCCGGCGGCGGCAGCGGCCGCGCCGTCGGGCCGTGACAGCGATGCCGATGGGCCGCGGTTGCGCATCGTCGCCGACGAGGCCAAGAACGCGATCCTGATCGAGGCAGCGAATGCCGATTACAAGCGCGTGCTGCAGGTGATCGAGCGGCTCGACCAGATGCCGAACCAGGTGCTGATCGAGGCCACGATCGCCGAGGTCACGCTCAACGACGAGCTGCGCTTCGGCGTGCAATGGTACATGCGGAAGCACAGCTCGAAATTCACCCTGACGGAAGCGGCCTCCGGCGCCGTCAGCTCGGTGTTTCCCGGATTTTCCTACGCGCTGACCGCGGCCAACATCGCCGCCACGATCGACACGCTGAACCAGATCACCAACGTCAACATCGTGTCCTCGCCGTCGTTGACCGTGATGGACAACAGGCCGGCGGTGCTGCAGATCGGCGACCAGGTGCCGATTACGACGCAGTCGGCGACCGGCACGTTGACGCCCGGCGCGCCAATTGTCAATTCCGTGAGCTACAAGGACACCGGCGTGATCCTGTCGATCATCCCGCGCATCAATGAAAGTGGCCGCGTGCTGCTCGACATCGAGCAGGAGGTGTCGAGCGTGGCGCCGACAACGTCGTCGAACATCGATTCGCCGACCATCCGGCAGCGCAAGATCAGGACATCGGTGGTCGTGAACGACAACGACGCGCTGGTGCTGGGTGGGCTGATCCAGGAGGGCCGCACCACCGGCCGCAGCCAGCTGCCGATCATCGGCGACATCCCGTTCATCGGCAATTTCGCCGGCAGCCGCGACAACGTCATCGGCAAGACCGAGCTGATCATCCTGATCCGGCCGCATGTGATGCGCAGCCTCGACGAGGCGCGCAGCGTGACCGAGGAGTACCGCCACTTCATGGCGATCGAGGGCCCGCATCGCCGTCCGCCGGCGCGGCGGCGCGTCGAGGACACCGGACGCAGGATCCTCGACTGATGCCGCGCTTCCGCTACCGCGCCTACGGCACCGACGGCTCCTTCGCGGAGGGGACGATCGAGGCTGCCTCGGCTGCGGCCGCGGATGCTGCGCTGTGGGCGCAGGGGCTGTCGCCGTTTCAGATGCAGGCCGCCGACAGCGCCGGCACGGCATGGTGGAACCGAGAGATCACGTTCGGCAACGGCGCGGGCCATCGCGACCTGCTGGCGTTCACCCGCGAATTCTCCACGCTCTGCGCCGCCGACATCCCGATGGACGATGCCTTGCGCATCGTGCAGACGCAGGCCTCGGCCGTGCGGCTGCGCACCCTGGTCGAGGCGCTGCTTGCCGACGTCCTCAATGGCCGCCCATTGTCGGAGGCGATGCAGGCGCAGCCGCTTGTGTTTCCCGCCGACTATGTCGCTGTCGTGCGCGCTGGCGAGAGCGGCGGCCGGCTGGCGCAGGTGATGACTGAGCTCGCCGAGCTCTTGGAGCGGCGGGCGGAGATCCGCGCGCGCATCCAGTCGGCGCTGATCTATCCGTCGATGCTGATCGTGCTGAGCCTCGTCACGCTGGCAATCATCGTCGGCGGCGTGATCCCGTCGATGGCGCCGATCTTCACCCAGAGCGGAAAGCCGGTGCCGCTGACCATCCAGCTGATGCTGGCGCTCAACGAGCACTGGCTCGAGATCGTGGTCGGCAGCCTTGCGGCCGTTGCGCTCCTCGGCGCCGTCGTTGCATTCACCATGGCCGATGCCGGCCGCCGCCGGCGCCTTGACCGGCTCGTGCTGCGGCTGCCGCTGCTCGGCGGCTTTCTGCTGCAGCAGGACACCGCGCGATTCGCCCGCACGCTCGGCACGATGCTGATGGCCGGCGTGCCGCTAATATCCGCCACGAAATCGGCGAGCGACGTCGTCGGCAACCGCCATCTCCGCGCGGGCATGGACCAGGCGATCGAGAAGGTCCAGCAGGGCACGGCGCTGCACCGCGCGCTGCGCACCGAGGTCGCGCTGCCTGCGGTCGCGCTGCAGATGATCGCGGTCGGCGAGGAGGCGGGCAAGCTCGACCGCATGCTGCTGCGCGTCGCGCAGATGCTAGAGAAGCAGCTCCAGACGAATGTCGATCGCTTCATGGCGGCGCTGACGCCGGCGATGACGGTCGGCATCGCGCTCATCATCGGCGCGCTGATCATGCCCGTCATGACGGCCGTCCTCAGCATCAACGATCTGGCCGGCCGATGAGTGCGCTGACGACCGAGTGGCAGGACGGAACGAGCGCGGGCTTCACGCTGGTCGAGGTGCTGGCCGTGCTGGTCATCCTCGCGCTGGCTGCGGCCGCCGCGGTGCCGCTGCTGTCGCGCGGCGCCGGCGCTGTGAGCCTCGACGCCGCGACCGGCGAACTCGCGTCAGCGCTACGCGCGACGCGCTCTGCTGCGATCGTGCAGAACCGGGTGATGACACTCAGCGTGGATGTCGACCGCCGCACGTTTGGCTCCGAGGTGGTCCCGCCGCGCTCGTTTGCGCCGCAGATCCAGGCGAAGCTGACCTATGCGGCCGCCACGCAATCGGAGCCGGCGGTGGGCGGCTTCCGCTTCTTTCCGGACGGCTCGTCGACCGGCGGCGATCTCAGCCTGGAGCTTGGCGGACGCGAGGTGCGGCTCTGCGTCGGGTGGCTGACGGGGACGGTGCGCACGGCGGCAGCATGTTGAGGGGAAGGGAGGCACTGATGCTGAAATGTCAGGCAATGAGTGACGTCATGAGGCGGCGTGTTGTGGCGTGGCGCGGTCTCCGCCAGGCCCGCTCGCGCAGGGGCGCTGAGAGCGAGGCGGGGTTCACCCTGGTCGAAATGCTGGTCGTCATCACGATCATTGGCCTCATCATGGGTTTGGTGGGGCCGCGGGTGCTGAGCTATCTCTCCGACTCCAAGCTCAAGACGGCGCGGATCCAGATCCGCAGCCTGTCGTCGGCGCTCGATCTCTATCATCTCGACAATGGCCGCTATCCGACCTCGGCCGAAGGGCTCGGCGCGCTCGTGCAGAAGCCAGCCACCGCGGCCACCTGGAACGGGCCCTATCTCAGTGGCACCTTGGTTCCGAACGATCCGTGGGGGCGGCCCTATGTCTACAAATTCCCAGGGCAGCACGGTGCCTACGACATCGTCTCGCTCGGGCCCGACGGCCGCGAGGACGAGACCTCCACCAATGCCAATGTGACGAGCTGGCAGCCATGACGTCCATCGGGACAGCGATGACATCAGCGGTTGACGACGGCGAGGCCGGCTTCACCCTGGTGGAGGTCATCGTTGCGCTCGCCATGCTGTCGCTCGGCCTGACCCTGGTGATGAGCCTATTCTCGACTGGGCTTTTGCGAACGGGAATGGCCGAACGTCTGGCAGGGGCTGTGTCGCTGGCGCAATCCGTGTTGGCACAGGTCGGCCCCGTGATTCCGCTGCGCACCGAGGCGCGCGCCGGCACGGAGGCGAATGGCTATCAGTGGCGCCTCACGATGCAGCCCTATCGTCCGGTGCAGGGCGGAGACGTGCGCACAGTCGAACTGTATCAGGTCTCCGTCCAGGTCGGCTGGCTGGAAGGGCAGGACCCGCGCTCTTTCGCGCTCTCGACGCTGCGTCTCGGACCCAGAGCCACCAAGTCCCCGTGAGCCATGCTGATGACGTCGTCGGAAGCCGCAGGACTGGATGATCGTGACGCAGGCTTCACCCTGGTCGAAGTCCTGGTCGCGCTCGCGCTGTTCAGCCTGCTCGCCGTTCTGCTGTTCGACAACGTCAAGTTCGGCCTGCAGGCTTGGCTCAGCGGCAGCGCTCGCGCGGAAGCGTTCCAGCGCGAGCTTGCGGCCCAGGATGTTATGCGGCGGCTGATCGGGAATCTCTATCCGATGATGCTCGGAGAAGATGCCGCACAGCGCCGGATCGATTTCGACGGCCAGGCTGAGAGCCTCGAATTTCTCGGCGACGCGCCGGCTGTGGCCGGCGGCGCGGGCCACAGCCGGTTCAAGCTCTTCGCCGACCGCAAGCTGGACCGGGTCGATCTCGTCCTGCAATCACGCCCCGAACTGGCGTTGAAGCAGGACTCCGAGCGGACGCTGCTGGTCTCCAATATCGATCGGGTGGAGTTCAGCTATGCCGGACGAGGGACAGGGGCCGACAACGCGGGCTGGCGCACCAGCTGGCAGGAGCAGACCGACATCCCGGCTCTTATCCGTCTTCGGGTCCTCATGCGTCCTGGCGACGGACAAACCTGGCCTGAGCTCGTGATCGCGCCGCGCGTGCAGGCAGATGTGAGTTGCGTCTATGACGCGCTCACGATGCGCTGTCGCGGGCGGTAGCGGGGAGGATAGCGCCATGCCGGTCATATCCGTTCTCTGGGGACTCATGCTGCTGACGGTGGTGTCGCTGTCGCTATCATGGTCGAGCAGCGTGCCGTACAGTCTGGCTCATAACGGCATCGAGCAGGCCGGTCTGAATGCGCTCGTCGAAGCCGGCGTCAACGCGGCGATCGACGGGCTGCTCGATCCAAAGGCAGAGCGCCGCTGGCGCGCCGACGGCAGGCTTTACAAGCTCGATTTCAACGGGACGCTGATCGGCATCAGGGTTCAGGACGAACTGGGGAGGATCGACCTCAACCAGACCGACGAGGCCATGCTGAACAACCTGCTGCAATCCGTAGGGCTGGACGCACAGGTCGCGAGTAGCCTGACCGACAAGATCGTCGATTGGCGGACGACGACCGCGCTGAAGCACCTGAACGGCGCCAAGGACCGGGACTATGCCTCGCGCAACGCCGCTTATCATCCCCGCAACGGTCCGTTCCAGAGTGTCGATGAGCTGCTGTTGGTCATGGATATGACGCCCGCGATCTTTGCGCGGATTGCGCCTGCGCTCACGGTCTATTCGGGGCGGAAATTTGTCGATCCGCAGCTTGCGCCCCGCGAGGTGCTGCGCGCTTTGCCCAACATGAGCGGAGAGAGCGCCGAGGCGACTGTGGCTGCGCGCGAGACCGCCGAAGCCAGATCCGTGCTGTTCGCAGATGATCCCGCGATCGTATTGCGCGGTCGCGCCTTCGCGATAAGGACCGAGTTCTCTTACGGCTCGCGCACGGTCTCGGCCGATGTCGCGGTTCGCCTGACGGAGAACCCGTGGCAGCCGTATTGGGTGCTGAGCTGGAAAACGAAATGACGGATGTAGGATGATCGTGACGCTCCAGAGCGGTGCTTCTGCTGAAAGTGCTCGCGCGCCGCGCGCTGCGCCCCTGCACTCCGTGCATGAAATCGACAGGGCCGAGCTACTGCAACGGTTCGGCGCGTTTCTGCTAGCGGAAAACGTCGTTGACCGCATGAGCCTCGATCGTGCGGGTCGGGCGGCGCAGACGACCGGCGACCGGCTCGACACGGTGCTGACCAAGCTCGGTCTCGTGTCGGAGATGGACCTGGTCGCAGCGCTAGCGAAGTTCCTGGCTCTCGGTCTGGTACGTCCAGACGAAGTTCCGATCGAGCCTGTCTTACCCGAGCTGGTCGAAGCGGAGTTCGTGCGCCACAATCGGGTGCTACCGCTCCAGAGCACAGTCGGTCGGCTAATACTTGGCGTGACGGATCCGTTCAACCACGACCCTGTCAGGGCGCTCGCATTCCTGACAGGACTCTCTGTCGAAATGCGCCTGTTTACGGCTGCTGATTTCGACCAGGTCTGCGGCGCGCTCTATCCGATCCGTTCGAGCCACGACGCTACGCATGTCGTCGTCGGCGTCGAGGCCAACGAAGCAGACGTTCAGCGGCTGCGTGACCTGGCGAGCGAGGCGCCGATCATCCGTTTGGTGAACCAGATCATTGCCAACGCCGTCGAGGCGCGCGCATCGGACATCCACATCGAGCCCAACGTCGATCAGGTGCTCGTCCGCTATCGGATCGACGGCGTGTTGCGCTCGGTCCAGGTGCTCGCAGCGGATCTACGCCCGGCGATCACCTCGCGCGTGAAAATCATGTCGAAGCTCGACATTGCCGAGCGCCGGCTACCTCAGGACGGACGCATCAAGATCGCGGTTCGCGGCATCGACATCGATTTCCGAGTCTCCACGATTCCGACCGCTTTCGGCGAAAGCGTCGTGCTGCGCGTGCTCGACCGCAATCGCGTGAGCCTGGACTTTGCCGAGCTCGGATTCTCAGACGAGCATATCGCCACGCTCCATGCGCTCCTGCAACAACCCAACGGCATCATCCTGGTCACGGGGCCGACCGGCAGCGGCAAGACGACGACTTTGTATACTGCGCTGAAAGCGCTGAACAACACCGAGCGCAAGATCTTCTCGGTGGAAGATCCGATCGAGTACCAGATGTCTGGTATCAACCAGGTGCAGGTCCAATCGGAGATCGGGCTGACGTTTCCTCATGCGCTGCGGTCGATGCTCAGGCAGGATCCGGACATCATCATGATCGGTGAGATCCGCGATCTCGAAACGGCACGCATCGCCATTCAGGCGTCCCTGACGGGGCATCTCGTCCTTTCGACGCTGCATACCAACAACGCCGCATCCGCGATCACGCGCCTTATCGATATCGGCGTCGAGAACTATCTGCTGGCGTCGACGCTGAAGGGCGTGATCGCGCAGCGTCTCGTGCGCAAGCTCTGCCGGCGTTGTTCTTGTGGTCATCCGCAAGTGAGCTATTGGGCCGAGAGCTTCGAACGGTCCGTTACGCAGGTTCGTGCGCTTGGTGAGCCAGATGTCCGCCAGCCGCAGGGCTGTGCGGATTGCGGCCAAGTCGGATTCTCCGGCCGTTCGACGATCGCAGAGATGCTGGTTGTCGATGACGAATGTCAAAGTCTGATCCTGGCGAAAGCCGCGGATACGGCAATCGAACGCGCGGCCCGCGAGCGGGGGATGCAGAGCATGTACGAGATGGGCGTTCGAAAGGTCTGGCGCGGCGAAACTACGATCGACGAGGTCCTGCGCGCGACTCGTATGGGATGAGGGCAGCGAGTGCGGCAATGCTGGAGGGCAGGGACATGGGAAAGCTGCTAACGACGGTCCGTGCGGCTCGTCTGCGCGAGCTGGCGCTGTTGGCTGTCAGCTGGTGGTGCGGGGAATTCGTCAATCTGCTGCCGCAACGGATGGCGGCCCCGCTGACCTCCGGCGGCAGACCGAGGATCGTGGTCAACGGCTGCGCTTCGGGTGTCACGGCTCGGCTGATCGATCCAGGATCTGGGATCGACGTCTCGGAGACTTCGGATGAAGCAGGGGTGATGGCTGTGATCGAGGCCATCATGAAGCGTTACGGCCTTGACCGGCGCGACGTCGATCTCGGCTTGCGATTGCCTGAACAGGACGTCTTTCGCCGCGACATCGTGCTCCCGTCTGAAGCCCGCGATTCGATCGATACCATCGTGCCGCAGGATCTGCTGCGCCGGACGCCCTTCAAGATGCAGGACATCTATTCTGACCATGTAGCGGGCGCATCTCCAGACGGCCGCGTTGCCGTTCGGCAATGGGTCACCCGACGAGGGCGTGTGCAGCAGGCCACCGATGAGCTCGGGCTTCCGGTCGAGCAGATCGCGTTCGCCGTCTTCGGCGACGATGAAGGGGCACCTTCGATCCGGCTGGCCCGCAAGGCTGAAGTCCGCAATTCGTACCGGATCGCAATCGCGGCGCTCTGTTGCACGACCATTCTCCTCGGGGCGGGCCTCGCGGGCATGACCTATGCCCGGCAACAGACTGCGCTGGATCGGTTAGAGGCCGATATCGCGATCGCGCGCCGGAACGCAGAGCGCGTCCGTTCGGTGGTCGATCAATTGCGGGAGCGGCAAACAGCGCTGGTGCGGCTTCGCCTGCAGCGGAGCGAGTCGCCAGGACTGATCGACGTCTGGGACGAAACCACACGGCTTCTGCCAAAACACTCCTGGCTGACCGAGTTGCGGCTTATCGAGGGGGGCGGCTCCCGCAGCGCGACGGTCGCATTGACGGGGTTCTCCGCTGCAGCGCCTAGCCTCGTCAGCATTCTCGACAGGTCGAAATTCTTCATCGACGCCACGCTGACATCACCGGTCGCAATGGATCCAATCGAAGGCCGGGAGCGCTTTTCGCTTCAGGTCAAGATTCGGCTGCCTGACGCACTCAAGGAGGCGGCACAATGAAGGTCTCTTTTAAGCTCGATGCTCAGCTCGCACGTCGCAGCCTGTTCGTCCTCGGAAATTTTGCCACGCTGGGCCTTGCGATTTGGGTGATCGTCGTGCCGATCGATAAGATGTTCGCCGAGCGCGAGACCCGCATGGAGGATCAACGGCTGTTGCTGGGAAGGCTGAGGGCGATCGCGGCGCAGGCATCGGCTGTCGAGGCGCTCTCGGCCGAAACGGAGTTGCAGTTTCAGAGTGGCGAGTTTCTGACCGGCGCCAGTGACAACGTGATCTCGGCCGATCTGCAGACGAAATTGAAGACGATCTTGGGTAGTTCGGGGGCCCAGTCCCGCGCCATCCAATCGTTGCCCAGCCGGACGGTGGATCGGATCAGGTATTGTGGGGTGCGGGTCGATCTTTCGGGGCCGTTGCCATCGGTGATGCACGTGGTCCATGCCGTCGAGAGCGCGAAGCCCTACTTGTTCATATTCAGCGCGACGCTGAAGAGCGGACCCGCCCTGCGACAGGGCGCGGCCGAAGAGCCGATGCTTCAGGCGCAGCTCGATGTCTATGGTGCAATCCAATGAGGCTACCGGCGAGATGGCGCGTAACTTGGCCGGTCGGAGTGCTAGCGGTCCTGGGCACGATCAATCTGGTGCTCGGAGCGAAATTGGTGATACTGGGATTGGGAGAAGAAACGGTGGGCTCCCAGCGTGCTGCGTGGAACGCTGAGCTACCGCGCTCGATGGCGAGCCATGTGGAACGACCGCGCACGGATGCCTACACAGAGATCGTCGCTCATCCGATCTTCTCCAAGTCGCGCGAGCCGTTCGTTCCGCTTCCCCCCGCACCGCCTCTTCCTGTCCCTCCCCAGCAGGCCGTGACCGCGGACCCCGGATTCATTGTTGGCGGTATTATGATAACGGGTCGGGCAAGTAAGGCTTACCTGCTGAGCAAGGCCGGTGGCGGAGTCGGCTCCTGGGTTGATGAAAAAGGCACGTTCCAGGGCTGGACGGTGAAAACCATCGATGCATCAGGTGTCCGGATCGAGCAGGTCGGCCGTACGATCGAGCTACAGCTCTATCCGCGGAATTGAATAACGATCGAGGCCCCGAGATCGACGGCGGTCAGGTAGCCGTATGCAGGACGGGGTAGATTGGCCAACTCAATCGGGCCGCCCGTTCTCTTGCGAAGCGTTGGCGATCAAAAGGCCCAACTGTGGACATGTGCCTACTCACGCAACGAGTGGAGGCGCCGGCAACTCGTGCGACGATATAAATCCAACGCAAAGCTAAACGGCAGCGACCACGACTATGGCCCCCAGAAGCGAATTATGTCCTCCCAAGGCCCCTCATCGAATAGTTGTGTCCGACGTTCAAGGCGGCTAGAGGATAAGCCACTGTAAAGTGCGCCTCGGGGGGAATGAACGCACGATGCACAATTCGGACTATTTTGTCCTTTTTCTTGCAGCTCTCGCGGCGATTGCGATTGCACTCAGGCTAACAAGGAGCCTCGAGACACGCCGCGCGATCGTTGCGCTCGGATCGACGGTTGTCTATTACGAGCTGGACCCGCAAGGGTTGCCAGTCTGTCTCGGTCTCGTCGCTATCAATTGGGGACTGGGGCGAGCGTTCGTTCTGTCGCCAAATCATCGTAAGACGACAATCTTGGTCTTTGGGCTGACGCTCAATCTTGGTCTGCTTGCTGCCTACAAATATCTCGGCACGCTCGTCGCCGGGTTGGGCGCGACCTATTCTGTCGAGCTTGGGCTCGGCTTTCCGATCGGGCTTTCCTTCATCGTCTTTCGCCTGGTGTCATATCTCGTGGACGCTCACGGTGGCGGCAAGATCGCGCAGTCTCCGCTGGATTTGCTGAGCTACGCTTTGTTCTTTCCCAGCATTCTGTGCGGTCCACTGGTCCGCTATGACGCGTTGACGAGCCAGGATCGGCTTGGCCGCACGACCAGCGTTGACTGGTCCGTCGGCTTGGCGCTGATCGGAATCGGAATGTTCAAGAACCTCGTGATCTCGCCGGCGGTGGCGCTCGTGGCGGATAAGGTTATGATCCCGTGGCTCGCTAAACAACCGATCCCGACCTCCAGCGCCTGGGTCGGCATGATTGCCTATGGATTTCAGGTCTATTTCGACTTTTCGGGCTACAGTGACGCGGCCATTGGGGTCGCGCGGTTGCTCGGAGTGGAATTGCCAGCCAACTTCCACTCGCCTTTCAAGGCGCGCAGCATGGTGGATTTCTGGCAGCGCTGGCATGTTTCCTTGACGCGCTTCCTGACGATCTACGTCTACAATACCGTCACCCTGGACATGGCGCGCCGGATCGGCGCCAAGGCAAGCGCCGCCAAGCAGTTCGTCTGGCGCATTGCCTACCCCACCACGCTGGTGATGTTCCTGATGGGAATTTGGCATGGCAACCATCTGACGTTCGCCATGTTTGGCTTGTATCATGCCAGCTTATTGGTTGTGAATCATGCATGGCGAAGCTTCGGCGGGCACTATCGCAAGGCGGCCCTTGCTACTAGTTGGTGGCCTACGGTGGCGCTGGGACTGACCTTCTTCTCCGTTGCAGCCGGGTGGGCAATCTTCCGCGCCAGCAATCCCGGTAGGGCGTTCGCAATGCTGGGTACGCTGCTGGGACGCTCCGAGTGGACCGGCGGCACGCTGCTGACCGGCGCGTGGCCCACCCAACTGGCGGACCCTGTTCTCTCCACAGGTGGCACGATGCCACTCACGGTCGCCGACTTAGCCATTCTGCTCCTGCTCTTCTTGATCGTCTGGGGGCTGCCGAACAGCAACCAAATCCTGTCCCGTTTCAATCCAGTCCTCGAAGGCGGCGGCTACCCCAAGATCGCTCCTTCGGCCGAGGCGCTCAAGTTGTCCCTCTCCCCGGTCTGGGCGGTTTCGGTGTCCTGCCTGCTTGTCTGGTCGGCCCTGGCGTATCTGAGCAATGATCGCGCCGCGCTGCTCTATTTCCATTTCTGACCCGAGTGAACATTGGCCATGTCTGTTCGACAGATGAGCTCAGCAGGATCAGTCATGCAATTGTCCGTTTCGCCGAACTTGGAAGAGCGGACGGCGGTGGTCCGGGGCCGTCGTTTCGTGGCTTGGGTGGTGGGGTGCGCGCTAATCCAGATCGCGCTGATGGCGTATCTGGGGTGGGCTACACTCGAGGGGCGTCCACCCGCGGTCGCTGCTCGCCTGCAACAGGACAACATGCCCGCGGTTTTTTTTCCGACCGACGCGCGCAACTGGGCGGCCTTCAAGCTGCAGCGGATTGCCGACGAGCAGCCTGAAATCATCGCGATCGGAAATTCGCGCTGCAGCCAGCTGCGGTCGGCGATGTTCATTCCTTACAAGTTCTACAACGCCTGTCTGACAGCCTGGACGGTATCGCAGCTGCGCGACTTCCTCAACAGGATCACCGAGGTCGCGCATCCCCGCGTGGTCATCTTCTCGATGGATTACTTCCAGCTCTCAAATTCCTACCAGAGGATAGAGGGGAAGCGGGCAGGGACGTTCCGCTACGGTGTCGAGGAACGTATCGGAGGCATCGGCTCCTTGATCGGTCAGACGATCGATTCCAGCGGTCGCGGTTTAGAGGCTGTATGGGAGTGTCTTGCGGGCCGCTATCCGAAGCATCCGCGGGAGGATCTGACCATGGTCGGAGTCACGGCTGCACGAACCGGCGCCGGCTTTCGTTGGGATGGATCGTTGATCTATCAGCTAGCGCAATATGACACCGCCAAGCAGGTCATGCTTGATTTCAGAAACGGTTTGGTTAATGCCATTCCTGGCGCTCCCAAAGCCGACGAGGAGCAACTCGCTCAATTGGCGGGAATGGCCGCGGATGCCAAGGCCAAGGGGGTCCTGCTGGTCGGAATCCAGTTTCCAATCTTTGCGCCGACAGTCGATTTCCTGGATCACAACGAAGAATATCGACCCTACGCGGGCACTTGGCGCGATTTCGAGAGCGAGACAATGAAAAGAAGATTCGCCGAGATGGGAATCATCCACGTCGATCTGAGCCGTGCTGCCATGTCGAAGGATCCCGAAAACTTCGTCGACACGTCTCATCCATCGGAGGCTGGAATGGTTGCCGCCCTGATCGAGGCGAGCGGCAACGCCGGTTTCAATGCCGCGCTGCCGCGGCTGGATATCGCCGGTCTGCGGGGTGACCTCAAGCGCGCGAGCGACTATGTCAATCACTATCATCTCTACAGATCGACCTTCGTGAAGTAATTGCCTTTAGGACGGAGTGCAGAAATGACGGCTGAAATCTACGAGCGCTTGAACAAGGTTTTCATCGAGACCTTCGGCGATGAGACCATCAAGATCTTCCCCGAGATGACGGCCGACGACCTCGATGAGTGGGATTCAGTGACTCACATCTCGCTGGTGCTGGCGGTCGAGGAAGAGTTCGGTCAACGCCTCAACGCTTCGGAAATCGGCAATCTCGAGAATGTCGCGGCGATGGTGGCGTTGCTCGAGAAGAAGATGGCACGTTAGTTGCCTGTGCAGGTCCGTCTATCACCGGAAGAGGGCGGGATCGAACGGTTCGCGTTTCGAATTGCGGTAGGGCGGCTATGTCTTTTTGAGTGCATTGGCTGAACGCGATTGGGGGCGGGGCGGTCATCGGCGGCTGTCCGGGTGTCGATGGCGCCACAGTATGCGACCCCTGCGAGTAGGTGGCGTTCGTTTCTTCTCGACCGGTTGGTCGGAAGCGGGTAATTTACAAACGTTAGGGGTGTGTTCGGCCTCATTCTAAGCAGTGTCGAGCACTTTGATAATGCTGATGGACAGGACGGGGGATGGCTCAATTTGCCGGCGGCGCGAGCGCGGTTCTGTGCCTGAGACCGGAGGATATCTTCGTCGGCTTGACGGCGGAGATCGAACAGCTCGTCGAACGCCATCATGTCGACCAGTTTGCCGCGCTTACCGGCGACGTGTCCCCGATCCACATGGACGATGGTGTGGCCAGGGAGCGTGGTTTCGAAGCGCGTGTCGTCCACGGCATGCTGATCGCCGGTTTCATCTCACGGCTGTTCGGGCTTCAGCTGCCGGGTCTCGACTGCATCCTGCAATCGATCAATCTTCGATGGATCGAGCCGCTCTATATCGGTGACACGATCCGTATTCAGGCAACGGTTACGCAATGGTCGAGCGCAGCCGAGGTCTTCGTTGCCAATGTTGATGTCATTCGCCAGCGTACTCAGATGAGCGTTGCCAAGGGCAAGGTCCAAGTTGGATTTACCAGGAGCCGATCATGACGGATTGGGATTTTATATTGATCTGCCAATCGAACGTCGTTGAGTACGACGCGTATTCGGCGCTGCCAATCGATCGGTTGGATCTGTTCCGGTCGCTGGTCTACCCACGAATGGTTCGGCACGAGGGCAAGTTCGTTGGCCATCTTGATTTCATCAACGCGATCTCGGGACGCCCGAACTATTTTGAGTCCGATTATCCCGGCCGCCGGCAGTCGCTGAATATCTGGAACCTCCCATCCGCAAGCGGACTGCATGTTGCGAATTACCTGCTGTCGTTCGGGATTCGTACCAAGATCATCAACAACATCGATAGTGACTGGGATCTGTTCGAGGAGGCCTATCGGAGCAGCGGTGGCAAGATCCCCGTCGGTATCTCATCGACCTTCTTTCTGACCTTCAAGGAGATCGGGCGCATCTGCAAACGGCTCAAAAAGCTCGATCCCGACATGGAGATCATCGTCGGCGGCGCATTCGCGAATTCCTATATCATCAATGGCTCGCCGGCCGATCTGGCGGAGCCGATGCGCAAATACGGCATCAAGCACATGCTGCATGCCTTCAATTCGGAGTTCGACCTGCGGGATCTGCTCCTGGCCCGAGGCAAGGGCGGGGGATTTGACGAGGTCAAGAACCTCTGCACCTTAGAACGCGGCAGCTTTTCTGCCGGTCCGGTGCAATGGAACACGCCACTTCTCGATGACTGCCCGGCCTTGTGGGACCAGCTGGACGCGCCGTTCCTGAACCGCACCGTCCAGATCAGGACGGCGTCGGGATGTCCGTTCTCCTGCGCCTTCTGCTCCTATCCGACGACGGCCGGCGGCTGGAAGACACTGGCGGGCGACAAGGTCAGAATGCATCTCGACGCGGTGAAGCGCATCGGCGGCATAGACCGGATCATCTTCATCGACGACACCTTCAACGTGCCGCCGCACCGTTTCAAAGCGCTGCTCAAGATATTCCAGGAGTATGATTTCGAGTGGTTTTCCTTCCTGCGTGTGCAGTATGTCGACGAAGAGATCGTACGCGCGATGAAGGACTCGGGATGCAAGGGGGTCTATCTCGGCGTCGAATCCGCCAATGACACCGTGCTCGAAAACATGAACAAGAAGGCGCGGCGCGCCGATTTCCGGCGTGGGATCGAGCTGTTGAACAAATACGACATCAACTCGCTATCCGCCTTCGTACTTGGCTTCCCCGGCGAGACCGATGAGACCATTCGTGACAACATGGACTTCATCGAGAATTGCGGCGTCCAGTTCTACTCGCTGAAGGAATTCTATTACATGGAGCACACCGATATTCACAATAGGCGGGAGGAATTCGGGCTGACTGGTATGGGCGCGAATTGGAAGCACAACACGATGTCTTCTGAGGACGCCGGTCGCATCAAGCTCGAAATGTTCCAATCGATCAAGAACGCCTGCTTCGTCGATCCCGACACCAGCCTCTGGTACATGGCCTATCTGTACGATCAGGGCTACGACTTCCGCGAGATCAGGCAATTGCAGGAAGGCATCAACACCATCATGAAGAGGCAATTGGCAGGCGACTTTGGCGACAACGACGACGTCATCGCCTCGCTGAAGCGACTTCATGAGAACCGGTCGCCGGGACGGGTACAGGTGATCAACCGCCCCGAACTCGTCAGCAGCGTCTTCGGGCCGTGAGGACCGGATCGGACGGTGCAGCGGCCTTGGTCGCGGATCCGTTGCGGGAGCGCCGGATCTAAGGGAGCGGCGCCAGATTTGGCGTTGGGATCAACCGGCTTACTGGTCCAATGAATTGCCAAGTTTCGGGCTTGCCGCGGAAGCGCTACCGCGACATGGCGGCGAACTGGGACATGTGACCAGACGTTTGCGATGAGCGGATCTGAAATGAACAGCACGCGATCGAACGACCGTTTCGCCAGCTTCTGTGCGCAGGCGCGGCGGGGGGATATCCACGAGGCCTTTGCGACCTTGCGAAGCGCTATTGATCCAAATGACAGCTTTGTCACCTTGCGCAAATATCTCAAGGTGTTCGACACGATGGATCGCGATGCGCTCGGCCTGAAGCCGATCAGGATCGCGATTCTGTCGAGCGCCACGGTCGATCATGTCTCGGAGATGGTCCGCTTGTGGCTGGCGAGCGAAGGCTTTGCCGCGCAGTTCTACATCGCCCCGTTCGATACCATCGTTCCGACCATTCTTGACAAAGATGGCGAGCTGTACGCGTTTCAGCCGGAGATTGTGTGGATCTTCACGACCGGTCGCGATTTGCGGATCGACATGCCACCGGGCAGCGCCGTCGACCTCGTCGAGGACGCGGTCGCCGCGGAGGTAGACATGGCGGAAGGCCTTTGGGCAGAGGTGCGTAAGAATTGTTCGGCCCTCGTCATCCAGAACAACGCGGACACGCCCGCGATCGACATTTTCGGCAATTTCGAGGGATCCGTCGGCTGGAGCCGGCGCTCGGTCATTCGCAAGTTCAACAGCCGGCTCGCCGACCGCGCCTCGGGTGGCGTCGTCATTTTCGATTATGATCACCTGTCAGCACTTTACGGCCAAGCGCGTTGGTTCGAATATCGGCACTGGCATCATTCCAAGCAGCCGATGACGTTCGATGCGATGGGTCTGGTCGGCTTTACCTTTGCGCGGTTGGTCGCGGCGATCAAGGGCCAAGCCAAGAAATGCGTCGTGCTAGACCTCGATAACACGTTGTGGGGCGGGGTGATTGGGGACGACGGGCTGGCGGGGATCAAACTTGGCAACGGCGCGACCGGCGAGGCGTTCAGCCAAATTCAGAACTACTTCAAGAGCCTCAAGCAGCGCGGTGTCATCCTCGCCGTCTGTAGCAAGAACGATGTCGCCAATGCAAGGGAGCCGTTCGAGCAACATCCGGATATGCGCCTTAGGCTCGACGACGTCGCGGAGTTCATGGCCAACTGGAGCAACAAGGCTGACAATATCCGCACGATCGCCGAGAACTTGAATATAGGCCTCGATTCGATGGTGTTCGTGGACGATAATCCGGTGGAGCGTGACCTGGTGCGCCAGTATCTGCCGATGGTCACCGTCCCCGAATTGTCGGACGATCCCGCGGAATATGTCGGGCTCGTGCATCGGCAACGCTATTTCGAGACGGTCGCCTATTCGCAAGAAGACGCGGTGCGCACCGACTATTATCGCGCCAACGCGCAACGTCGCGAACTTCAGGGATCGTTTACCGACCAGGCCCAATTCCAGAAGAGCCTGCTGATGGAGGCCGAAGTCGGCTGCGCTGACGGAATGTATCTCGCACGCTCGACGCAATTGATCAACAAGAGCAACCAGTTCCATCTGACCGGCACGCGCTACAGCGAAGCCGAGGTGAGGGCGTTTCAGGCCGACGGCAACTGGATCTGCCGTCATTTCACCCTGCGCGATCGTTTCGGTGACAATGGCCTGATCTCGGTGGTGCTGATGCGACAAGACGGCCTTGCGCTCGTCATTGATACATGGGTCATGAGCTGCCGCGTGCTGGGCCGGGCGATGGAAGAGTTCATTGCCAACGAGATCGCGCGCGTCGCCCTCGCGCGTGGCTGCGAGGTGATCCGCGGGCGTTACGTGCCGAGCAAGAAGAACAGACTCGTGGCGCAACTCTACCAGCGACTCGGTTTCGAGAAGGTTGGCGACGTGGAGGGCGCGACTGATTGGGTTCGTTCGGCCAATCCGCCAATCTATCTCGAGACAACGATCAAGCGGGTCGCAGACGTGAAGGCCGATAGTTGTTTGCAGGCAGTGCATTTTGCGCAGAAGCTCGATCGGTAGCTGGCTGCGATGTCGAGACACCTGAATGCTCACTTGTATCCACGCGAGCACAGGTCGCGGACTCTAGGCGGCGTGAACTCATTCGCGGCTAGCTGGATAACCGAGCCACTCAGCAGACGGTTCGATTGAGATGGTTGCTCGCCCGCCGCGACCACTAATGCCAAAGGGGTCCGGGAGTTTCGGTTCACGCTTCCTTTTCGCCGTTTTGTGCCGTTGTCGGGCTCAGCACGGTACGCTAGTCCTCATGAAGCGTGGCGTCGATTGGGCCACGCTTGGCGCTGGGCGCAGCACGATACGCTCGATAAGGCCACGAAGAGCCCGGGTGACCTCGGCTCTGTCCTCCGGACGGTCGAACCCTCGGTAACCGCCCGTTCGCGCCGCCAGCAGGCTGCGCATCAGGAGAACATAACCCTCATTGGCCACGTAGAGCAGGTGTCGCCGCCGAGCAGTCGCCGCATCAAACTCAGGGTCTCAACTCAAATCGAGGGACAGCTGAGGGGGCGGTAGGGCGAATGATGGTCAGCAATGAACGGCGATGGCGGGCGATGATGAACGAAGCGTTAATGTGTTGACTTATCAGCGCTTATTCGGATTTCTGATGATTGTCGGCGATAAGGGGCAATGGTCTGCGAAGACAGCCCTGGCGCGCTCGGAGAGATTCGAACTCCCGACCCTCGGAATCGAAATCCGATGCTCTATCCAGCTGAGCTACGAGCGCGCGGTGCGGGCCAAATCTCCCGCGTCACCGGGATACCAGACTTGGATGGGCAAGGCCAGCCTCCGCCGCGCATGAATGGTCGTTCGCCGAAGCTGGCTCGGCGTCCCCGGATCGCATCAGAAGCAGGGATGCCGGCGTCGGTCCTGGCCGATATAGGCGGCCGAGCTCTGGTAGCAGTGGTTGGTGGAAGGACCGTCATAGAACGCAAAGGTGCCGGGCAGCGGGCCGGGGCCATAATTGTGCAGGAAGCTGATGGCGTAGGGCAGCCCGTAGTGGTGGCGATGATGCCGATGATGGCTGCGTGCCTCGGACGTGGCGGGCACCAGGGCGGCAGTTGACACGATCAAGGCGGCGGCGAGGGATGCGAGCTTGCTCATGACTTTTCTCTTCTCCGGAAAACGACGTCAAGGCCGGCCGTCTGGCCGGTAGCCTAACGCGGAAGTGGCGGAAAGGGTGCGCAAAAGGCGATAGTTCGTCAAAATTTTGGCCTTTTCCGCATGCTTAAGGAGCCATGACAAGGTCCGGCAGTGCCGTCGTGCATTGGGCTCGAGGCGTTGTCGCGACAGCGCCAGAAAAGACCGGGTTTGCCGTCCGATCCATGAATCGCCTGATCCCAAGCGTCGTGCTCCTGCTGGTCGCCGCTAGCCCGGCGCGTGCGGATTTGCACATTACGCGCGATCATGGTGGCTACATCGAAGAGTACAAGGCCAAGTACAAGCACATCCGGGAAACGCATCAGCGCGTCATCATCGACGGCATCTGCAATTCGGCCTGTACGCTCGTCTTCGGCTTGGTGCCGCTCAACAGGATCTGCGTCACGCCCAGGGCCAGCCTCGGCTTCCACCAGGCCTATTACGACAAGGCGTTCACGTTTGGCATCAAGGTCACCAGCGTGGAGGGGACGTCCGAGCTGATGTCCTATTACCCCGATTCGGTGAAGGACTGGATCCGGCGCAACGGCGGGCTCACCACCGAGATGAAGCGGATCAAGAACGGCATCGAGCTCTGGAAGATCGTCGACCCCTGTCCTGACGTCTGGTGAGGACGACGTTCCTCCTCGAGACGCTGGCCTCTCCGACGGCTCCGATCGTCGCGCCGGGTTGCAGCATGTTTGCTGCGTTATGCCCTGGACACCGGATCGTGGTTCCGGGCCGGCATCCGGACCACACCACACGAAACAATCCAGCGCCAGATTGTCCCCACGACCGGGCACTGGATTGTTTCGCCGAGTCGGCCGGGGCAAGCCGATCGCCTGCCTTCAGGCCGGGCCGAGCAGAATCAGCGCTTGGCCTTCTTCGTCTTCTTGGCCGCTTTCTTGGTGGCCTTCTTGGCCGTCTTCTTCGCAGCTTTCTTGGCCGCCTTCTTCACGGTCTTCTTCACAGTCTTCTTGGCAGACTTCTTGGTCGCGACCTTCTTGGCCTTGGCGGCGGCCCGCTTGGGTGCAGCCTTCTTGGAGGTCTTCTTCGCGGTCTTCTTGGCCGCTCGCCGGGCCTTAGGTGCCGTCGTGATCACCGGATCCTTCGGCGCCTCGGCGGGCATGCTGGTCTCGGTCACGGTCGGATCAGAGAGTGGAGTGTCGTCCATATCGGGTCCCCCGATTTGTTGGAAACCCTGCGACGATAGCTGGATTCTCCGTGCTGTCAAAGCGCACCCCAACTAATCACTTGTGCGCAAGCTCGCGTAGGCTGCCAGCGCGCGCTCCCGCCCGGGCTTGTGATCCACGAACGGCGCCGGGTAGGTGCGGCCGAGTGCAACCCCGGCCTCCGCGAGCTCGAGCGGCTTTGCCGCCCAGGGCTGGTGGACCAGCGCGGCCGGCAGGCGCGCCAGCTCCGGCACCCAGCGGCGGACATAGGTCCCGTGAGAATCGAACTTCTCGCCCTGCAGCACGGGATTGAAGACGCGGAAGTACGGCGCGGCGTCGGCGCCCGATCCTGCAACCCATTGCCAACTTGCCGGATTGCTGCCCGGGTCGGCGTCGACCAGCGTGTCCCAGAACCACTGTTCGCCGAGCCGCCAGTCGATCAGAAGGTGCTTCACGAGCAGCGAGGCGACCACCATACGGACGCGGTTGTGCATGCTCCCGGTATGCCAGAGCTCGCGCATGCCGGCGTCGACGATCGGATATCCGGTTCGCCCGCGCTGCCAGGCCTGCAGCGCTGCATCATCCTGAGCCCAGGGAAAGGCGTCGAATGACGGCTGCAGGTTGCGGGTTGCGAGGTCGGGATTGTTGTAGAGCAGGTGGCGGCTGAACTCGCGCCAGCCGAGCTCGCTCAGGAACTTGTCGATGCCGGCGGCGGAAGCCGGACGCTCGGCGGCGGCAAATCGCGCCGCATGCCAGACCTGGCGCGGGCTGATCTCGCCGAAGCGCAGATGCGGCGACAGCCGGGAGGTCGCCTCGATGTCGGGCCGGTCGCGATCGGCGGCATAGGTCTGAACGGCCGTTTCGAGAAAGCTGGCGAGGCGCGCCTGTGCCGCGCGCTCGCCGGCATGCCATGACGCGCGCAGGCCGCCGGCCCAGTCGGGCTTGAGCGGCTCGAGCGCGAGCTCGTCGATCGGCAAGCTCGCGCCGCCGGGGGCGTGCGACAGCCGGGCCGGCCGCGGCAGCGGCTTCGGCGGATCACCCAGAGCGAGCACGCGCTTCCAGAACGGCGTGAACACGCGCGGCCCGCGTCCATCCTTGCCGCGCAACTCGGCCGGATCGACCAGAAGGTCATCGGGAAACACGCGTGAAGAGACGCCGATCTCGGCGAGTGCTGCTTCGACATCGGCAGCCACGGCGCGGGGGGCGGCCTGCGCGACATCGTTCCAGTACACCGCGCCGGCCTTGGTCTCACGCGCCAGTTCGCAGAGCACCTCGGCCGCGGCTCCACGGCGGATCACGAGCCCGGCGCCGAGCGCATGTAGTTCGGCCTGGAGTGCACGCAACGATTGCGCGAGCCACCAGCGCGTCGCGCCGCCGAGCGGACGCAACCCAGGGCTTTCCTGATCGTGGACGTAACTACAAACGATCCGAGTGCCCGACCTGGCTGCTTCATACAACGCGGGGTGGTCAGAGAGCCGCAGGCTCTCGCGAAACCACACGATGATGGGGGAGGAGGACATGATCAGGGTGTCTTTACTTCCGTTTTTATAGAGAGTTCCGGTATTCTACGTTCCGGAAAATAACTGCTTTGAAACGAACTACGGGCACTTTGAGATTCAGTTGCAGTTCCCCTGGAAGGTTTATGACGTGTCCGTCAAATTGAAGCTCGGCACCAAGGCGCTGATCGGTGCCGTTGTCGTGATCGCCCTGAATACCGCCCTGGTCGTCGGCGCAGCGTACTGGTCGCTGTCCTCTGACTTCGCCGACCGCGCCAAGCGCGACATCGAAGGCAATCTTCGCACCTTTGCGCTGACGTTCACCGAAACGTTCAAGGACGCGAAAGTCAGCGTGCAGAACGGCGTCGTTACGCGCATCGAGATTACGGCGATTCCCGAGATCAAGGATCACGCGATCGTCGATCGCGCGGTGTCCTATGTCGGCGGCAGCGCCACGCTGTTCGTGGTCGATGACAGCGGCCAGTTCGTCCGCCGCTCGACCAACGTGAAGAAGGAGAATGGCGACCGCGCCGTGGGCACCCAGCTTGCCGCGGATCATCCGGCGCAGGCGCTGCTGCGCCGCGGCGAGGCTTACAAGGGCCCCGCGACGCTGTTCGGCAAGTCGTTCATGACCGCTTATTTTCCCGTCACCAATCCGACTGGAAAGGTGATCGGCATTCTTTATGTCGGCGTGCCCATGGCCGAGCTCGACGCCATGCTGTCGCAGGCGATGCGGACCATGGTCGTCGCCGCTGCGATCGCCGCGCTGCTGGTGCTCGGCTTGACCATGCTGGCGGTACGCCGCGTCACCAAGCCTCTCGCCGCGGTGACCGACGCGCTCACCGCCATCGCCGAGGGCCGCGAGGACGTTGCGATCAAGTCCGATGACCGCAGCGACGAGATCGGTGAGATCGCCCGCAGCCTGGTCGTGTTCCGCAGTGCCGCGAGCGAGCGGCGCCGGATGCGCGAGGAGCAGACGGCTGCGGCCGCCGCGGCCGTCGAGCAGCGCAAGGCCGAGCTGCAGCGTTTCGTCGATTCGTTCCAGGCCAGCATCGGCGGCATCATCGAGAACGTCCTGACCTCGTCGGGCGAGTTCGAGCGCGAGGCGCGCCAGCTCACCCAGACCGCGCGGACCACCGCCGACCTGTCCGGCCACTCGGCCGGCGCTTCGGAAACCGCCTCCGAGCACGTCCGCACTGCGGCTGCTGCCTCGGACGAGCTGTCCGGCTCGATCGCCGAGATCATCCGTCGCGTGCAGGAGTCCAACGCCATCGCCGCCGAGGCGGTCAACCAGGCGACCGCGACCGACCAGCGCATCAAGGAGCTCTCCGACGCCGGCAATCGCATCGGTGACGTGGTCAAGCTGATCACCTCGATTGCCGAGCAGACCAACCTGCTGGCGCTCAACGCCACCATCGAGGCGGCCCGGGCCGGCGATGCCGGCCGCGGCTTCGCGGTGGTCGCTCAGGAGGTCAAGACCCTGGCCGGGCAGACCGCCAAGGCGACGGAGGAGATCTCCAGCCAGATCGCCAACATGCAGACCGTGACCCAGGAATCGGTCGACGCCATCAAGGCGATCGGCTCGACCATCGAGCGCATCAACGGGATCGCCGCCTCGATCTCGGCCGCCGTCGAACAGCAGCGCGCCGCCACGCAGAACATCACCCAGAGCGTCCGCTCGGCCGCGACCGGCACCGCAGAGGTCGTCGAGAACATCCGCAGCGCGGCGCGTGGGGCAGGCGAGACCGGCGAAAGCTCCAACCGGATGTTCGCGTCCGCCCAGGCGCTGTCCAGCGAGAGCCTGCGGCTGAAGGCCGAGGTGCAGAAGTTCCTCGACGGCATGCGCGCGGCCTGACACGGCTGCTCACCCGTAGAGCCATCGTGGCAGGATGGTCACGATGCCCGGAAACAGCGTGAGCAGCAACACGAAGGCAATCATGATGACGAGGTAGGGGGCGGTCACGCGGGCGATGTAGCCGAGACCGTCCTCCGTCAGTCCCTGAATCACGAACAGGTTGAAGCCGACCGGCGGCGTGATCTGGGCCATCTCGACGGCAAGCACCAGGAAGATCCCGAACCAGACCTCGTCGAAGCCGGCGCCCTTCACGATCGGCAGCACGATCGGGAGCGTCATCACGATCATCGAGAAGCCGTCGAGAAAGCAGCCGAGGATCAGGTAGAACACGATCAGCACGGCGATCAGCATGAACGGTGACAGGCCGAGCCCCTTCACGAAGGCGGCCACGGCTTGCGGGATGCCGAGGAAGGCCGCGGCATTGCCCAGGATCGACGCGCCGAGCACGATCAGCGCGATCATCGAGCAGGTGATGACCGAGCCGATCATCACGTCGCGCACCACCTGCTGCGACATCGACCCCTGAAAATAGGCGACCAGCGCCGCGCCAAGCACGCCGACGGCGGCGGCCTCCGACGGCGTGGCGAGGCCGCCATACATCGAGCCGAGCACGCAAGCGATCAGGAACAGGGCCGGCGCCAGGTCCTTCAGCGCCGCGAAGCGCTCGGCCCAGGGGACCTGCGACAGCAGCGCCTCCGCCTTCGGCACCATCGAAGGCTTCAGCGTGGTGTGCAGCATCACCCAGCCCATGAAGGTGCCGGCCAGCAGCAGCCCCGGCAGCACGCCGGCGGTGAACAGCTTGAGGATCGAGACGTCGCCGAGCACGCCATAGATGATCATGATGTTCGACGGCGGGATCAGGAAGCCGAGCGTGCCGGCGCCGGCCAGCGAGCCGATCGCGATGTCGCGCGAATAGCCGCGGCGCAGCAGCTCGTTGAGCGACATCCGGCCGATCACCTGCGTCGTCGCCGCCGACGAGCCGGAGATCGCGGCGAAGATGGTGCAGCCGATGACGTTGACGTGGAGCAGGCGGCCCGGCAGCAGGCCGGCCCACGGCGCCAGGCCCTGGAACAGCGAGCGCGACAGCCGAGTGCGGAACAGCAATTCGCCCATCAGGATGAACAGCGGCAGCGCCAGCAGCTCCTGGGTGGTCAGGATGTTCCAGGCATATTGCGGAAGCAGCTTGTCCAGCGGGATCGACCGGAACATCGCCAGCAGCAGGGTTGCGGTGAAGGCAAGCGTCAGCCCGATCCACAGGCCGCCGGCCAGCAGCGCGAACAGGATGGCGAACAGGGCGATGACTTCGATGGTCATGAGGCGACGGAGTCCGCGGTGAGTGGGGCGGGCGGGGAGGGACGTGGATGCCCGGGACAAGCCCGGGCATGACGGAGGGAGGACGTTTTCATTCGACCGGCGAGGCCTTCATCCGGTGATCCTCCACGGGCAGCCCCAGCGCGGCCTGGATTGCACGCGCGAGGAATTGCAGGGTCAGGAGCAGCATGCCGAAGGTGACGACGGCTTGCGGAAACCACAGCGGCGTGTCGCTCGAGGTCGAGACCTGCCCGCGGACAAACGAGCTCCACGCGAATTTGGTCATGGCCGAGGTCAGGAACGCCATGAAGGCGAAGCCGGCCACAGCCGCCAGCACCTCCATCGCGCGCTGCAGCGGCGCCGGCGCGTTCTTCAACAGCAGCACCACGCGGATGTGGCCGCCGACCCGCAACGTCATGGCGGCGCCGAAGGTGAACGAGGCCGCCATCAAATAGGACGAGTACTCCCAGGCGATCGAGATCGTCGGCGGAAAGAACGGCAGCACGTTCGACAGCGCCCGCGTCGTCACCTCCGCCAGCATCAGGCCGGTCAAGGTCAGCAGGCAGCCGCCGCCGATCCAGCCATCGAGCCGGCCGAGCCGGTCGATGACGTCGAGCAGGATTCGCAGCGGCGCAGGCGCCGCTGCATTGAGGCTCGCCTGATCGCCCGGCGACGGCTCCACGAGGGCCTCAGCCACGCTTCATCTCGGCAAGATAGGCCTTCACCGGCGTTTCCGCGGCCGGCACGCGCTTCAGGAACGCATCCATCAGCGGCGCCGTCTTGGTGCGGATCTCCGTCATCATCGCGTCCGACACCGGCACCACCTCCATGCCGCCCTCCTTGAGCCGGCTCAGGCTGTCGGCGTCGGCCTTGAGGGAGTTGGTCCAGAAGGCGGGCTCCATCTTCGCAGCGATGTCGGCAACCGTCTTCTGCTGCTCCGGCGTCAGCGCCTTCCAGGAATCCAGGTTCACGTTCAGCATCTGCGACGACCACACATGGTTGGTCGGATAGATGAACTTGAGGAACTCCCAGAACTTGCCGTCGACGCCCGAGACTGCCGAGGTCGACACGCCCGCCACCGCGCCAGAGGCCAGCGCCGGGATGGTCTCGCCCCAGGGAATCATCACGGCGGCCATGCCGATGGCGTTGAGCATGTCGACCGCGTTCTTGTCGGGCACGCGGACCTTGATGTTCTTCAGCCCGGCGACGTCGGCAACCTTGGCCTTGAGGTGCAGGTACTGCGTCGGCCACGGCACGATGTAGAGGATCTTCTGGTTGTTGCGCGCGGCGATCTTCTCATATTCGGGCCGCACATATTTGTGCAGCACCTTGAGCTCGTCCATCGAGCCGGCGAGGAACGGGATGCTCTCGACGCCCATGAACGGCTCGTCGCCGACCTGCTGGATGTTGAGCACGTCCGCCAGCGGCACCAGGCCGTCGCGCACGGCGCGCAGATGCTCTGGTCCTTTGAAGCCAAGCTGACCGCCGGCCTTCACGGTGATGTTGACCGCACCGCCGGTCTGCTTTTTCACCTCCTCGGCAAAGGCCATCGCATTCTGGGTGTGGAAGTTGCCGTCGGGCCAGACCGTCGACATGTCCCAGGTCGTCGTTGCGGCGCGTGCCCGCGTTGAGACGTGGCTGGCTGCGAGCAGGGTCGCTGCACCTGCCGTGAACGTCCGTCGCGTGATCATGAGTGTCTCCGGGTTCGTTGCTGAGCTATTGCACGAGATCGAAAAAGGTTGGGCGAGCACTATGCTCGCGGCCATCCTTCGAGATGCCCGCCTGCGGCGGGCTCCTCAGGATGAGGGTACGTTGCGCGGCAAGATGCTGATCCTCTCCATGAGGACTTATCTCATGGTCAATGTGCAGCATCGATCGCGGTACTAAACCCTCATGGTGAGGAGCGTCGCCCTTGCGACGCGTCTCGAACCATGAGGCCATAAATGTTCCGGCGGGCATGAGATCTCACCGCGCCTGTCCGTAGAGCTTTGCTGCATTGTCCGCCGATATCAGCCCGCTCTCGACATCGCTCCGCACCAGCTCTGCGGCCCGCTCCCTGGGATCGCCGATGCCGGCACCGCCGGGTGTCAGCACCACCAGCCGGTCGTCCGGCGGCACGGTCTGGAAACCCTTGCCGCGCAGCTTCTTTCCCGACTTGAGCCCGACATAGCCGGCCTGGCCGTTGTGGCCGCCGTCGCGGCCGCGCGGCGGGTGGTCGATGCGGTCGAAGGCGGCGAGGATGTCGAACGGCGCGTCGACGCCGCTGCCCACCTCGATGATCTGGCCGAGGCCGCCGCGGGTGCGGCCGGCGCCGCCGGAATCCGGGCGCAGCTCCTTGCGCCAGAAGATCAGCGGCGTCTGCGTCTCGGCGATCTCGACCGGCGTGCCGCGCACGCCGGAGGGATAGGCGGTCGCCGACAGCCCGTCCTTGTCGAAGCGGGCACCGGTGCCGCCGTTCGAGGTCACCGCCATCGAGAACCCGTAATTGCCGCCGGCGCCGGAGCGGGTCTGGCCGCGCACGTTGAGATTCCACAGGCAGGAGGTGCCCTCGGCCGGCACGCGCTCCGGGATGATCTGCCTGAGGCAGCCGAACACGACGTCGGGCAGCATCTGGCCGATGACATGGCGTGAGGCGACCGGCGCCGGCTTCGGCGCATTCAGGATCGCGCCCGACGGCGCCGAGACCGTGAGCGGCGACAGCGA
This sequence comes from Bradyrhizobium sp. SZCCHNPS1003, assembly GCF_032381555.1. Classification (NCBI taxonomy): domain Bacteria; kingdom Pseudomonadati; phylum Pseudomonadota; class Alphaproteobacteria; order Hyphomicrobiales; family Nitrobacteraceae; genus Bradyrhizobium; species Bradyrhizobium sp. SZCCHNPS1003. The sequence continues at coordinate 326,721 of NZ_JAUHIU010000005.1, forward strand.
ACCGGCATTGTTGGGAATATCAGAGGCCACCACGCAGCCGAGCCCGAACACGGTGTAGGCCGTGGTGTAGGACAGCGGCACGTTGATGCCGAATTTCGAGGCGGGCGAGGTGCCGTCGAAGTCGACGTGGATGCCGTCGTCCGAGATCGTCAGCGCCGCCTTGAGCGTGACCGGCGCATCATAGCCGTCGACCACCATCTCGTTGCGCCAGGTGCCCTTCGGCAGCTTGGCGATCTCGGCCAGCACCGCCTCGCGCGAGCGGTCGCAGACGTAGTCGCCGAGCTCATCGAGCGAGGCGATGCCGAACTCCCGCATCATCTCGACCAGGCGCTGGCAGCCGACATCGTTGCAGGCGGCGAGCGAATAGGTGTCGCCCTCGGTGTCGACCGGCAGCCGGGTGTTGGCGCGGATCATCGCCATCAGCGTCTCGTTGACGACGCCCTGGTCGATCAGCTTCAGCATCGGGATGTACAGCCCTTCCATGAACACGTCGGTGCCGTCAGGGCCGAAGCCGATGCCGCCGATGTCCATCAGGTGGCTGGTGCAGGAGAACAGAGCGACCGGCTGGCCGTCCTTGAAGCAGGGGGTGGTGACGACGAAATCGTTGAGATGGCCGGTGCCCATCCAGGGATCGTTGGTGATGTAGGCATCGCCCGGCTTCATCGTGTGGATCGGGAAGTGCGCGATGAAGTGCTTCACCGATTCCGCCATCGAGTTGACGTGGCCCGGCGTGCCGGTGACGGCCTGCGCCAGCATGCGTCCCTTCAGGTCGAACACGCCGGCGGAGAGGTCGCCGCATTCGCGCACGATCGGGCTGAAGGCGGTGCGCAGCAGAACCTGGGCCTGCTCCTCGACCACGGCGATCAGCCGGTGCCACATGATCTGCAGGTCGATCAGGCTCGTCGCTTGTGACTGGCTCATCTCAGGCCGCCTTCCGTTCCATGACGATGCTGCCGGCACCGTCGATGTGCGCATCGAAGCTGTTGGAGATGAAGGTCGAGGTCTCGTCCTCGGCGATCACGGCGGGGCCGGCGATGACGGCGCCCGGCGCCATCTGCTCGCGGCGATACAGCGGGATCTCGACGAAGTGCCCGGCGCGGCCGTCGAAGAATTTGCGATGGCCGGCGGCTGGCCCTGCGGGCTTGCGCGTCACCTCGGCAACCGCCGTGGGATTGCGCGGCTCGGTCGTGACCAGCATCGACCAGCTCAGCACCTCGATCGCGGCGCCCGGGATGGCGCGCTCGAACAATGCGGCGTAGCCGGCCTCGAAGGTCGCGCGCAGCGTGGTGAGATCGTCCACGGTCAGCGGACGGTTCGGTAGCTCGACCGTGATCTCGTGACCCTGGCCGACATAGCGCATGAAGGCGACGCGGCGTTCGCGCAATGGCGCTCCGGATGCGCCGTGCTCGACCAGCGCGCGGGCCTCGTCCGCCATCTCCTGCAGCAGGCCGGAGACGAGGGCCGTATCGAAGCCGTCGAGCCGGGCATGGCGGCTGCGCACCAGCTCATAGGCGATGGGAGCGGCGAGGAAGCCGACCGCCGAGCCGACGCCGGCGTTGGATGGCACGATCACCCTGGTGACGCCGATCTTCTCGGCGACGCGGGCGGCATGTAGCGGCGCAGCACCGCCGAACGCGATCAGCGTGTGATGGCCGATCACCGCGCCACGCTCGACGGCGTGGACGCGGGCCGCGCTCGCCATGTTCTCGCACACCACCTCGTGCACGGCGTAGGCGGCGGTCTCCGCGTTGAGGCCGAGCGGCGCGCCGACGTCGCGGAGCAGGGCCTGTTTCGACAGCTCGGGATCGAGCCTGATGGTGCCGCCGGCGAATGCGTCGGGATCGATCATGCCGAGCGCGACGTCGGAATCGGTCACGGCCGGACGCTGGCCGCCGCGGCCGTAGCAGGCAGGTCCCGGCTCGGAGGAGGCGCTCTCGGGGCCCACGGTGACCCGCTTCATCGCATCGATGCGCGCGATCGAGCCGCCGCCGGCGCCGATCTCGACCATCTCGATGACGGGAATGCGCACCGGCAGGCCGGAGCCTTTGAGGAAGCGCGCGGCGCGATCGACCTCGAACACGCGCGAGCTCTCCGGCTCGAAATTCTCGATCAGGCAGATCTTGGCAGTGGTGCCGCCCATGTCGAACGACAGCACCTTGCGCTCGCCGAGCGTAGCTGCGATCTGGCCGGCGAAGATCGCGCCGCCCGCAGGACCGGATTCCACGAGGCGCACCGGGAAGCGCCGCGCGGTCGCGATCGAGGTGACGCCGCCGCCCGACGTGACGAGATAGATCGCGCCGCGGAACTGCTCGACTTGCAGCGCCTGCTCCATGCGGGCGAGATAGCTGTCCATCAGCGGCTGCACATAGGCGTTGGCGACCGCGGTCGACGTCCGCTCGTATTCCCGGATTTCGGGACAGACGGCAGAAGACAGCGTGATCGAGACGCCCGGCATCTCCTCGGCCAGGATCTCGCCGGCACGGCGCTCGTGCGCGGGATTGGCGTAGGCGTGCAGGAAGGCGATGGCGACGCTGGTGACATCGAGCGCGCGCAACTGCGGCGCCAATGCGCGCACTGCCGCTTCATCGAGCGGCAGCCTGACATCTCCATGAGCATCGACGCGCTCCGGCACCGTGAACCGAAGGCTGCGCGGCACCAGCGGCTTGGGCTTGTCGATCGAGAGGTCGTACTGGTCGTAGCGGCTCTCAGTTCCAATATCCAGAACATCGCGGAAGCCTTCAGTGGCGATCAGCGCCGTCTTGGCGCCGCGGCGTTCGATGATGGCGTTGGTCGCGAGCGTGGTGCCGTGAATGAAGACGTCGATGTCGGAGATTCGCGCACGCGCATCGGCGAGAATGAGGCGGGTGCCGTCCAGCACGGCCTGCTCCGGCTGCGTCGGCGTCGTCAGCAGCTTGCGTGTTCGGCGCTTACAGCCGATGTCGAGAACGATATCGGTGAACGTGCCTCCGATATCGACGGCCAGCCGGACTTCGGCTCCTTCAAGCATTCGATGGTCTCCGCAAGCGACGAATTGATGTGCGAGTTCAGCAATTCCTATGCCATTGCGCCAGCGGAGATGCAGCTTGCTGCTCTGCGTTTGGTGCGGTGCGGATTTGAGGTCGCGGTGCGATGGGCGCGCAACCTTGCTGATCGTGGGGCGGTTGTTTGCTAGCAGCATTGAATACGACGCCGCGTTCAGTGCTGCTCACATGCTCCGCTGTCGTCCCGGCGAAAGCCGGCACCCATAACCCCAGGGAGCGGTTTGGGGCAGGCCGATCGTTTGACACCCTCCACATCATATCCGCCGCGGAGTATGGGTCCCGGATCGGCGCCGCGTCGCGCTGACGCGCGCCGTGGCTTGTCCGGGACGACAGCGGAGATCGGAGCGCGTGGGGAGCATCTCGAAGACGTGCGTTCGCATTCCCGCGGCATGAGCAGCCCGAGTTCTGCGGCCTGTTTACCCTCTGCAAAACGAGAGGGTGCAGGGAATGCCGGGTGAAGGCCTCACCCATGGCCCGCCTGCGAAAAAAAATGCAGGCGGCAGGTACCACAGGCAAAGCCGATCAACCGGCATTCCCTGCGCGATGTCTTCACGCTTATACGCAGTCTCCCTGGTGCGCCGAGCGTGTTGGCCACCATGATCCGCGCGGCGCCTCGAGCGCCGTCGCGAACGTAACACCAGCATCGGGGTGTCAGGACGCTGCGACTTCGCGTCCGCAATCATGCCGGTCGTCTGCGCCGAAGGCGCGTCCGGCATGACTGCGGCCACCGCATCCCGCACCCGACGTTCGTGCCGACGCGTACGTCCCTCTGCATGGGGCAGGACGACGCGGATCATACATGGTTTACGAGAAAACGAAAGTGAAAAATTTCGGTCTTTTCGAAGTAGATGAGACGGCGGCGCTCAGACGTGATCGCTTTCTCCGACTCGGCGAAGCTCGGCCTTCGGATCCGGTCTCTGCAGGGCCGCATACACGGCGCCCAGCACGACGCTGTACGCCTCGACCATCGCCAGCGAAAACAGCGCCGGGCCGGCGCCCAGCCCGAGCGACGTTGCGAACGGTCCAAGGCCGATGGCGGGAAACAAACCGATTCCGAGCAACACCCAGCCGGCGACCCCGAGCAGGAAGCCTTTGGCGACGCCGCTGCCGCCGGGCAGGCGGTGGAAGAAGCGGCCGAACAGCAGGCCGATCAGGAAGGCTCCGTTGAGCTGCGACAGCAACCATAGCGGCGCCCCATCGTGCATCGCTCGGGCGAACAGGGGCGAGAGCGTGTCGAGAAGCGCCGAGGCGGGATCGAACTGCGGCAATAGGTGAAGCCGGCTCTTGAGCTCCATCAGGCCGATATGCGCCAGCGTCCCGCAGCCCGATGCGACCGCCGACGTCCATATCCAGCGATAGCTGCGGATCGTTGTCATCTCCTCTATTCGCCATGGCTCGTCCGTGGCTCGTTGATCTCGCTCAAGCATGCGATCTCGCCGCTCGCTTAGTTTGCGCAAACTCATTGGTACGACGTCAAGGAGTTCTGCTATGCGATTAGATCCACGCGCGCTGGTCTTCGCGGCCGCAATCGTCACCGTCACCGCCGCACCGGGCTTTGCCCAGCCGGGCGCGGGCGGGCCAGGGTGGGGCCCGGGCATGATGATGGGGCCCGGGATGATGGGCGGCCGGGGCTTCGGCTTCCTCTGCAATCCCCGCATGGCCGGATTTGCCGAATGGCGGATGTCGCAGATCGAGGCCGCCATCAAGCCGAACGACGCGCAGCGGGCGCGGCTCGATGATCTCAAAGCGGCATCGGCCAAGGCGGCGGAGCTGATCACGAAGGACTGCCCGGCGACGCCGCCGGTCAAGGCGACCGACCGCCTCGCATTGGCGGAGCAGCGCCTCGACACGATGCAGCAGGCGATCAAGATCGTCCGGCCGGCGTTTCAGGCGCTCTACGACTCGCTCGATGACAAGCAGAAGGCGGCCATGGACGCCAGCGGTCCGCGCAACTGGGGCTGGCGTCACTGGCATTGGCCGTGGAGCGACGAGTAGCCGAGATCTGGCGCAGCGGTGGCCATGCGTCTCGCATCTTCCGGGCCGCGCGGCCGTCGACCATCGGTATCGCCCGGCCCGGCTGGGCGCACTGAGCAGGACAGGATTTGACCGTTCACGGCCCTCGTGTTCCGGCGCGGCATGGCGTAAAGCAGCCGGATCGAAACGAGGTTTCCGGTCACTTGTCCTTTCCCACGACGAATCCGCCGCTCGCCCGCGCTCTGGCCGAGCGCAATTATGAGACTCCGACGCCCGTACAGCTCGCCGTGCTTGCGCATGACGCCGTCGACCGTGACCTCCTGGTTTCGGCGCAGACCGGCTCGGGCAAGACCGTGGCCTATGGGCTGGCGCTCGCGAACAACCTGCTGGGCGAGGCCGAGCGGTTCGAGCGGGCCACCGCGCCGCTGGCGCTGATCGTGGCGCCGACGCGCGAGCTTGCCTTGCAGGTCCAGCGCGAGCTCGCATGGCTTTATCAGCACGCGGGCGCGCGCGTCGTCTCCTGCGTCGGCGGCATGGATCCGCGCCGCGAGCAGCGCGAGCTGGAGGCCGGGGCCCATATCGTCGTCGGCACGCCCGGGCGGCTGTGCGATCATCTGCGGCGCGGGCGTCTCGATATCTCGGAACTGAAGGCCGTGGTGCTCGACGAGGCCGACGAGATGCTCAATCTCGGCTTTCGCGAGGACCTCGAGTTCATCCTCGAGACCACGCCGGAAACGCGCCGGACGCTGCTGTTCTCGGCGACTTTCCCGCGCGGCATCGTCGCGCTGGCCAAACAGTATCAGGACGACGCCTTCCGGATCGAGGTCGAGGGCGACGAAGGCGGGCATGCCGACATCGAGTACCGCGCCATCCGCATCGCCGCCGACGATGTCGAGCACGCGGTCGTCAACGTGCTGCGCTTCTACGAGTCGCCGAGCGCGATCGTGTTCTGCAACACCCGCGAGAAGGTGCGCCATCTGCAGGCGGCGCTGCTGGAGCGCGGCTTTTCCGTCGTCGCGCTGTCGGGTGAGCTGACCCAGAACGAGCGGACCACGGCGCTGCAGTCGCTGCGCGACGGGCGCGCGCGGGTGTGCGTGGCAACCGACGTCGCAGCACGCGGCATCGATCTCGCGAAGCTCGACCTCGTCGTCCACGCCGAGCTGCCGAATGATCCCGAGGTGATGCAGCATCGCTCGGGTCGCACCGGCCGCGCCGGCCGCAAGGGCGTCAGCGTGCTGCTGGTGCCGCCGGCCCGCCGACGGCGGGCGGAAACGCTGCTGAACCTCGCCGGCATCGAGGCCGCGTGGGGCGCGGCGCCGCAGGCGGACGAGATCCGCAAGCTCGATCAGGAGCGCATGCTCCACGACCAGGTGTTCACCGAGGAGACGACGGCGGAGGATCTGGCGCTCGCGCAGGCGCTGCTGGCGGAGCGGTCGGCCGAGGACATCGCCGCCGCATTGGCGCGGCTCTATCGCGCGCGGCTGCCGTCGCCCGAGGACATTCTCGATCCGGGCCAGGATCGTGGCCGTGCGCGCGAGGATCGCGGTCGCGACACCGCCAGGCCGGCGCGCGGCGAGGAGCGGCCATCGGCGCCCCGAACGAAGACAGGAAAGCCGTCGGCGCGCCACGGCATGGGCGAGCCGAGCGTCTGGTTCCGGGCGGCGATCGGACGCAGGAAGAATGCGGAAGCGCGCTGGCTGCTGCCGATGATCTGCCGCCGCGGCGGCATCGACAAGCACGACATCGGCGCCATCAAGATCCAGGACACGACGACCGAGTTCGAGATCGCCGCGCGCGTCGCCGACGCTTTCACTGCGAACATCCGTCGTCCCGACAAGGAGGACAATATCCGGATCGAGCCGCTGGCGGGCGCGCCCTCGGGGCCGGCGTCGCCGGACAGGCCGCGCGCCGAAAAGCGGCCGCCGCGGCGCGAGGCGGACGAGACGGCCTACCATCCGCTGCAGCGCGATGAGCCGCGTGGGGGCAGGGACGCCAAGCCGCGCGCCAAGCCGCATCGCGAGGGGCCGGCGAAACCCGGCCAACAGCCGGCGTTCGCGAACAAAAAGCAGCATCGCGACAAGTCCAGCCACGGCGGACAGACGTATTCAGACAGACCCTCGCGGTCGAAGGCGCCGGGTGGAAAGAAGGCCAAGGCCAAACGCCGCGGCTGATTGGCCCGGCCCAGGCGGGGGCTGCCGTCGCTCCGCGTTATCGGCAGCTGAGCCACCAGGGAGGAGCCGCGCATGAGCCGGTACGCCGTTCTGTATTTCGCGACGCTGGCCGTGCTGCTCGGCTTCGACATCCCGTTCCTGAGCATCGTCGCCAGGGGCTTCTTCCAGTCGCAGGTCGGCGAGATGCTGGGCGAGATCCATCCCGTGCCGGCGGTGCTGTTCTATCTGCTCTATGTCGTGGGCGTGCTGATCTTCGTCAGCGGGACGGCCGACGCGACATGGCGCTCGACCTTGCTCTACGGCGCGCTGTTCGGGCTGTTCTGCTACGCGACCTTCGAGCTGACGTCGCTGGCGATGCTCAAGCAGTGGACCTGGGCGGTGGTGGCGGTCGACATCAGCTGGGGCGTGTTCGTGACTGCGGTGTCGGCGACGCTCGGCCTGCTGATCGCGGACTGGGTCACGCCGCGGGGCTGAAGTGGCGTCGGCCCGAAGCGCTCAGAGTTCGAGCCCAGTCTATCGAGATCCCGGGTCCGCCTCTGCGAGGCGTCCCGGGATGACGTCGTTAAACGTCGTTTGCCGCCGTCACTTCGGCTGCGGCACCACGCGCAGATAGGGCTTGGGCGCCTTCCAGCCGTTCGGATAGATCGTCTTGGCCTCGTCGTCGGACACCGAGCCGGCGATGATGACGTCCTCACCCTGCTTCCAGTCGGCGGGGGTGGCGACGCGGTGCTTTGACGTGAGCTGCAGCGAGTCGATGACGCGCAGTATTTCCTGGAAGTTGCGCCCGGTGGTCATCGGGTAGACCAGGATCAGCTTGATCTTCTTGTCGGGCCCGATGATGAAGACGTTGCGGACGGTCTGATTGTCGGCCGCGGTGCGCTTGGACGGATCACCGGAGATCGCCGCCGGCAGCATGTCGTAGAGCTTGGAGACGTTGTAGTCGGTGTCGCCGATCATCGGATAGTTCGGCGCCGCGCCCTGCGTCTCGCGGATGTCCTCCGACCATTTGGCGTGGTTGTCCACCGGGTCGACCGACAGGCCCATCAGCTTGACACCGCGCTTGTCGAACTCCGGCTTCAGCCGCGCCAGCGCGCCGAGCTCGGTGGTGCACACCGGGGTGAAATCCTTCGGATGCGAGAACAAGAGGGCCCAGCTGTCGCCGATCCAGTCGTGGAATTTGATCTTGCCTTCGGTGGTGTCTGCCTCGAAGTCCGGGGCAGTGGAGCCGATCTGGAGAGCCATGGTAGTCCCTTTCAGTACAGGTGGCGGGAATAAATCTTCTAAACACTATAGGAAATGCCGCCGCGGAAGGGAACTGGCTGACGGAAAAGAGAAGATAATTGCTCCAAAGCTCACGCGGCCAACAACTTCTTTTGAGTTTCCGGGCTGCGGCGAAACATCCATGAGACGACCGGTTGCCCAGATTTCGCCATCTGTTGGTCGCAACACGCCGCCCCCTGACGCCCCTTGGCTTTGAACCGTGATCGAGGTCACTGCGGCAAATCGGCAACCGATACAAAAACCCACAGCACCGTTTCGAACCGTTAACCACTCGTTCAGACGCGGGCCGACAAGGTGGGTCAACACAGCAACTGAGAAGAGAACATGGCTACCTCTGCACCAAAAACCATCGGCATCGATGGTCTCGAACCGTCCTCCTGTGAGACCGCTGCTTTCGCGCTCGGCATCGTGCGCGACGGCGTGATCACCGGCGAGGGTCCGACCACCGCGGGACGCGTGCATTTCTCCCGCGTGCTCGATGCCGATGACGCCGCCTGGTGCGCGCGCATTCTGAGCGCTGCCGCGATCAACGACGTGCCCGTTAGTCGCGCCGAGGCCGAAGCGCTGTTCGCGATCGATGCTGCCGCGACCGAGCGCAAGGACGATGGCCGGTTCGAGGATCTGCTCGCCAAGGCGGTGGCGCATCATGCCGCCGCCGCCTCCGGCCTGCCGGTGCCGCCGCGCAGCGTGGCGCTGTCGCCGGAGACGGCGATCGAGAGCTGGGCTCCGGTCAATGCGCGGGGCCTCCGCACCGATGCGCTGGAATGGGTCGCCAAGCAGATGCGCGGCAAGCGCCAGGGCAACCGCGCGCTGATGGCGATGGTCGCCACGCTGGTCGGCGTCACCGTGCTGCCGCTGGCGCAACTGCCGTCGATGATCGACATCGGCATGTAAGCGCGTCGCGTTCATCCAACGGCGCGAGCTCGACGAGCGCGATGATCTCATCGCGCTCTTTTCTTTTTGACCGGCGGCGATCGCATGACGGCTCTTGATGGCGCCGCCCGGCCGGTGAATCAATCGGCGAAGCGACATGCGGGAACGGTCTCCCCGGGTATCGCTGCGCTCACCCGGGCTACGGCACCACGTCTAGTCGAAACAGAAATGCCCCACTTTCGTGGAGCACTCTGCTGATCGCGTAGAGGCGGCGGACTGACTACTTTGCCGCCGCCGTCTTCTTCGGCGCCTCGTCGTCGAGTCCCACGGTGCGGCCGGGGAAGCCGGCGGCGTCGAAATAGCGCTGGGTGCCGACGCGCTGCAGCTTCAGCACGGTGCGCAGGCCGCCGGCGGCCGGGTCCGACTTGGTGACGTCCGACGTCGCCTTCGGCGTGGTGCCGTTCGGCATCGCCTCGGTCATGATGCGGCCGATCAGTCTGCCCTTCGGAGCGACCTTGAGGTCGAGCAGCTTCGCCGCGGTGATGCCGACATCGGCATTGCTGACGGGCAGGGGATCGACGAAGCCCGCCTTGAAGTCGGGTCCGATGGCCGCCATGAAGCTGTAGGTGTCGCCGCGGCCGAACGAGCCGTGCATGCCCTGGCCCTGGCGCAGCACGGTGTCGGCGACCTCGACCTGGCAGTTGCTCGGCTGATCGCAGCCCGGCGCGACATAGGAGCGGAAGTTGACCACGATCGCCGGATGCGGCGTCACCGCCTTGCCCTGCAGGTTGATCCGCGACAGCGGCAGCGTGCCGGGAATCTCGCCAAGCTTGTCGTCGACGAAGATGCCGGAGACGTAGTCCTGCGCCAGCAGCGCCTTGACGGTGCGGCGGGCGAGCTTCCTGTCGTTGTTGGGCAGATAGATCAGGTCGGAGCCGCCATTGGTGGCGACGACGAGATCGGGCTTGGTTGGATCCTTGCCGAGCACGCCGTTGCCGGCCTTCGGGTGCTTGCCGTCGGGCACCGCCGCGTTCTTGTCGTTCGGATCGAACAGCGGCAGGTCGAGCGCCTTGGCGAGGTCGATCGCCAGGAAGCCCATCGGCAGGAAGTCCTTCGGCGTGTCGTCGTAGCTGACCTTGGCCGATGGGCTGGTCTTGCTCTCCTTGGAGATGGTCGAGAAGCCGTGGTCGGCCTGGACCATGATGTTGGTCGAGGCGGCAAGCCCGAGATCGTCGAGCGCCTTGCGCAACGCCGCCAGATTGTCGTCTGCATTCCTGATGCCGGCCATCGACGTCGGGCCATTGATGCCCGGCGTGATGGTGTTGAGGCTGTCGCCGTGATTGTGCTGGCTGCCGTCCGGGTCGCGCGACCAGAACACCAGAACGAACGGCTTGTTGCGGGCCTTGAACATCGGCAGCACCGCCTTGGTGGCGACGTCGACCATGTAGGCCTGCTGCGCGACGTTGGCCGAGGTCGTGCCCGGCGTCTTGGCGTCGCCCGCCTTTCCGTTGTCGCCGCGCGACGGCGTCGCCAGCGGCAGGCCGGCCTTGGTCATGGCGTCCTTGACCTCGTCGGTGACAGGCACGCCGTTCTTGTTGCCCGTGGAATCGTCGATCACGATCGAGGAGGTCGCGCCGGGCTTGCAAGGGCAGCCGGTGTGGTCGAACAGGTAGGTCGGGCCGACTTTGCCGATCGCGGCGGTCGAATAGCCGGCCTTGCGGGCGAGCTTCAGGATGGTGTCCTCGTTGAGGTAGTCGCCGTTGAAATGCTCGTCGATATCGCCGAGCACGGCGTCGTTCTCGATGAAGGGCACGACGGTGCCGCCGGCCGGCGCCGAGGTATAGCCCGTGAAGATCGTGTTCGAGAACGTGCCGGTGTCGCCGAGATAGTGGCCGGTCGCCATGGCCGAGCCGTTGGCCATCGTGAAGGTCGGAAACAGCGAGTGCGAATTCTTGAAGTTGACGCCCTTGTCGCGGACGGCGGCCATGGCCGGGGCGGTCTCCGGCGTCACCTTGAGCGCACGCAGGCCGTCGGGAATGAACAGGATGAGGTTATGGGGGGTGGCGTTCTGCGCAAATGCGGCTCCGGACGACAGCAAGGTCAGTCCGGCGCACAGCAGCACGAGCGGGCGGCGCATTGAAAACTCCTGAAGGCAATCGGCGGAATCGCGGCGTCTCGCCGCAGGGAAGAGCTGTAGTTTTGCCGGGTGACAGTTTTGTTACAAGAGGCTCGGAGGCCGCCGACAGCGCTCCGGGCAGGATTTTCTTGCGGCGGGCTCGTCGGTGGCAGGAACTAGGGTATGGCTTTCTGGTTGTCGGCTCACAATCAACAGGAGCACACCATGCCTGCCGACAAAGACCTCAACGAGCTCTTCCTCGATACCCTCAAGGACATCTACTACGCCGAGAAGCAGATCCTGAAGACGCTGCCGAAAATGGCCAAGGCGGCGCAGTCGGAGAAGCTGGCGGCGGCGTTCGAGAAGCACCAGGAGGAGACCGAAGGCCAGATCGAGCGGCTCGAGCAGATCTTCGAGCTGATCGGCAAGCCCGCCCGTGGCAAGAAGTGCGATGCGATCGAGGGCATCATCGACGAGGGCAAGGAGATCATGGACGAGTACAAGGGGACGCAGGCGCTCGACGCCGGTCTGTTGGCCGCTGCCCAAGCGGTGGAGCACTATGAGATGTCACGCTACGGTACCCTGAAGGCCTGGGCGCTCAAGCTCAACCTGCCGAAGGCCGCCAAGCTGCTCGACCAGACGCTGAACGAAGAGCGGAAGACCGACGAGACGCTGACCAAGATCGCTGAGACTGCGGTCAACTACGAAGCCGCGGCATGACCATCGGCCGATCGTGATCACAACGCCGCCAGCGTGCCACCAGCGCTGGCGGCGGCGTCACGAGTCGCACCTTCGGAGCCTGGTTGGAGCCTGCCAAGGCGCCGACCTCGATATTCTCCCGCCGGTTGCGCATCTCCTTGCGTTCGGAGGAGGCAGGTGGGCTGCAAGTCAGCCGCTGCCTATCGGATGGTCCCGATCCCGGCCAGGATGAGGTCGATGCCGGCAAGAAATTGCTCGCGGTCGTCGTGCTCGCGCAGCTCCGTCGCCACCCGATGCACGAACGGATACTCCGCGGGATCGAGCTGTGTCCACCGTGCGGCGACCGATCGGAGGAACGCCGCGCGGTCCGTCTCGCGCGGGAGGAGGCGGGCGTTCGCGGCATTCTGCCCGGCCACGCCAAGGATGTAGTTCAAGAGCGCGGACGCGGAATCGAACAGGGCGCTTTCGGGGACACCGAGCGTCTGGAGCCGTCCGCCGACGCTTTCGACGATCTGCAGCATCGCGGACCGCCACGGTTCACGGAAAAGCTGGGCACCCACCCAGGGGTGGGCGTCGATGGCGTCGAACACCCCGAGGGCAACGGCACGGATCGCCTGTCGCGGCTCTGCATCGCCCACGACGCCGGTCATGACACGGGCAATGACGTCATCGGTGGCCGCTGCGAGCAGATCGCTCTTGTTGGCGACGTGCCAATAAATCGCCCCGCTGCCGGTCGCCAGGCGAGCTGCGAGCGCGCGGAAGGTCAGAGCGCTTTCGCCCTCGGTGTCGAGGATCTTGATCGCGGCCTCGACGATTCTCTCCTTCGAGAGCGCATCCGCGCGCCGTTCCGTCCGTTGTGTTCTGCTCGCCATGACCATCATCTTGACATGATTGGAACGTTGTTCCAATCAACTTTCATGGAACGACGTTCCAGTCAATTTGAAAGGCAGATGATGACGACACCCGTCACGATCGTCGGCGCGGGCCTCGGCGGCCTTACGCTCGCACGCGTCCTCCATGTCCACGGTATCCCGGCTACGATCTATGAGGCGGAGCCATCTGCCGAGACCCGGGCGCAAGGCGGCCAGCTCGATATTCACGAGCACGACGGGCAACGTGCCCTCGCAGACGCCGGCCTCATCGATGCGTTCCGTGAGATCATCCATGAGGGCGGCGCGGCGTCGCGCGTGCTTGACCGGCATGGCACGGTGCTGCTCGCGCAGCCCGATGACGGCCGACGCCCCGAGGTGCTGCGGGGTGATCTGCGGCGGATTCTTCTCGAGTCCCTGCCAGCTGAGACGATCCAGTGGGGCAAGAAGCTGACCGGCGTCGTGCGCCTCGGCGACCACAGGCACGAGCTGAGATTCGCGGACGGGGCGAGCGTGGTCACGAGCCTGCTGGTCGGCGCCGACGGCGCCTGGTCGAAGGTCCGGCCCCTGCTGTCGGCCGCCAAGCCAGAATATGTCGGCACGACGTTCGTTGAGACCTACCTGCATGACGCCGACGAGCGGCACACCGCGGCGGCCGAAGCAGTCGGCGGCGGCGCATTGTTCGCGCTCGCTCCGGGACAGGGGATCTGCGCGCACCGTGAGGCAGGACAGGTTCTTCACGCCTACGTCGCGCTGAACCGCTCCGCCGAGTGGATCGCCGGCATCGACTTCATGGACGCTGCCGCCGCGACGGCGCGAATTGCGGCCGAGTTCGACGGATGGGCGCCTGCGCTCACCGCGCTGATCACCGACGGCGAAACCCCGCCGGTCCCGCGCATGATCCACACGCTTCCGAACGACCATCGGTGGGACCGTGTGCCTGGGGTGACGCTTCTCGGTGATGCCGCGCACCTGGCGCCGCCGGCCGGCGAGGGCGCGAACCTGGCGATGTTCGACGGCGCCGAGCTCGGCAAGGCGATCGCTGCCCACCCCGGCGACATCGAAGCGGCACTCGCCATCTACGAAGCAGCGCTATTCCCGCGCAGCTCGTCGGCGGCCGCAGGCGCGCATCAAATCCTCAAGCTCTGCCTCGGCGACAGCGCACCATTCGGGCTCGTCGACTTCTTCAACGGTGCCCTGGAGAGGTAGGGCGGGCTCCCGCCTTCGTCACCGTGCCCACCGCCATCACATCGATGTCAGATCGCTGCGGCCAGCGCCGCGATCAGCGCTGGCGGCGTTGCTACGAGTCCGATCTTGAGAAACTGCCAGGCGGACACCTCGATTTTTTCGCGCCGCAGGGCGGTCAGCCACAGGATGGTGGCGAGCGAGCCGGTCACCGAGATGTTGGGGCCGAGATCGACGCCGATCAGAATTGCACGGATGACCTCATGCGACAGGTGATCGCTGGCCGCCACCGAGCCGGCGACCAGTCCGACGGGAAGATTGTTGGCGATGTTGTCGGCGATCGCCGTGATCAGGCCCGCGGCCCAGGCGGCGCCAGCCGGTGAGCCGGTAACGCCCTGGTGCAGCCAGGCGCTGAGCTGGCCGATCGCGCCGGCCCGGTTCAGGCCTTCGACCATCACGAACAGGCCGCCGGCCAGCGGCAGCACGCCCCAGGACACGCCTTTGATCGTGGGCCATGGCGACTGCCGGCTGATCAGCAGGATCGCGGCCGCCGTGACCACGCCACAGACGAAGGTCGGCAAGCCCAGTTGCACGTCGAGCGCCGAGGCGGTCAGCAGCACGGCGGCAATCGCCATGATTCCGACCGCGGCGAGCCGGCCCTCGCGGCTCAGATGCGGCTTGTCGACATCGGTCCGCAGCGTTTCCTCACGAAGCGCGCGGCGCTGGGTCAGCCACAGCGCGACATAGGTCAGGGCGATCGCGGCCATCGAGGGCAAAGTGAACTGGCGCAGCCATTCGGTGAGATGCGGCATGCGTTCACCGAACACGACCAGATTGGCCGGATTGGAGATCGGCAGCACGAAGCTCGCGGCATTGGCGATGAAGGCGCAGACGTAGAGATAGGGCAGCGGCGAAGCGCCGGCGGCGCGCGTGGCAGCATAGACGGCCGGCGTCAGCACGATCGCGGTGGCATCGTTGGAGAGCACCACGGTGACCAGAGTGCCGACCGCATAGACCAACAGGAACAGGAGTTGCGGCGAGCCGCGCGCATGCTCCACGGCATACGCCGCGAGATAGTCGAACAAGCCCTCGCGGCGGGCCAGCTCGGCAATCAGCATCATGCCGATCAGGAACAGATAGACGTCGACGCCCTTGCGGATGCCGGTGAGCGCATCAGCGACAGGCAGCAGGCCGAGCGCGACCAACAGGATCGCGCCGGCGACGGCCCACACGGCCTCGGGCAGCCGAAACGGGCGGATGATGACGCCGGCGGTGGCGGGAATGATGATGGCGTAAGCGAGCCAGGTATCTTGCAGGGACATGATCAGGGATCGATAGAGCAAATCATTCGGCGGGGATAGCGGGCGAGGACGCCGCATCCGGATGCGCGGCCTCCGTTCCACCGGTCTCGGGAAGCAGCCGCCAGCATACGATCACGGCGAGCGCGGCGGCCGCGCCGAGGGCCAGGAATGCGGCGATGTAGCCGCCATGGACGACGACCGGGCCTGCTAGCGCGGTCGACAGCGCCGCGCCAATGCTCTGCGCTGTAATCACGGCGCCCTGAGTAATGTTGAAGCGGCCGGTGCCGCGCATCAGGTCCGCGACGATCACCGGCATGATCGCGCCGAAGATGCCGGCGCCGGGGCGCGCGAAGCGCGCACTACCTACTCAGCGCGGCAGCGGCGCCTTCTCGGCCATCGCCTTGCGCAGGATGCGCGACAGCGACTCCACCGAATAGGGCTTCTTGATCAGCTCGAAGCCGTGATGGGCGTTCTCCGCGAGCACGTGGCTGTAGCCGGATGTCAGCACCACCGGCAGGCCGGGATAGCGGTCGCGGATGATGCCGGCGAGCTCCAGGCCGTTGATGCCGGGCATGATGACGTCGGAGAACACGAGGTCGACCGCGAATTCGTCGTTCGCCAGGATTGCCAGTGCATCGGCGGCATTGGCGACGCGGCGCGTCACATAGCCGAGGTCCTCGAGCAGCTCGGTCGAGAACTGCCCCACCTCGTCATTGTCCTCGACCACGAGCACGCGGTAGCCGCGCCCGATGGTCGCCGGCTCGATGCGCGCGGAGCCGGCTTCCGTGCCGGATTGCGGTGCCGTGGCCTGCGGCAGGTAGATCGTGAAGGTCGCGCCGTGGCCGATGCGGCTGTCGACCGCGATGTCGCCTTCGGACTGCTTGGCGAAGCCGAATGCCTGGCTGAGGCCGAGGCCCGTGCCCTTGCCGACCTCCTTGGTGGTGAAGAAGGGTTCGAAGATCGCGTTGAGGTGTTGAGGCGCGATGCCGCCCCCAGTGTCGGCGACCGAGATCGCGATGAAGGCACCGGGCCGGGGGCCCTGGCCACGCAAGGCCGGGATGCTCTCGGTCCGCTGCACGCCGATTTTCAGATGTCCTTCACCGTTCATGGCGTCGCGCGCATTGACGGCGAGGTTGATCAGCGCAGTCTGGAATTGCGCGACGTCGGCGAGGGTGAACAGTCCGCTGTTCGTGACCGCGAGCTCGATCTGGATGCGGCCGCCGACGAGAGGACGGATCAGCTGCACGACATTCTCGACCTGCTCGCCAACATTGAACACCTGCGGCGTCAAGGGTTGCCGCCGCGCGAAGGCCAGAAGTTGCGCGGTCAGCTTCGAGGCGCGCTCCACCGTCTCGGAGATCGCGTCGACATAGCGCCGGCGCCGCTCCTCGGGGAGATCGCGGCGGCGCAGGAAGTCGGTGGCCGAGCGGATGATGGTGAGCAGGTTGTTGAAATCGTGCGCGACGCCGCCGGTGAGCTGGCCGATCGCCTCCATCTTCTGCGACTGCCGCAACAGCTCCTCGCCCTGGATGCGCTCGGTGACGTCGACCGCCTCGGCGACCGCGCCGGTGACCACGTCATGCTGGTCGAACAGAGGCCGCATCGAAAGCTCGAAATGTCGCTGGCCGCTGGCGAAATCGAGCCGCATCTCGGTCCGAAAGCTCTCGCCGGAGAGAACGCGGGCGAACGCCTTGCGCAGCATCTCGGTCACGCCCGGCGTATGGGTGAACCAGGGCGCATCCCAGAGCGGCTGGCCGATGACGTTCACTTCACCGGCGCGCATGCCGGCGACCGCGATGCGGTTGGCATGCAGCACGCGGCCCTCGACGTCGAGGATGGCCTGATACTGATTGCTGGTGTCGAAGATCGCGCGCATGCGCGCTTCATTGGCCTCGAGTTGGGCGGTGCGCTCCTTGATCCGCTCTTCGAGGGTCTCGTTGATGCGGCGCAGCTCGATCTCGGCCTGCTTGGCGGCCGTGACGTCGTGAGCGACGCCGATGAATCCGACATGTTTGCCGTTCGCGTCCCAGCGCGGCTGCGATTCCGAGCGCAGCCAGCGCCATTCGCCGTCGGCGCGGCGGTAGCGCGCCTCGAGGAAGAACGGCTTCAGCGAGCGCTCTCCCGATTGCTGCTGCTCCAGGATGCGCGGAAGATCCTCGGGATGCAGCACCTTGCGCCAGTCGAAGGCCAGCGTCTCGTCATGGGGCAGGCCGAGGAAATCGACATAGGCGCGATTGACGAAGGAGCGGGTGCGGTCGAGCTTCGTCACCCAGATCGGCACCGGGGCGCTGTCGGCGATCAGCCGGAAGCGCTCCTCGCTCTCGCGCAGCTTGGCCTGCGCCAGCATCTGGTCGGTGACATCGATATGCGCGCCGACCAGGCGGATGGCGCGGCCGTTCCAGTCGCGCTCGATGCGGGCGATGACGCGGACCCACCGGATCTCGCCATCGCTGGGACGGATGATGCGGTATTCGGTGGTGTAGTCCTCCTGCTTGCTCTTGACCGCGGCGATGAAGTCCTGCTCGGCCTTGACGCGGTCGTCGGGATGGACGCGCCTGACCCAGTCTTCGTGAGTCTCGTGAACGGCTTCCGGCGGCAGGCCGTGAATGATCAGGTATTCGGGGGAGCGGCGGTTGCGGTAGCCTTCGCGCAGGTCGACCTCGACGCCGCCGACCCGGGCGATCCGCTGGATGCGCGCGAGCTCCGCCTCGCGTTCCTGCAGCGCGCGATAGGCCTCATCGCGATCGCGCGCGATCTCCTCGATATGCTGGCGCAGCGCGTCGGCGGCAGCCTCCGGCCTCACTTCGTCTCTGGGCGCGTCCGCGCTGTTCATGCTGACCTGCACTGATGTGGCGAGCAGTCGCCCGAGAATTCCATCGCGGGTGTTCGGAAGCTTGGCGACATTGAGACCAAGGAAAGCAAACTGACCAGAGATTAAGGCGGGCAAACGCCGGCATGACGAGAACGTCGGGGCAGACAAAAAGTTCCGCGCTCCCGGAACGGACTGTTACTGTCGTGCGTCGTCAGGCCCTGAACACCGCAACACGTAGGTCCACGCCGTGAAGCTCTTCGTCTGTCAGGTCTGCACGAACATCCTGTACTTCGAGAATCGGAGCTGCGGGCGCTGTGGCCATCAGCTCGCCTTCATGCCGGAGCGCCAGATCCTGTCGGCGATCGAGCCGGCGGAGGAGGGCTTTCGGACGCTCGCCGACCACGGGACGGGGCGCTTCTTCTGCGCCAATGCCGAGCACGACGCCTGCAACTGGCTGCTCGAGACCGGCGAGACCGCAGGCTTCTGCCGCGCCTGCCGGCACAACGGCACCATTCCCAATCTGTCCGATCCCGCGCAGCTCGCGGGATGGCGCGAGCTGGAGGTGGCCAAGCACCGACTGTTCTACTCGCTGATCCGATGGAAGCTCCCTGTGAAGACACGGATCGAGGACCCCGATCACGGGCTGATCTTCAACTTCCTCGCCGATGACCCCGCCGGCCAGCAGAAGGTCATGACCGGCCACGACAACGGCCTCGTCACCATCGCCCTCGCAGAGGCCGACGACTTCGAGCGCGAGCGGCGCCGGCTCGAGATGGACGAGCCATACCGGACCTTGCTCGGCCATTTCCGTCACGAGGTCGGACACTATTTCTGGGACGTGCTGGTGCGCGACGCTGGCAAGCTCGACGAATGCCGGGCCGTGTTCGGCGACGATACCCAGGACTACGGCGAGGCGCTGAGGCGGCACTACGATCAGGGGCCGCCGGTGGACTGGCAGGACAATTTCGTTTCGGCCTACGCCACCACGCATCCGTGGGAGGATTTTGCCGAGACCTGGGCGCACTACCTCCACATCGTCGATACGCTGGAGATGGCCTCTGAGTTCGGCATCGAGATCGACCCGCCGGCCGACCAGATCGGCGGGCTGACGGCGCGTGTCACCTTCGATCCGTACGTCGCGGAGGACTTCGACACCATCGTCAACGCCTGGCTGCCATTCACCTTCGCCATGAACAGCGTCGCACGGGCGATGGGCGCGCGCGATCTCTATCCATTCATCCTGACGCCGCCGGTCATCGGCAAGCTCGGCTTCGTCCACCATCTGGTGCGGCAGGGCGCACAGCAAGAGTCTGTCGCTCTGGCTCCCGAAAAGCCACAGGCCGAGCCGCAGCAGGAAGAGATCGGGGTGGCGTGATCCGCCTTGACTCCTTCGAACATAAAGTGAACATGGCGGCGTGACCGGAGCGAGGACCGTCATCGCGCATGCCCAGATCGCAATCCAAGACCGATGCCGCGGACACCGAAGACCTCGCGCTGGACGCCGCCGTGGACCAGGCCATTGCTGCCTGCGGGGGCGATCCGCGGGCGGCCATTCGTGCCCTGATCGTTGCGAACGATTTTCTCGAGACCGAGGTCGGCGAGCTGATGAAGGCGGTGTCGCACGCCTATGCCCGCGGACGTTTCCACAGCTATTCCGGCTGACGGCAAGGGACGCGGCTGGCATGCCTCGCCGGACGGCAGGGGCGGGACGAGAGGCGGGTTGCGCGCGGGCGATTTTGGTATAGACGAACCGGTCAAGCTCGCGGTGTTACGCCTGTGCCACGAGCGGGGAGCCCGCCCAAAGGTATCAAGCAAGAAATGTTCAAAACCATTCTGATCGCGAACCGCGGCGAGATCGCCTGCCGGGTCATCAAGACCGCCCGCCGCATGGGAATCCGGACCGTTGCGGTCTATTCGGAAGCCGACCGCGATGCGCTTCATGTCGAGATGGCCGATGATGCCGTGCTGATCGGCCCGCCCGCCGCCGCCGAGAGCTATCTCCTGATCGATCGCATCGTCGAGGCCTGCCGCAAGACCGGCGCCGAGGCGGTGCATCCGGGCTACGGCTTCCTGTCCGAGCGCGAGGCGTTTCCGCGGGCGCTGGCCGAGGCTGGCATCGTCTTCATCGGCCCCAACCCCGGCGCCATCGCCGCGATGGGCGACAAGATCGAATCGAAGAAGGCAGCCGCCAAAGCCAACGTGTCGACCGTGCCCGGCTTCCTCGGCGTCATCGAGGACGACAGGCACGCGGTGCGCATCGCCGACGAGATCGGCTATCCCGTGATGATCAAGGCCTCCGCCGGCGGCGGCGGCAAGGGCATGCGCATCGCGCATTCGACCGCCGAGGTGACCGAGGGCTTCAACCTCGCCAAGGCCGAGGCCAAGGCCTCGTTCGGCGACGACCGCGTCTTCATCGAGAAGTTCATCATCGATCCCCGCCACATCGAGATCCAGGTGCTCGGTGACAAGCATGGCAACGTGATCTATCTCGGCGAGCGCGAGTGCTCGATCCAGCGCCGCAACCAGAAGGTCATCGAGGAGGCGCCGTCGCCGCTGCTCGACGAGGAGACAAGGCGCAAGATGGGCGAGCAGGCGGTCGCGCTCGCCAAGGCCGTGAACTACGACTCCGCTGGCACCGTGGAGTTCGTCGCCGGCCAGGACAAGAGCTTCTATTTCCTGGAGATGAACACCCGCCTGCAGGTCGAGCATCCGGTGACCGAGCTCGTCACCGGCATCGATCTCGTCGAGCAGATGATCTGCGTCGCCGCCGGCGAGAAGCTCGCGCTTGCGCAGAAGGACGTCGCGCTGACCGGCTGGGCGGTGGAGTCGCGCGTCTATGCGGAAGATCCGTTCCGCAGCTTCCTGCCGTCGATCGGGCGCCTCGTGAAGTATCGCCCGCCGGCCGAGAGCAAGGCGGACGGCATCACCGTGCGCAACGACACCGGCGTGCAGGAGGGCGGCGAGATCTCGATCTACTACGATCCGATGATCGCCAAGCTGGTCACCCATGCGCCATCGCGGGCTGCCGCGATCGAGGCGCAGTCGACCGCGCTCGACGCCTTCTATGTCGACGGCATCCGCCACAACATCCCGTTCCTGTCGGCGCTGATGAACCATCCGCGCTGGCGCGAGGGCCGGCTGTCGACCGGTTTCATCGCCGAGGAGTTTCCGAAGGGCTTTGCCGCGCGTGCGCCGGAAGGCGAGATCGCGCGCCGGCTGGCGGCGGTGGGTGCTGCGATCGACCACGTGCTCGGCGAGCGCAAGCGGCAGATCTCGCAGCAGATGATCGGCCGGCCTGTGAGGCGGCAGGGCCGCCGCGCGGTGTGGCTCGGGCGTGACGAGATCCTGCTCGACATCACCAGGGAGAACGGCGCGATCACGGTCCGCTTCGTCGGGGCCGACGGCAAGGTCGGCGCGGCGCATCAGTTGGTGTCGGACTGGAAACCGGGCGACGCGGTCTGGCACGGCACCATCGATGGCGCTGCCATCGCGGTGCAGACGCGCCTCATTGCGAACGGCGTGCGGCTCGCGCATCAGGGCGTCGAGGCGCCGGTCTACGTCTACACGGAAGCCGAGGCGACCGCGGCGCGGCTGATGCCGGTCGTCGCCGCCGGCGACAGCGGCAAGAAGCTGTTGTGCCCGATGCCCGGCCTCGTGGTCTCGATCGCCGTGACCGAAGGGCAGGAGGTCAAGGCCGGCGAGACGCTCGCCGTGGTCGAAGCCATGAAGATGCAGAACGTGCTGCGCGCCGAGCAGGACGGTACGGTGAAGAAGATCCACGCGACAGCCGGCGCTACGCTTGCGGTGGACGCGCTGATCTTGGAGTTTGCGTAAGCAGCAGTCATCGTCATTGCGAGCGCAGCGACGCAATCCAGAGCTCGACAGATAGCTCTGGAATGCTTCGTCGCTTCGCTCCTCGCAATGACGGGAAAGAGGGGGCGAGGATGACCTTCCGTGCACGCAGAGAGGCGCTCCGTGCGATCCTCGCCGGCGATCGCTGCATCCATCCGGGCTCGGTGTACGACGCGATCTCGATCCGCATCGCCGAAGATCTCGGCTTTGAGCTCGGCATGTTCGGCGGTTCGGCTGCCTCGCTCGCCGTCCTCGGCGATCCCGACATCGCGCTGATCACGTTGACCGAGTTGGCGGAGCAGATGCGGCGGATGTCGCGCGCCGCCGCGCTGCCGGTGCTGGTCGATGCCGATCACGGCTATGGCAATGCGATGAACGTGCGCCGCACGGTGCAGGAGCTGGAGGCGGCCGGTGCCGCGGGTCTCACCATCGAGGATACGCTGCTGCCGCAGGCTTTTGGCGAGGCGAAGCCGCAGTTGATCTCGCTTGCCGAAGGGGTCGGCAAGGTGAGGGCAGCGCTCGACGGCCGAGGCGATCCCGCGCTGGTCATTCTGGGGCGAACCGGGGCCGTCTCCATCGCCTCGCTCGACGACGCCATCGCGCGCGCCAAGGCCTACGAGGCCTGCGGCGTCGACGGCCTGTTCTTCACCGGCATCACCTCGCGTCATCAGCTCGATGCAATTGCGGCAGTCACCACATTGCCGATCGTGCTCGGTGGCGCGCCGGAGGAGATGTCCGATCTCGGCTATCTCGCCTCGCGCCGCGTCCGCGTCGCGCTGCAGGGCCATGCACCGATCGCGGCAGCGACGCAGGCGGTGTATGAGACGCTGAAGGCGCTGCGCGAGGGCGCCTCACCGAAGCAGCTCAAGGGGCTGCCGTCGGCCGAGCTGACCGCGCGCGTCATGCGCGATGGCGACGTGAAGAAGAGGCTTCGCGAGTTCCTGGGGCTTGGTTCATGATCGGTCGCGCCATCGTCCACGTCACGGTCCGCGGCCGCGTCCAGGGCGTCGGCTACCGCGCCTGGGTCGAGGACCAGGCCATCCTCAACGGGCTCGAAGGCTGGGTCCGCAACCGCAGCGACCGCAGCGTCGAGGCGGTCTTCGCCGGTCCCGCCGATGACGTCGCGGCGATGGTCACGGCCTGCCGCAAAGGGCCGCCGGCTGCGCGTGTCGACGACGTGATCGACGTCGCCGGGACGGTCGATCAGCTCGCATTGCGTCGGCCCGGCGAATCGTTCTCGGTGCTGCAGACGGCGTAGTCGTCTTCCGTTGCCGACTACCGATCGTGCACATTTGTCGGCTTCCTGTTCTGGACGGCTTTGGTCCTGCTGCGGGTGCATTTCACCCGCGGTGCACCGTAGAGCGGCCGCTGTTGCTCACGCCGCGGAGATCACCAGCGCCTGTATGCGGCCCTCGATCGGTCCGTCGCCGAACCGGCGCGCCAGCGCGTCCGCGGCCGCCTGCGTGACGGCTGCGAGGCCGGGCGTGCCGCGCGCTTCGATCTCGCCGCGCATCGGCGTGCCCTGGCAGAACGCCATTGCCGACTGATGTGGCGAGGCGGCGCGGCTGCGATGTGCAACCGTCTCGATCACGATATCGGTGAAGCCCGCTGCTGTCAGATCGGCCTCGATCCGCCCGGTGTCGTAGTAGCCGTGCGGAGTCCGGGTGAAGAACTGCGGCGGGTTTTCGGGGAACACCTGCTGCAACGTCTCGTGAACGACGTGAGGGATTTCGTTCTCCTCGATCCGGTCCCAGACATTGAAGACGAAACGTCCTCCGGGCCTGAGCACGCGGCGGGCCTCAGCATAACCCTTGACGCGATCGGGGAAGAACATCGCGCCGAACTGACATGCGACGGCATCGAAGCTCGCGTCGGCAAAGGGCAGGGCCAGCGCATCCGCTTGACGAAATGCGATGCGGCTCTCGGTGGCGAGATGCGTCTTCGCCTGTGCGAGCATCGGCTCGTTGAGGTCGGTGGCGGTGATCCGGACCTCCGGCGGCAGTTGCGCGTGCAGCGCCCTCGTGACCACGCCGGTGCCCGCCGCCGTCTCCAGCACGTCGCGCGGCAGGCAGGCCGCGATGCGCCGCGCAAGATCCTGCGCGTAGGGCACGAAGATCAAGGGCACCAGCAGTTGATCGTAGATCTGCGGGATCGATCCGGTGAAAGCCTTGTCGGATGCCGTCATGGCTTGCTCCTGTTGCAGATGGGGCAGGCGGGGATCAGGCGGTCTCGGCGCGCGCAAAATGGGCGCTGTAACATCCGTCTTGCCGGCCACCCGCCCGGTTCAAATAAGACGCCCTTGACATTCACTCTCTGCGGTCAGATATTTCTGTTATGACAGAAACACCAGGCAATCGGAAGCTTCCGCCCGCCGTCGAGCGCTTCATCCTCAACTGGGGCGACATGGGCGACCAGTGGGGCGTGAACCGCTCGGTGAGCCAGATCCACGGCCTGCTGTATCTCGCCGAGAAGCCGATGACGGCGGAGGACATCGCCGACACGCTCGGCATGGCCCGTTCCAATGTCTCGAACTCGCTGAAGGAGCTGCTCGCCTGGGGCTTGATCCGGCGCGTGCCGATCCTCGGCGACCGCCGCGATCATTTCGAGGCCGAGACCGACATCTGGGAGGTAGCGCAGCGGATCGCGGCCGGCCGCAAGGAACGCGAGATCGATCCGGCCATCGCGGCGCTGCGCGCCTGCGTCGCGGAAGCGACCGGCGATCCCACGATCAGCGCGGTCGCAGCCAAGCGTCTGAAAGACATGCTGGCGTTCACCGAGCTGATCGACCGCTGGTACGTGCAGATGCTGAAGGTGCCGCGGCCGCGTCTCGTCGCGCTGATCAAGCTCGGCGAGAAGATTGCAAATCTGTTGCCGTCGGGAAGGTCCAGGTCCGGCAGCGCTTGAGGAGAGTGGAGGGCGTCATGGTCACCATGCGACATCTCGGACTTTCAACGCCCTCCAGCGCCCGGCTCCATGATGATCACAGGTTCCGCGCGCTGCTGTCCGCCGAAGACTGGGGACGACTGCCGGTGTCGATCTGGCGCCGCTTCTCCAAGAAACTCGCCGATGGCGCCACCGTCGTCTATGTCGGCGAGGTCGATCAGGCCGAGATCAGCCGTGCCGGCTTCTGGTTCGCGCATCTGGCACGGGTGATCGGCGGGCCGCTGCCGACGCGCGCGGACATCGGTGTGCCGATGATCGTCGCGGTGACGGAGGACGCGGCGAGAGGCGGCCAGATCTGGACGCGCATCTGCGGGCGCCCGCATGGCTTCCCGCAGGTGATCCATTCCGCCAAGCGCTTCGCCGGTCCGACGGGACTCGAGGAGTATCTCGGCTGGGGCCTCAGCATGAGCCTGCGCGTCGGCGTCGCCGATGGCGCGCTTCATTTCCATGGCGCCGGCTACACGTTCGACTTCGCCGGCCGGCGCTGGGCGTTGCCGGCATGGCTCGCGCCCGGCGACCTCACCGTCACCCATTCCGATCTCGGCAGCGGCGTCTTTCGCTTCTCGCTCGAGATCACCCACCCGCGCTTCGGGCGCATCATCCGCCAGAGCGCCGTGTTCCGGGAGTCCACACCATGACGCCGCTGCTCTGGTCCCTGATCGCGCTCCAGATCGTGATGGGCGTGTTCGACACCTTCTATCACCATGAGTTCACCGAGCGCCTGGCGTGGCGGCCGTCGCAGCAGGGCGAGCTCAAGCTGCACGGTATCCGCAACGTGCTCTATGCGCTGCTGTTCGCCGTCCTCGGCTGGTGCGAGGTGCATGGATTGTTCGCAATCCTCGTGCTCGCGGTGCTCGTGGCCGAGATCGCCATCACCTTGACCGATTTCGTCGAGGAGGATCTGACGCGCAGGCTGCCACCGAGCGAGCGTATCAATCACACGCTGCTCGCCATCAACTACGGCGCGATCCTGATGCTGCTGGTGCCGCTGCTGATCGGCTGGGCGATGTGGCCTTCGGCAATCGTGCCGGCCTATGCCGGCGTGCTGAGCTGGATTGCGGCTGCCGCCGCGGCTGGCGCAGGCCTATGCGGTCTGCGCGACTTCGCCGCGGCGCGGCGCCTCGCGCGGATGTCACGGCCGGATGCCGCTGGGCTGGTCGCGGCGCTGCCGGCGGCGCAGACCATTCTCATCACCGGTGCGACCGGCTTCATCGGCGCGCGGCTGGCGGCCAGTCTCGCCGCGGCCGGCCATCATGTCGTCGCCCTGGTGCGCGACCCGGCCAAGGCCGCAATGTTGCCGGCGCCGCTGACCTTGATCACCGGTCTCGATCAGCTCGCCTCCGACATCCGCATCGACGCGATCGTCAATCTCGCCGGCGAGCCGATCGGCAACGCACCGTGGACGGCGGCCAAGCGCGCGACGATCCTGCAGTCGCGGCTGGCTACGACGGAAGCCGTCGTCTCTCTGATTGCGCGGCTCGACCGCAAGCCGAGGGTATTGGTCAACGGCTCGGCGATCGGCTGGTACGGCCTGTGGCAGGACCAGCCGCTGACCGAATCCGCCAAGTCGCATGCCTGCTTCAGTCATGACCTCTGCGACGCCTGGGAGCAGGCGGCTCGCGGTGCCGAAGCACATGGCGTCCGCGTCGCATTGCTGCGGATCGGTCTCGTCGTCGGCCGCGACGGCGGCTTCCTGGCGCGGATGCTGACGCCGTTCGAATTCGGCCTGGGCGGGCCATTCGGCTCCGGCCTGCAATGGATGTCCTGGATCGAGCGCGACGACCTGATCCGGCTGATCGCGCATGTCGTTGCGACCGACAGCATCACCGGTCCCATCAACGCGACGGCGCCGCTGCCAGTGCGCAACCTCGCCTTCGCCGCCGAGCTCGCGCGCTGCCTGCGGCGCCCGGCGCTGCTGCGCGTTCCCGCCGGCCTGCTGCGCCGGATCGGCGGCGACCTCGCCGAGGAGCTTTTGCTCGGCGGCCAGCGCGTGGTGCCGAACAAGGCGTTGTCGAGCGGTTTCGTGTTCCGCCATCAGAGCCTGCGCAGCGCGCTCGAAGCCATCCTGTGAGCGGCCGAAAGCGTCACGATTGCTCGGCGCGCGTCATCGTCGCCGATGGCAACTCGCCGAACGTGGCGCGATAGTAGCGGGCGAAGTGTCCGGCATTGGCAAAGTTGCAGGCGGCGGCCGCCGCCGCAACCGTGACGGCCGGATCGCCGGACCGCAGCATCTCGTGGGCGCGCCGCAGGCGCACCGACTTGGCAAAGGCCATCGGCGAATAGCCGCGCACGCGCTCGAACAGACGGAAGATCGAGCGGGCGCTGACGCCGGCTTCGCGCGCAAGGCGCTCGATCGTGATCGGCTCGCGCCAGTTGGCCTCGATGTAATCTTCGAGCCGCTTGACCAGGCCGAAATCCGGCATCGGAGAGGGATCCAGGAGCGTGTCGCGGAAACGATGACGGCTCGCGCAGAGGAAGGCGACATGCACCGCATCCTCCAGCTCGCGATAGACCGCAGCGGGGAACGCCGCATCCTGCTCGTTCAGCTGGGTCGTCAGGAAATCGAGCAGCCGCATCAGGCTGCGGGCCTGCGGATCGGCGGCCGGAATGGCGGGGGCGATCGCAAAGTCGGCGCGCGGCTGCACGCCGACCAGCGCCGTCAGGCGCCGCCGCAGCGCTTGCGGATCGAGCCGCAAAGTGAGGCGTCGATGGCCACCCTGGCACGCCATCTGCCATGGCACGCCAGCCGGCGCGACTGCGAGCTGATGCTCGTTGACGTCGGTCGCCTCGCCGCGGGCGCAACTGACCGCGCGTCCCTTCAGGGCGATCTGCACCCTGATGAAGTCGGCCGCACGATGGTCGCAGACCATGTCGCAGGTCGTGGTGCCAAAGGCGAGGCCGATGGTCTCGAGTTCGATCAGGTTGACGATCGCCTCGAAGCGCTCAGCGTTCCTGAAGTCGACGCGCTCGGCGCCGAGCCGGCGCCCCGCGAGGTCGCGCAGCACGTCGGCGTTGGAGGTTCGGATCAGCGCGTGGCGATGTAAAGGTTCGAGGCCGGTCGCGCCGGTCGAGGCCGGGCTCGGCTTTGCTGGGGCGCTGACGAGGTCAGCTGCGGTCAAGAGACGGTTCAAGCCGCTGCTCCTGAGCTCCGATCATCAACCCATGCTACATCAGGCTCCGCGGGCGTCAATTACTTCGACATCGCGGCGCTTCGGAAGGCCGCGGCCAGCGTGCGCAAGGCCGCGCGCTTGGCCGCGTCTCCTGCCTTTGCATGCAGCATCACCTTGGAACGGCCGAGCTTGGGCAGGCCGAGATCCGGTCCGACATCGATCAGTCCGCTCGGCGCGATCCGGCGGGCCAGCGGCGCAACCGCAAGACCGGCGCGCGCGGCCGCCGCAACGGCCGTCACCCCGCCGCCGACGAACGTCTCGCTGAAGCTGATTCGGGCGCGCTCGAGAGCGCGGACCGCGATGCTGCGCACGCCGCAGGGCGGCGCGAGCGTGGCGAGCGGCAGCGTGCCGCCCGCCGGCAGACGAAATCTGGGAGCTGCGAACCAGCCGAACTCGTCCGTGATCAACGCCTCGCCACCGCGGCGGCTCGCCTCCTGGCGGACGATCACGGCGTCGAGCTTGCCGGCATCGTAGCGGTCGAGCAGGTCGCGCGAGAAGCCGATGCTGACCGACAGGACGAGGTCCGCCGTGGCAGCATGGAGCTGCTCGAGCATCGGCACCAGCTCGGGGCCGGTGACGTGATCGCTGATCCCCAACGACAGCAGCGGCCGGATGCTGGGGGCTCCGGTGAGCGCGAGGTCATGCGCGGTAACCAGCGCGCGGGCGTTCTCGGCGAAAGCCGCGCCGTCGGCGGTGAGCCGGACCGCGCGCGGCGAACGCTCGACCAGCCGCTTTCCGAGCAGCGCTTCCAGTCGCTGCAGCTTCAGGCTGACCGCGGCCTGGGTGGTGCCGAGCGTCTCGGCCGCCCGCGTGAAGCTGTGCAGCTCGCTCACCAGCAGAAAGGCGCGGACGGTCGCGATGTCGAGCGTGGCGGTCATATGCGTCTGTTATCATTGATATCCATATCGATAACGTACCAAAATGGGCGGCGTGGGGCTAGCTTTGCTCTCGAAGCGCAGTCACGCGCTCGAGATCGGGAGCCAAAAATGCCATTGATCAACATCGTCTATGCCAGCCAGCGTCGCTCGCCCGCGCTGAAGAAGGACATTGCGGACGCCGTCACCGAACTGACCGCACGCATCCTGCGCAAGGATCCCAAGGTCACCGCCGTCATCGTCTCGGAAGCGGATGCCGCGGACTGGTTCGCCGGCGGCGCCGCGCTGGCGGAGCAGGGGCTTTCAAGCTATTGGATCGACGTTCACGTCAGCGAGGGCACCAATACCAAGGACGAGAAGGCCGCCTATCTCGCCGCGGTGTTCGCGCGCATGGCCGAGCTGATCGGACCGCTGCATCACGAGACCTACCTTCATGTCGACGAGGTCAAGGCGGATGCCTACGGCTTCGGTGGCTTGAGCCAGGAGCGCCGCTATGTCGCGGCGAAGCTCGGGGTGCCGCCGCAGCAGGGCGCTGCGTGAGCTCATGCCGTCTCCGGCTGCGCGACGCTGACGGCGCCGAACACGCTCTCGAACGCCTGCCGGAACGCGATGTCGACATCGGCGAGCGTCACCGGCAGGCCGAGATCGACCAGGCTGGTGACGCCGTAGCGCGGATCGGTCACGCCGCAGGGCACGATGGCCTGAAAGTGCGACAGGTCCGGCTCGACATTGATGGCGATGCCGTGAAAGGTGACCCAGCGCTTCAGCCGCACGCCGATCGCGGCGATCTTGTCCTCATGGCCCTCGCCCTTGTCGGGCCGTTTGACCCAGACACCGACGCGATCCTCGCGCCGCTCGCCGCGCACGTTGAAGGCGTCGAGGGTGCGGATGATCGTCTCCTCGAGCGCGGCGACATAGGCGCGTACGTCGGGGCGCCGCCGCTTGAGGTCGAGCATGACATAGGCCACCCGCTGGCCGGGCCCATGATAGGTGACCTGGCCGCCACGGCCGGTCGGCACCAGCGGAAAGCGCGGATCGCGCAGGTCTTCCGCCTTGCCCGACGTACCGGAGGTGTAGACCGGCGGGTGTTCGAGCAGCCAGACCATCTCCGCGGCCTCGTTGGCGGCGATCGCCGCCGCCCGCGCCTCCATGAATTCGGTGGCCTGGGCGTAGTCGACCAGCGAATCGGAGATGCACCACGCCACGGCGTTGCCGGGCGGGCCCGCAAAGGTGGTCAGGTCGAGTGTTTGGCGGCTGTTAACCATTGGCTAA
This sequence comes from Bradyrhizobium sp. SZCCHNPS1003, assembly GCF_032381555.1. Taxonomy (NCBI): domain Bacteria; kingdom Pseudomonadati; phylum Pseudomonadota; class Alphaproteobacteria; order Hyphomicrobiales; family Nitrobacteraceae; genus Bradyrhizobium; species Bradyrhizobium sp. SZCCHNPS1003. Next base: position 357,155 of record NZ_JAUHIU010000005.1, read on the forward strand.
CCACAACATGGTGATGTCTGGGCAACGAAAATCCAGTCGTGACTTCGGTGGTCCTGCAGTGTCAACCCTCGATAAAGTGACAGTCGACCTGATGGTCGTTCTCGGCACCTGCTCCATGCCCATCCACCAGGTTCTGCGCCTGTCCCGCGGCGCCATCATCGAGCTGGACGCCACCGAGGCTGATGACGTCAAGGTGCTCGCCAACAACCTGCCGATCGCCAACGGGGTCGTGCTGGTCGACCGCAACCGCATCGCGGTCGAGGTCAAGCAGATGCTGCCGCGCTCGCCGACGCCGACGTCGCGATAGCAGCCCGGGCGGCGCGAAAACCATCCACAATCCGGTATTTTAGGGCAGGGCGGGCCTTGTCCCCCCGACATCGATTTGATACACGGGCGCCACTGATCCGGTGCCGCCCTTCCTCTGGCCCCGGCTTCTTCTTCGCGCTCGTGGCGGAATTGGTAGACGCGCTGCCTTGAGGTGGCAGTGGGTAACACCGTGGGGGTTCGAGTCCCTCCGAGCGCACCATAAATCCTCGTTTAATCCTTGAAATCCTTGAGCTTTTTTCTGTCTGTTGCTCGGGAATGTTGCCGATCGTTCCCGCGGGGCGTTGCTGTCCTGTTTTCTGCGACGGGCTTGAGAAAATCCTCCGATGACAGGCTCTGGTCGAACGCGACCACCTCGTCCATTCCGCTGATGCCAGGCTTCTCACGGTTGGCTTGGGCGATGTCGTGAGCCGGCATTTCGGGGTCTCGATGCTGGTACACGACGCGCCGACGAAGGGCCGTTCTTCGGCTACCCGTTTGCTTTCCGCGGCAAGAAGGCGTTGGTGCTGAAGGTCCGGTTCTGTGACGGCAATGGGGGGCGTCTGTTCACCAAACGCATCGACCAGGGCGGCTTCGTGTGGCGCTGCGGGCACCAGTCATGTCACGATGAGCTTGGATCACCCTTCTTTCGAAGTGCGAGCTTCAGGGCGACGCCCCCAATTCTCGAATCCTCGATCCATAGTCGGCCATCATAGAGACTGGTCAGGTCGCGGGCAATCGCCAGACCGAGCCCAGTGCCCGGCTTCGCGTCGTCAAGTCTCGTGCCCACGTCGAATACGCGCATTCGCTCTTCGACTGGAATGCCGGGCCCGTCGTCCTCCACCGTGATCAAGACGGTGCTGTCGAGATCCTCGATCGAAATCACGACGCGGTCATGTGCCCATTTTGCCGCATTGTCGAGCAGGTTGCCGATGAGTTCGGTCAGATCGTTCGTATCGCAGGCAACGACGACGTCGGCTGCTCCTTCGACTTCGAACCGCCGGTCGTGCCCCGGGCTGAATCGCGAGTAGGTATTGATGACGCTCCTCAAGACGTCTGCGACGACCGCAAACGCACCTGCATTCGCGATCGTGGAGGCCTTTGCGCGCGCCGTCTGGTAGTTGATGAGCAGCGCCATTCGCGAGCACTGCTCCGACAGAATCTGAGCGTGGCTCTCCTGGCCGGATGCTTTCAGCCGTGCTGCCTCCTCGTCGAGAATTGCCAGAGGCGTCTTCAGCGCGTGTGCAAAACTTCCTGCGAGCACGCGAGCGCGATCGACCATGATGAGATTTGCCGCAATCATTCCGTTCAACTCGGTGACGAGCGGCATGATTTCCTCCGGCAGGTCCTCGGGCAGCCGCGTGGTCTTGCCGCTGCGCACGTCCACGATGGCGCGACTCATGCGCTGGAGTGGCCGCAGGCCGTAAACGACTTGAGCGTAGGCGGTGCCAACCATGGCGAGGGCCATGATACCCAGCGTCGCGATCAGCGTCAGATTGAGGTGCTGCATCTCGTCACTGATCAGTCGCTCGTCGGCACCGACACGGATTTCGACGGGTTGCCCGAGCCGAGACGGCTCGCTGATGTTTCGGACCATGCGCATCGGCCCAGTCGGTCCCTCCACATTCGTAAGCGCCGTGGAGGGAGGCAGGGAACCCTCGCGAGTCTGATCGGGCGTGAATGAAAGAAAAAGGTCATCCTGTAGCGACGGCGAACGCGCGGTTTCGCCGTTCTGCAGGATGACCTGCCAATACATTCCGGACCTGGCAGGGGAGAAACGCGGATCGCTCAGATTGCGGGCGATGAATAGCCGCTGCGTTGCGTCGATTTCCACGAGGTCGGCGAGCTCGCGGGCGTGATCCAGGAGGTCATGATCGAAGTGGGCCACGACGACACGGCGAATGACGATCGAGAGTCCGAGCCCGCTGGCGAACAAGACGATGGAAATCCAGATCGCGGCGACCACGATCATGCGGGCTCGGAAGTTGCGGCTGAACATTGCTCTATCCGAAGCGATATCCCATGCCTCTGACGGTGCGAATGCAATCACGCCCCAGCTTTCTCCTGAGCCGGGCAATGTAGACTTCGACCGTATTGGAGTCGCGATGGTCGCTGCTCGGATAGATGTGCTCCAGTAGCTCGGTCTGCGACACGATATGATCGGCGCGGCGCATGAGGAGCTCGAGGACGCGCAACTCGAGTGCAGTCAGGTCGACGATCTGCCCGTCCTTCTTGACCAGGCCAGCCGCCGCGTTGAATTCGATCTGCCGGAGGCGGAGCACGGCCTCCGGTCTGCTAGAGACGCGACGGAGCAGCGATTTGACCCGCGCGACCAGCTCCTGCGCCTTGAAGGGCTTTTCGAGATAGTCGTCCGCGCCAGCGTTCAGGCCGTTGACACGCTCGGCCCAGCCGCTGCGGGCCGACAGGATCAGCACCGGCAGCGTGTGCCCGGTATGACGCCAGCGTTGCAGCACGTCGAGGCCCGAAATGCACGGCAGGCCGAGGTCGAGGACCGCGGCATCATAGGGCTGGCTGTTGCCCAGCATCCAGCCCTGCTTGCCATCGGTGGCGAGATCCGCCTCGAAACCGGCATCGGCCAAGCTTTCCCTGATGCGCTCCGCGTAGACGGGCTCGTCCTCTATGAGCAGAATGCGCATTGCCATTCCTCCGGTTGCCGAACGGGTTCCGACGATGATGACACGCGGATCGGGCCCTCGAACGTTATGGATTGATTCCGAGCTCTCTGGCTGCGTCAGCTATGCGCGTGCGCTCCGGGACGTCCTCCGCGAAGACCGACAGTGCGCGTTGCAGCGACTGTTTCGCCGCTTCGACCTCGCCCAGCACGACCCGCGAGCGGATCAACTTGATCCAGCCTTCTACATCGCGCGGTGATTGTTCGAGGCGGCTCGCAAGGCCATCCACCATGCCGCGGATCATGAGGTTGCGGTCCTGTGTGGACATGCTTTCGGCCTTGCGGATGTCCTCGGCGCGGGGGCCGCGCGGCTCCGCCGGCTCGGTCGCGGCGGTCTTGCCGGAGCGCAGGAGCTCCTGCATGCGCTCGGCGGACAGGTTCGGTCGGGCAGGCGATGGTGAGCCGTCATCCTCCCCGAGTTCGCGACGAAGCGCGCCGAGCCGCTGCTTGAGATCGGGCAGCCACGGCTCGTTCGGATCGGCCTCCGATACGATCGCCGTCCAGTCGGCCATCGCACCCCGTTTGTCGCCCTCCTGCTCTTTCACGACGCCGATGAAGAAGCGGGCGCGCGCGTCCTTGGGATCCAGTTTGAGTGCTTCGTCGAAATCCGCGCGGGCTTCGGACGTGACGGTGCCGTCCGCGGCCCGCACCAGCGCTTCGCCGCGTGCGCTGCGGTATTCGGCCGAGCCCGGCCGCAGCTCCATTGCGCGCGCATAGGCCTGTGCCGCCTCGGCAAAGCGCTCGATGTTGAACAGCGACCAGCCCAGCAGCCGCCATCCGTCGGCGTCCTTGGGATTCCGCTCCAGTCTGGTCTGCACACGCTGGATCATCTCTTCGACCGGCGGCAGTCCGCTGCCCTGCTGCGGTCGGTCGCGACCGTCCTGGCTGGTCATCTGCTCCAGCGAGGCAATGGCCCGGGTGCCGGCGTCGGATCGCGCCTCGCCAACCGACCTCGCCGTCGTGCTGCTGGCGGTCTGGCCCGGCGCGGCTGCGGGGACATCCGGATTTCCGATGACCGCGTACAGGATGACGGAGCCGAACACCACCGTCATCGTGACGACGGCGAGCGCAAATTTTCGTTCGGAGCTGGTGAGGGAGGGCGCCGGCGGCTGTTCGGCGGCGGCTGCGGCGAGAATGCGCCGCTTGATCTCGCTGGCCGCGTTCTCGCCATCCGACTTGTCGATCAGGCCCCGTGCGGTTTCGTTCTCGATCTCGCGGAGCTGGTCGTGGTGGACGGCAAGTCCCTGAGCCGAAGCCAACCGTCTCCGCTCGTAGTTGCGGATGAAGGGCGTCGATATCAGCACGGCGGCCACGGAAATCATCGCCGTCAGGATCAGCCATAGCATCATGAAAGGCTCCGTCGATCGAGGATCGCCTCGATGGCTTTGAGTTCGTCGGCGCTGAGCGGAGCGACGTGCTCCGCTCCGAGCGCGGTCGCATTGGCTGCCGCGCGGCGCACGTAGCGGCCGAAGCCGACGATGGCCGCCAGCAGCGCCAGGAGCGGGCCGATCCACAGCGGGATCGTATTCCACTGCAAGGGAGGCTTGAGCAGGACGAAGTTGCCGTAGCGTGCGACCAGGAAGTCCACCGCCTGCCGGTCGCTGTCGCCGGCCTGCAGGCGGTCGCGCAGCAGAACCCTCAGATCATGCGCCAATGGAGCGTTCGAATCGTCGATGCTTTGATTCTGACAAACGACGCAGCGCAACTCCTGGCCCAGCGCGCGCGCACGGGCCTCCAGCCCCTCATCCCGCAGCATTTCGTCCGGAAGCACCGCACGGGACGGCGACAAGGTCGCCGTCAGCACGAGCGAGCTGACGAGCAGCGCTCCGGTTAATCCCTTCATCCGCCGGCAGCTCATGACTCGCTCCTGAGTGCCTTCAGCAGAGGTTCGAAATCGTCACGCCATACATCTTCGGTCAGCGGGCCGGGATAGCGGTAGCGGATGCGGCCGGCCCGATCGATCACGAAGGTTTCGGGAACGCCGGTCACGCCGAGGTCGATGCCGGCCCGGCCGGACTCATCGGAGCCGACACGGGCATAGGGACTGCCATGCTTGGCAAGCCAGCGTTTGCCGTCGTTCCGATCGTCCTTCCAGTTCAGTCCGTAGATCGGGATGGCGGAGCTCTCCGCGAGCTTGAGCAGCATCGGGTGCTCGACGCGGCATCCGGGACACCAGGATGCGAACACGTTGAGCAGGACCACATCGCCCTGCAGATCGGTACTGGCAAGACCGCCGCCCTTGCCGTCGAGCGACGCGAGCTGGAAGCGCGGCGTCGGCTTGTCGATCAGGGTCGAGGGCATTCGCCGCGGATCGTTGGTCAGGCTGAAAGCCAATCCAGCGGCCAGTGCGGCGAAGGCCACGAGAGGTATGAGATAGGGTAGGCGCGGCATATCTCGTCCTATTCAGCAGGAACGGCAGTCGGTACAGCCCGCATCGCCCGTCGCGGAGCACCGACACGAAATCTCCGGTCGGCCAGCGAGATGAAGCCGCCGCAAGCCATCATCAGCGCGCCGATCCAGACCAGCGGCACCAGAGGGTGATAGTAGCAGCGCACCGCCCACGCGCCTTTGTCGTCGGGGTCGCCGAGCGTCACGTAGAGGTTCCAGATCAGGTTGGTTCGAATGCCGGCGGCGGTCGTCTGCTGCTGTCTGACGGGATAGAAGCGGCGCTCGCTGGAAAGCTGCGTGAACGGCTTTCCGTTCCGCGTGATGTCGAACGAGCCACGCTCGGCTTCGTAGTTGGGGCCCGGAAATTTTCCGATCGAGCGCAACTTGATGTCATAGCCCGCGAGCTGCAGGCTCTGGCCCGGCCGCAGCATCTGCACCTTCTCGGAGGCCCACGCGGTCATCCCGGTAATGCCTGCGACGGTGACGCCCATTCCCGCATGGGCCAGCACCAGGCCGTAGACCGCGAGCGGGGTGGTGCGCGCGAGGTTGAGCGAGGTCGCCAAGGGAGTCGTCGTGCCGAGGCGGACGCGATGAGCCAGCACCATCAACGAGCCGATCACGAGCCAGACGGCGATGCCGAAGAAGAATGCGACCAGGAAACGCTGTCCGAACGTCGCGACGAGGATTGCGACGGTGACGAATGCCGCAAGCCCCCCGGCCAGACGGAGCCGTTGCAGCGCCGCAACGAGGAGATCGCGCTTCCATTTCAGAGCCGGGCCGATCACCATGGCAAGCAGCAGCGGAACCATGATCGGAACGAACGTCAAGTTGTAGTAGGGAGGGCCGACCGAGATCTTGTCGTTCCCGAGCATGTCGACGAGGAGCGGGTAGAACGTGCCGAGAAACACGGTGGCCACGGCTGCCGTGAGCAGCACATTGTTGAGGACGAGGCCGCTCTCGCGGCTGACCGCTGCAAACAGCGCGCCGTGCTTCAGGCTTGGCGCCCGGATCGCATACAGCGTCAATGCCACGCCGGTCGCCACCAGGATCAGCGCCAGGATGAATGCGCCACGCGACGGGTCCTGTGCGAAGGCATGAACGCTGGTGAGCACGCCGGACCTCACCAGGAAAGTCCCGATCAGGCTCAATGAGAAGGTCACGATCCCCAGCAGGATCGTCCAGCTCTGGAGGGCGCTCCGACGCTCGACCACAAGGGCGGAATGCAGCAGCGCAGTCCCCGCAAGCCACGGCATGAAGGATGCGTTCTCGACGGGGTCCCAGAACCACCAGCCGCCCCAGCCGAGCGTGTAGTACGCCCATGCGCTGCCCAGCGTGATTCCAATCGTGAGAAAGCACCAGGCGGCGAGCACCCACGGTCGAACCCAGCGGGCCCAGCTGGCATCGACCTTTCCCTCGATCAACGCGGCGACCGAGAACGAGAACGCCATCGAGAAGCCGACGTAACCCAGGTACAGAAATGGTGGATGAAAGGCGAGGCCGGGATCCTGCAGAATCGGATTCAGTCCGTTGCCTTCGAGGGGAGCATCGACCAGCCGCGCGAACGGATTCGAGGTCGAGACGATGAACGCCAGAAAGCCGAGACCGATCATGCCGTGCACGCCGAGAACGTTGCTCTGCAGCCGCTCGGGAAGGTTCGTTCCGAACAATGCTACCGCCGCGCCGAACAAGGAGAGGATCAGGACCCACAGCAGCATGGATCCCTCATGGTTTCCCCAGACTCCGGAGACCTTGTAGAGCAGCGGCTTCAGCGTGTGCGAGTTCGCTGCGACGACCTGGACTGAAAAGTCGGAGTGGACGAACAGCGACGTCAGGCACGCGAATGCGATCGCGACGAAGAGAAACTGAGTCAGGGCAGCGTGACGAACGAAGCCGGCGATCATCGCGGATTGGCGACGCAGCGCTGCGAACGGAACGATCGACTGTACCAGCGACACGATGAGCGCGAGAATGAGCGCAAACGATCCGGCCTCCGCTGTCATGTAGTATCTCCGACTGCAGCGGATATTCCTGCAGCTAACTATCAAGTGTCTGTGATGCGTCGACAATCAATGCGCCGAATGAGGCATCATTCGTACGGAATGATGATGATCCATCGACGCGCATCGTCGTGAAATTGCAACTCATTCTCACTCGCTGCCGGAGATCGGTATCACCGGTCGTCTCGGCACCGAGCGTTGTGTTCGTTGGTAAATAGCGGTCGAATCGTCTGCGGCGCCATGGAACAGCGAACGCTGCGTCGACCGCATGATGGGCAGGAAGGCGAAACGAGATCGGCTGCTATTCCAGAAGCTTGGCAATATCGCTGTGACCGCTGGCGGCGGCGATGTCCGTGGCACGTTCGCGCCGCTTGTTCCTCAATTGCTTTTCGGCGCCGGCGGCGAGAAGGCTCTGCGCAATGCCGATGTCTCCCTCATGGGCCGCCATCATCAACGCGCTCATGCCCTGGCCGTTGCGCGCGTTCGGATCGGCCTTGCGCCTGAGAAGTTCACCGACGACATCGGCAAGGCCGGCGCGCGCAGCGAGGATGAGAGCGGTATTTCCGCCTCTTGTCGCGCGTTTCGGATCGGCGCCGTGGTCCAACAGAAGCAGCGAGGCCGCGGCGCTGCGGCCTTCGATTGCATTCAGCAACGGCGTCTTGTCGTCGGCGTCAGCGCGGTTGACGTCCGCACCTGCGCGGATCAGTTGTCCGATCGCTTGCGTATTGCCATTGCCGGCCGCGTGCCAAAGTGCGGTGCGGCCCTGCCCATCGGCGGCGTTGAGGTCGGATCTCTGAACGAGTTGCCGATCGAGCGGGCCATTGGTGCACGACGCGACCGCGATCATGAGTGGGGTCCGGCCGTCTGCCAACGGAGGCAGGCTGCCGGAAGCGCCGTCGAGGAGCGCGGCGATAGCGGCACCATTGCAGCGGCTGAGTGCCATCAGTAGTGCAGTCGCGCCATCCGCACGCGCTGCAGATGGGTCGGCCGCCTTTGTCAGCAGCAATTTGATGATGTCTCCATGATCCTTGTCCGCTGCCAGCATCAACGGCGTGTCGCCGCGCCGGTTGCCGGTGTTCGGGTTGGCTCCCGAGGCGAGCAGGAGCTCCACCAGCCGAAGATGCCCGGCGGCCGCGGCGATCGCCAGAGGCGTATCGCCGTCCTGGTTGACCGCGTTGACGTCAGCCTTCGCAGCGATGAGCTGGCGCATCGGATCGAGCTGGCCGCGCAGGGCAGCGTCGATGATGGCCGGATGGCCGTTTCGCATTGCGGCCTGCGCATCGAGCGTCGGCGCGGGCCTGCGCGCAGTTTCCCGCTCCGGCTCCCTGGCGCGCGGGCGCGCGTTTCGATTGGCCGTATCGGCCAGCAACTGCTCGGCGGGCTGATAACCGGCCGCAGCCGATTTACGCAGCCAATCCCGCGCCCGGTCGGGATCGGCGGGCGTTCCGCGTCCTGCGAGCCACATCGCTGCGACATTGTACTGTGCCTTGACGTGTCCTTTCCTTGCACTTGCCTCCATCCATTTGAACGCCAGCGCGTCGTCTGATTTGGTGCCGAGGCCGGCGCGGTAGAGTGATGCAAGGCGGTACTGCGCCTCTGGATCCCCGGCGATGGCCGCGCGCTCGAGCAGCTTCAGTGCTTCCTCGGGACGTCCGGCCCGGATTGCCGCGTCCGCAGCCTGGCTCGTGCCGGGGACTTCGGAGCTCGCGCCCGCTGGATTGCCGCCCAGCACCGCCGTGTCGCCGGCCAGGGCGACCGATGGTACGGTCAAGCTGACGAGACAGATCAGCGGGAGGATGACAGGAGAGGATTTATGCCGTGCCATACTTCGTCTCGACCTCGATACCCATGCTCTTCAGGAACGCCGTCGGCAGAATGCCGCCGACGCACACGATGACGGCATCGTTTCGGATCGTGCTCGTCCTACCATCGGCATCGATCTCGACGTCGTCACCGCCAACTCGTTTGACTGACGAATTGTACATGACGTGGAGCCGTCCCGATTGGGCGGCTGCTTCCGTCCGTTGACGGTTCTTCAGTTTGGCGCGACTGAACGAGTCGCTGCGATGGGAGAGAGTCACCGTCGTTCCGGGCTCGTCGGCGATGGAGCAGGCGGCTTCCAGCGCGGCGTCGCCGCCACCGACGACGAGCACGTGCTGGCCGCGATACTGTTCGGGGTCGATCAGTCGATAGACGACCTTGGTCTGCTCTTCGCCCGGGACGTCCAGCTTGCGCGGTGTTCCGCGTCGTCCGATTGCCAAGAGCACCGCATGCGTTCTGTAGCTGCTGCAGTTCGTCTTGACGTCGAAGCCATCGCCGACGCGGGCGACCGCTTCGACGCGCTCGCCGACGTTCACCTTGAGGCGGGACTTGTGCACGATGCTCATGAAGAACTCGATCAGCTGCTCCTTGCTGAGCTCTCTGAAGTTGAATTTACCTGCGAGCGGCAGCGTGAAGGGAGCGGTCATCACCAGCTTGCCGCGGGGGAAGTGCGCGACGGTGCCGCCGAGCGAGTCCTGTTCGAGGGTGACGAAGCGCAGCCGATGCTGCAGGCAGGCGAGACTGGCGGAGAGTCCGGCCGGACCGCAGCCGACGATCACGACGTCGAGCATGTCCGACTTGCCGATGTTCTTGATCTTGCGGACGGAGTCGATCGCCTGGCGTCCCTGCTCGATGGCGTTCCGGACCAGCCCCATCCCGCCGAGCTCTCCCGCGATGAAGATGCCGGGCACATTGGTCTGAAACGCCTCGTCCACGTTCGGAATGTCAATGCCGCGCGTTTCGGTGCCAAACACCAGCGTGATGGCATTCACGGGACACACCGCCTTGCAGGCGCCGTGTCCAATGCAATGCGATGGCTCGACGAGCGCCGCCTTGCCGCCGATCAGGCCGAGAATGTCGCCCTCCGGACACGCCCTGACGCATGAGCCACAGCCGATGCACAAGGCAGGATCGATGATGGGGTGGAGCGACGCCGGTTCGAGAAGACCGGCGTCCTTGGCGGCCGAGAGCTTCGCGACGCTCTTTATTTCTTTACGCTTGCGCACGGCCATGTAGGTGGCCCAGACGCCGAGCATCGGCGCGGCGTAGACGATCAGGAGATCGAGCGCCATGTCCTCTCTTTCCCCTTCTTAAGTCCTGACAGTAGGCGGCAGCAGGTGCCGGCTGTGGTGGCCGCCCGGAAAGGTCGGCCGCATCGCTAGATGCAAATTCGTCTCAACAGATGCCGACATAGAAATTCCAGAATGATTTGTAGTTTTGCGGACAAGGAGTAGTTCATTCGTTGAACAGATGCCGTCGGCGGAAATATGGCTCGCACTGATCTCACACGAATGATGTCAGTGCCGGAGGACGCAACAGTTATTTGCAAGTGGTTATCAGGAAGGAATCTCTCGACTGAGATCCGGAGATCCGCAGGCAAGCCGGACATTCGCCCATCCGGCATTTGGGTTTCACAGGAAGCGTCGAGAACATGAGCAGAACAGCAGTCGTTCGCGCGAACGGCGATCCTCTTCGAGGAACCATCCCGGTCATCGTCACACTTCTCGTTGTCGCAGCGATCGGCATCGGATGGCTGCAGAAGGAGGAGGAGTATATTACGCCGGGATCGGGGACCGGCTACTGGCTCGGAATATACGGCAGCGTCGCGATGCTATCGTTGCTGGCCTATTCGATGCGCAAGCGCTTCAAGTCGCTCCGCGGGATCGGCTCGGTGCCATTCTGGTTCAAAACGCACATGCTGCTGGGCGTCGTTGGCCCCGTGCTGATCCTGTTTCATGCCAACTTCAAGCTGGGAGCACTCAACAGCAACGTGGCATTCTTTGCCATGTTGATCGTTGCGATCAGCGGCGTGATCGGCCGGTATATCTACGGCAAGATCCACATGGGTCTTCATGGTGGAAGGGCGCGCATCAAGGAGCTGCTTGCGGAAGCCGAGGCGATGAGGATGGAGCTCGGTCAGGAGATGCAGGCAGCGTCATTCGTGTCGCGGGAGTTGGCTGCCTTCAGCAAGGGGCTCGACAACAGGGTGCCGCGAACTGCGCTGGGGAGCCTGCGGACGGGGGCGATCATCGCGGCGCGGACGAGGCGGCTGCGTGCCAACGTGGTTGCGGAAGCGCGCCGGCTCATTCGCGCCGAAGCCAAGCGTGCGCGATGGTCGTGGTTCGAGCGGCGACGGCGCGAGAAGCGAATCGAAGAAGTCGTGCGGAGGTACACCGCTGCGGTGCGGAAGGCCGCAGAACTGACATTTTTCGAACGGCTATTTTCGCTGTGGCACGTTCTGCATCTGCCGCTGTTTTTTCTCATGCTGCTGGCGGGTTTCGTTCATGTCTGGGCCGTCCATCACTATTGACGGAGTTTCGTGATGAGGTGGCGCCTAGTGGCGGTTGTCGCTGTCATGGTCGGTGTTGCGCTGCTGTCGGCCGGGCTTCGAGCGCAGACGTTGCTTGAAAAACTGGTTATGCCGGGCCCGCTGGCCGAGAAGCATGCCAAGCTCGAAAGCGAATGCGGAAAGTGCCACGAAGCCTTCACGCGGAAGGCGCAGTCGGGCCTCTGCCTCGATTGCCACAAGGAGATTGCAGTCGATCGCAGGCAGCATGAGCGCCTGCATGGACGCGAGCAGGCGGCGCTGACCCAGGAATGCAGGCAGTGTCACACCGACCACAAGGGGCGTGGAACCGACATCGTCCAGCTCGACAAGGAAACATTCAACCACGACATGACGAACTACAGGCTGGTCGATGCGCACAAGAACGTTCCTTGTGCTGGATGTCATGTCGCGAAGGTGAAGTTCCGCAACACGCCCTCGACCTGCTTCGAGTGTCACAAGGCGCTCGATCCTCATCGCGGCCGGCTCGGTGAGCGCTGCGAGAACTGCCACACGGCGGTGAAGTGGCGCGCGACCAAGGAATTCGATCACACGAAGACCAGGTTTCCCCTCGTGGGCGCCCACAAGTCGGTCGCTTGTGCAACGTGCCACTCCGGCCAGCAATACAAGGATCTGCAGACGTCGTGCGGCTCATGCCACCGTCTTCAAGACGTCCATGCCGGCCGCTTCGGCGACAAGTGCGAGACGTGTCACGATCAGGAGAAGTGGAAGACGGTCCGCTTCAATCACGACAAGACCCGCTTCCCGTTGCGAAATGCGCATGCCAAGGTGAAGTGTGAGAGCTGCCATACGGGTGATCTCTATCGGGACAAGCTCGCGACGTCATGCGTGTCCTGTCACCGCAAGCAGGACCCGCATCAGGGTAAGCTCGGCGAACGTTGCGAGACCTGCCATAGCGATGCGGGCTGGCGGAAGAGGCTCTCCTTCGATCACGAGATTACGCGTTTTCCGTTGATAGGTCTGCACAAGTCGGTGCCTTGCGAGGAGTGCCACCGGACGCCGACCTACAAGAATACGCCGATGGCCTGTGAGAGCTGCCACAAGGATTTCCACCAGGGGAAGCTCGGAGGACGGTGCGCCAGTTGTCACAATCCGAATGGGTGGCGGCTGTGGCGCTTTGATCACGCGCGGCAGACACGATTCCCGCTGGTTGGTGTCCACCAGAAGATCACATGCGAGGCCTGCCACAAGGCCAAGTCGCCGCCGGATCTGAAGTTGCCGATGGATTGCTTCAGCTGTCATCGCAGCTCGGACGTGCACAATGGCACCTTCGGTCAGACGTGCGAGCGCTGCCATGTCGCAACGGGATGGCGCAACGTTCAGATCAGGAACTGATTCGGACGGCTGCGCTGGCGCATCGGTCGTCCGACATCGTGTCGAGCTGACATCGGCTCGCAGCAGCTATCAGTTCGCCTGCAGATCAACGGTTTGCGCGATGCGCTTGCGAGAACCTCGTGAGCGAAGGACGCCAGAAACATTACCACCCATTCAGCTTGAGTTCAGCTTGGCCCAGTTTTGGGCCAGCTTTGCCGGTCTATGAAGCCCTGTGTTGGGCGTGACGCTGCGTGTTCCGGCTGATGACTTGGTCGCCGCCGATCAACGTAGCGCTCGATTGAAGGGACCGGGGGCGTTCCGAGTGTTCGGTAGCTGGGAAGGCATGCTGCCGGGCCGTTTGGGGAGGAAATCCGCAGGAGTGTCTTGGGTTTGTTGGGGCGACCGGCGAGCAGCGGGCCGCTCAAGGGTTTCGGCTGGATTCGGGGTGACCGGTCTCCGTTGAATATTCGGATGGCGATCGAGTCGAGAGTGAAGATCGGGAGTTTGAGTTGAGCAGCTGCTACAGCAAGCGGGGGCTGTTGGCGCAAGCATCGCACTATGTGGTGCGGTGGTTGCTTGCCGGTATGCTGCTCGCTCTGGCGCTGGCAGGGCACGCTGCTGCGCAGAGTTCATTCGATCATGTCTCGACCGGGTTTCCGCTGACCGGAAGCCACGTTGGAGTGGAGTGCTCGTCCTGCCACGTCGGTGGGCGGTTCAAGGGCACGCAGACGCAGTGCGCCAGTTGCCACAACGGCGCTCAGACGGCCGGCATGTCGGTCAACCATCCGATGACCACGAGGCGCTGTGAGAGCTGCCATCAGACTTCGACATGGAAGGACGTTCGGGCGATCGATCATACCCAGGCGAAAGCGTCGTGTACGACCTGCCACAACGGCGTGATGGCACGGGGCAAGTCGAAGAACCACATCACGACGGCGGCGCCATGCGATGTGTGCCACAGGTCGACGGCGAGTTTCCGCATCAGAATGAAGATGGACCACGCCGGCATCGTCGCCGGTTGCGCCAGCTGCCACAACGGGACGACGGCGCGCGGCAAGTCCAGCAATCATCTCCAGACCAATCTGCCGTGCGAGTCCTGTCACACTAGCACGGCCAGCTTCGGTGGCGCGGCGTTCAAGCATGCGGCCACCGACACCAACTGCGCGACCTGCCACAACGGCAAGACCGCGATGGGCATGACGACGCCGCCGCACATCCCGA